>NZ_PDYW01000026.1:0-28100 GCF_002743245.1 Sporosarcina sp. P26b
CTTATACACATCATCACTCCTTGCACAGTTCTATTTAAGAGTTTCCCTAAAAATTCAATAAAATAACCTCTTAAAATGGATTTGTTGAAATTTAGACGTATATTCAAGTTTACTCCCCATCGATTTGTTATATAATAATTAATTAACTAATTCTATTTGCTTTTTATACTAATTTGCAGTATAATTGGTTAACTAATGAGAGGTGAAAGATATTGAAAAGAGTAAAACGAAAAGTTATAGCGTATATTACAAAAGGCGAAGGCAGACACCGCAAATTGCTTGTTTATGAGCAAAAGGATCAGCCTGAAGCAGGTCTACAAGTTCCTGGAGGTACGATTGAACGCAACGAACTACTATTGGATGCATTATATAGAGAAATCGAAGAAGAATCCGGTATCGTGCGCGATGAACTTATACTTGAAGGTAAAGTTAAATCCTCTAAGTTTTTCCCAGAAGACAAAAATGTAATCTACGAACGTACAATTTTCCATTTTAATTATGTAGGCGAATCAAAGAACGAGTGGGAATACATCGTAGAAGGTGAAGGTAAAGACGCAGGTCAATTATTCAGCTATCGTTGGATGCCGTTGCAAGAAGTGCCAAAGTTAGCTGCTAAACAAGGAGAAGCGATTGAATACATCTGATATCGACCTGATAAGATGCGTATTGCATCGGGCTCACCCAATTAATTTTGCACAATAAAAGACTATTCCAACCGAACCTTAGAAATTCGACTGGAATAGTCTTTTTGCTTGTCTTTTATTTGATTTTCTTTACTTGATCTTGCGGACGCAACTTCTGGAGGGGTACAAACATTTCGACATGTTGATATAAGTTCTGGAAAGTGGCGGGCAATACACCACCGTATTCTCCATCTAAATTTAACAACACTTCATCTTTTGAAGTCACCACAATCTTTTCTGCTTTCGCAGAAACGACTAAAGGATCATCCAAATGTTCTCCTCGAGAAGCCAATGTTACCACGCGAATAAACTCTGCGATATTACATTTCTTTAAAATCAGTAAAGTAAAGTACCCATCGTTAATACTGGAGTTAGGAGCCAGTTTTTCAAATCCACCCACTGAATTAGTCAATCCGATCAAGAACATCATTGCTTCCTCATCAAAGACATTTCCATCATATTCAATACGAAGATGACTGGAATGTATCGAAGGCAGCATTTCAATTCCTTTTAAATAATACGCTAATTGACCAATCACTGTTTTCAATCGGCTTGGAACTTCATATGTTAGTTCTGTCATACGACCGCCACCAGCGATATTAATGAAATAGCGATCATTCATCATACCCACATCGACTGGAATAGAATCCCCTTGGCAAATGATATCTACCGCATCGTCAATTTCTCTAGGAATACGCAACGCCCTTGCAAAATCATTGGTTGTCCCCATTGGAATCAAACCAATTTTCGGACGTTTTTCAAAGTGTCCAACACCTTCAATTACTTCATTGAGCGTTCCATCGCCACCTGCAGCAATAATAACATCGAATCCTCTGCGAACCGCATCTTGTGCAGCGGCCGTAGCATCGCCTTCACAAGTCGTAGCGTGAGCGGATGTTTCATAACCCGCATTCTCCAATTTCTCGAGGACTTCTGCTAAATGTTTACGGAAGACTTCTCTTCCGGCAGTAGGATTATAAATAATACGTGCACGTTTCATACACTTTCCCCTCGATCCTTTCGTGTCTGAAAGAAATCAGACCTTTACCATCTTCACACAGTGTCTTGCATGACGTTACTTAGACGATTGTAAAACAGGTAGCCAAGTCGAACGGATATCACCATAAACGGCAAGCCAATTTTCAGGTTTGGATGTATATTCAGACATCAATTTCGAATAAAAGACTTTTTGCTTCTCTTCAAAATCCGGTGCTTCCTTGGCCGGTAACTCTGCACGACCATCCATCACATACTTTTGAAGAATTGGTGCACGTGGCCCCCACTTCCCAACTACTTCACCAGCAGGATTCAGTAATAGATACATGGGAATGGAACGTCCGCCATTCGTCAAATAACGGTCAATTAGCTCTGGATTTTCATCCCGCAATACAGTACGTACTTCTATATTGGCAGCTTCCGCTATTTTACGGAGGATCGGATTATTCAACATGGCATCACCACACCAGTCTTCAGTAATGACTAATACATGGGGCTGCTTTTCTTTCAACAACTCAATAAATTCGTCATCCTGAGGCACTTCAAATTCATTATAGATCAAAAAACTGTTTTCCTTATGTGTTTCCATTTTGTCCATATATGTTTGAAGTGAAACAGCTTCTTCGAAATATTGTTGTTCTGTTTTCAATACAATCCCCTCCTGTTTTACTGTATAAGTTAACATGGAAAAACGTCCAGGATCAGACTGTATTGACCTCTCCTGGCACGTTTTTTGATTGATAGATTAGCGTTTCTTGATCTCTTCCATCAATAATTTATTAACAAGTGGTGGATTAGCTTGTCCTTTTGTTGCTTTCATGACTTGTCCGACTAAGAATCCAACAGCACGATCCTTACCATTTTTAAAGTCTTCAATTGACTGATCATTGTTATCCAAGATTTCCGTAATGATTGTACGCAATGTACCTTCATCAGAGATTTGAACAAGTCCTTTTTCTTTGACGATATCAGCAGGATTTCCGCCTTTTTTCGCAAGATCAGTAAATACTTTTTTCGCGATTTTAGAAGAAATAGTACCATCTGTTATCAATTTCACAAGTTGCGCCAAGTTTTCAGGTGTTAGTGGCGTATCATGCAACTCTTTTGATTCTGCGTTCAGATAAGCCGATACGTCACCCATCAACCAGTTGGAAGCTAACTTTGGTTCTGCTCCAGCTTTTACCGTTGCATCAAAGAAATCGGACATTTCTTTTGTTAATGTTAATACGTGCGCATCGTATTCAGGAAGATCCATTTCGGATACATAACGCTCTTTACGTGCATCTGGCAATTCAGGAATTTCCTTACGAACACGGTCAATCCATTCTTGTTCGATATGGACTTCAGGCAAGTCTGGGTCATTGATAAAGCGATAATCATTGGCACTGCCTTTAATTCGCATCAACACAGTGTCACCAGTTGTTTCGTCGTAACGACGAGTTTCTTGCTGAATAGTACCGCCAGACAATAGAATTTTTTCTTGACGCGCTACTTCATTTGCAATACCGCGGCGAATAAAGTTAAACGAGTTCAAGTTTTTCAATTCTGTTTTCGTTCCAAATTTCTCCTGACCGAATGGACGCAATGAAATATTGGCATCACAACGAAGTGATCCTTCTTCCATACGTACATCAGATACGCCTGTATATTGAATGATTGCTTTTAGTTTTTCCAGAAATGCATATGCTTCCTCTGGAGAACGCACATCTGCTTCTGTAACGATTTCAATTAATGGTGTTCCTTGACGGTTCAAATCCACTAATGAATGTCCATTTTCTGTATGCGTCAGTTTTCCCGCATCTTCTTCTAAATGTACACGTTCAATACGGATTTTCTTCTTCTTGCCGTCTACTTCAATTTCAATCCAACCGTTTGCTCCTACAGGACGCTTATCCTGAGAGATTTGGTATGCTTTTGGATTATCTGGATAGAAGTAGTGCTTGCGGTCAAAGTTCATGATTGGCGCTACGTCACAGTTCAGTGCCATGGACGCCTTCATTCCAAATTCAACAGCTTTTTTATTTAACGTAGGTAAAACACCGGGATACGCGATGTCTGTTACGTGAATGTTTTTATTTGGCTCCGCACCAAAATGAGCGGGTGCTGGAGACATGATTTTAGTATCTGTTTTAAGCTCTACGTGGATTTCTAATCCGACAATTGTCTCGAAGTTCATAATTATTTCCCCTCCTGAATCGATGGAGTACGCTTGTGGAAATCAGTAGCTTGCTCATAGGCATGAGCGACTTTATATAATGTTTCCTCATCAAAGTGTTTACCCATGATTTGCATTCCAACCGGTAGTTCGTTAACGAAACCACATGGTACGGATAGCGCTGGACGGCCTGTAAGATTCGCTGGTACAGCCAAGACATCATTTGCATAATGAACGAGCTGATCTCCGCCTGTTTCGCCAAGCTTAAATGCTGTTGTAGCAGCAGTTGGTCCAATGACTACATCATACTTTTCAAATACAGAATCAAAGTCTTGTGCAATCAAAGTACGAGTCTTTTGTGCGCGTACATACAATTCTTCATGATGATCCGCACTCATAGCATACGTACCGAAAATAATACGTTTTTTCACTTCATCGCCAAATCCTTCTTGACGGGTACGGAAATATGCTTGCTCAAGGTTTTCAGCATTTTCTGTATGATAGCCATAACGCAATCCATCAAAACGTGAAAGATTGGATTGAGCTTCCGAAGAAGAAATTACATAATACGTAGTTGGCGCATATTGAATATGTGGCAATTCTACCTCTTCACAAATCGCTCCAAGGGATTCCAATACAGTAATTGCTTCTTTTACTGCTGCAGCAATTTCTGCATCGACACCTTCACCTAGATAAGGTTTTGGAACTGCAACTTTCAGACCTTTAATATCGCCTGTTAGAGCTGCTGTGAAATCAGGAACCGCCTTTGCAGATGACGAACTATCATTGTCATCTTCACCTGCGATTACGCTAAGCAATAATGCGTTATCTTCTACAGTGCGTGACAATGTACCGATTTGATCAAGTGAAGAAGCGAACGCTGTTAAACCAAAACGTGAAATACGACCGTATGTAGGTTTCATTCCAACAATTCCACAGAATGCAGCTGGTTGACGAACTGAACCGCCAGTATCTGAACCAAGGGAAAGTGGGACTTCTCCTGCTGCGACTGCTGCTGCGGAACCACCTGATGAACCACCTGGTACATAGTCTGTATTCCAAGGATTTAATGTATTACCAAAAAAGGATGTTTCAGTTGTGGAACCCATTGCAAATTCATCCATATTAAGTTTACCCATGTTGACAGCGCCTGCAGCTTCCAATTTATCAATAGCTGTAGCATTATAAACAGGTACGAAATCTTCCAACATTTTACTTGCACATGTTGTCGTCATATCTTTTGTTACAATATTATCCTTAATACCAATCGGAACTCCGAAAAGACGTCCGCGTGTACTAGCATCTTCTTGATCAAGTTGTTCTGCACGCTTCGTTGCCTCTTCTTTTGCAACATGAATGAATGCATGAATTTTCTCTTCGTGCTGTTCAATTGTTTGTAATGTTGCCTCTGTTACTTCTTTAGCAGTAACTTCCCCTTTTTGTAAAAGAGCTTGAAGTTCTGTTGCTGTTTTACTAGTTAACGTCATCACTTTTCCTCCTACTATCATTGTGCCATGAATGGTATTCTATACTGCGAATTCGATTACAGAATATCCGGAACCTTGATAAGTCCGTCTTCCTGATCTTCAGCACTAGCTAGCATTACTTCACGGTCCAAGATATCTTTTGGCACATCTTCACGTAGGACGTTGATCATAGCAACCGGGTGCGTCATTGGTTTTACACCTGTAACATCCACTTCTTTTAAATTGCTTACACTTTCAATCAAATCTGCTATCTTTGCAGAGAAATTTTCTTTGTCTTCCTCGGAGAGGCCAATACGGACGAAATCCGCAAAATACTTGACGTCTTCTTTCGAAAATGTTGTCATACATCGTTCCTCCTCATTTTGCAATCGTACAATTAATCATACCATTTAATCAGTTTCTTGGAAAGTTCATGTTACTACCTGAATTTTATTAATAACCGTAGACATGCACGAACGGTTCTTCCCTATCTTGATCATGTACAATCAACACTTCTGGCCCATTCACTGAAGTAACACTTATTTCAATCGGCACACCTTTAAAATGCGTTTTTACTAATGATGTGAGGTATTGTGAAAATCCGATTAGTTCCGTTTTACCGAAGAATTGTATAGGAATTTCCACCGTTAATGAATTGAGCTTTTGGTCTTTATAAAAAGCAGTTCCGATGACATTCACAAAGCTCGGGAAGTAATCATCAATATCTTGTTTAAAGTTTTTGAATGTAGTATTTAGATCACGATAATTTCCTGTTGAAGAAGATGCAGGGAGTAATACATACTGCTCGTCCACTTCTTTCCAACCCGTAAATTCGTTTTTGCCTTTTGCGGCAAATGATGTAGCAAAATACGTGCCCGGCACAATATCATTGCGGCTTTCTTGTTTAAATAGTCCTACCGCTATAGGAACATCCGCAAGCTCCGGTTTACTGCGTAATCGACTCAAGATAATATCCGCCATCTTCTTGCCCTTTTCTTCTATCGTTTTGTCATCGATCGAGCGTTCATTACCTTCACGCGGATAGTAAATTGAATTCATCGCAAGACCTATCGATATTCCAGCCAATTTCACTTTTTTATCATCTGTCATCTGTAGATAATTTTGTTCGACAATGTGTGCCAGATAAATTGGTGCTTCTTCTGCTATTTGGGCAGGGGACATACCTTCCGTAATTGCTGGATTGAGACCTGCTTCAAAATTAGATTTTCTAGAAATCCATTGCTTCGCCGTATCACGATCTATATATTGACCTTCCTGAAAGAAATAATCTTTCGGGTCGTAATACAATGAAGATAGACGTAATAAACCTTCTTCAGTTTCCTGAATATCATACTTCGTATTCAAGTTGTTGACGACCAATCCTCTGCTCGCACTCTTTTTAAATGGAACAGGCGTCCTGTAATACTCTTTCTTGATCTGCGCATCAGGAATGAGCACCATTTCCTGCTCACTTTCTTCTGTTTCTTGCACTGCTTTTTCCTGATCATCGCCCGGTGCCGGTACACATCCTGTCAACAAAGCTGCTGACAGAATGCCCGTCGCGAACCACTTAGTCGTTCTTCTCATTCATATCCACTCCAAGGGCATCAAGCATAGCTTGTTCATCCCAAATTTCAATCTCTAATTCTTGTGCTTTCGTCAACTTGGAGCCCGCATCCTCGCCTGCAATAACTAGATCCGTTTTCTTACTGACACTGCCACTGACGGATCCACCAAGCGATTCAATCTGTTCTTTTGCTTCTCCGCGCGTTAATTCAGTAAGCTTTCCTGTCAGTACAATCGTTTTCCCAGCGAAAGGTCCAGTAGTCGGCAACTCTTCGCGTGTAACACCTTTATAAACAGTATTTACACCGTAGGAACGCAACTTATTCATGACTTCTTGAACTTCTTCCGTACTGAAGTACGTTGTCACAGAATCAGCTACGATCGCACCAATCTCAAAGATATTCAAAAGTTCCTCTTCAGTAGCCTGTTCTAAAGCATCGAGTGTACGATATTGTTCCGCTAAGATTCTGGCAACTTTTTCACCGACGTGACGAATGCCCAAACCAAACAGTAATTTCTCTAACGAATTTTCTTTGGATTGTTCTATAGCCGTTAAAATATTTGTAGCAGATTTCTCTCCTATTCGCTCTAATCCTAGTAAAGCTTCCTTCGTTAACGTATATAGATCAGATACATCTTGCACAAGATTCGCTGTGTACAATTGCTCGATTAGTTTTTCACCGACTCCATCTATATTCATTGCTCTTCTTGAAACGAAATGGATTAATGCTTCTTTCATCTGCGCAGGACACTTAGGATTCACACAACGAAGTGCAACTTCCCCTTCAATCCTCACAAGTTCTGAATCGCATACAGGACAGTTGTCCGGCATATGGAATGGCTCTTCTTCACCTGTTCGTTGATCTTTCAATGCCATGACGATTTCAGGAATGATATCGCCAGCTTTGCGAAGCACTACATGATCACCAATTCGGATATCTTTTTCGCGAATCAGATCTTCATTGTGCAAGGATGCACGGCCAACTGTCGTACCTGCCACCAAAACTGGCACGAGGATGGCTGTCGGTGTAACTACCCCTGTTCGACCTACACTTAGCTCTATATCGACTAGTTTAGTATGCACTTCTTCAGCGGGGAATTTATACGCTATGGCCCATTTAGGACTCTTTGCTGTATACCCTAACTGTTCCTGCGATTCAAAGTTGTCTACTTTTATGACAATACCATCAATTTCATAATCAAGATTCTGTCTGTTTTCTGTCCAGTAGGCAACGTATTCCAATACTTCTTCGATCGTTGCGCAACGTTTACGTTCTTTGTTCGTCGTCAACCCTAGTTCATCGACTTTATTGAGTGCTTCTGAGTGACTGTCCAGCCCATATACTTCAGCATCTCCGCCAACTGCATAAATGAACGTAGCTAAATTTCTACTCTCAGCCACTTTTGAATCCAGTTGACGTAATGAACCCGCGGCTGCATTTCGCGGGTTAGCAAAAGGTACTTCGCCTGCTTCATCACGGTCTTCATTTAGCTTAACAAATGAATTCTTCGGCATATACGCTTCACCACGGACTTCAATCGTCAAGGACTCTTTCAATGTATGTGGTACTGAACGAATGGTCTTCAAATTGGCTGTAATATCTTCTCCAACTGCACCATCTCCACGAGTAGCTCCTTGTACAAGCCGTCCCTCTTCATATTGCAATGAAACAGCAAGACCATCAATCTTTAGTTCACATACATAGACAGCGCTCCCTGTCGCTTCCTTCACCCGTCTGTCAAAATCTCGCAAGTCTTCTTCATTGAACGCATTCGCCAAACTGAGCATCGGATGACGATGAACCACTTTACTGAACACTTCAAGTGGAGCACCACCCACTCGTTGTGTCGGTGAATCAGGATAGATCAAGTCTGGATGCGCTTCTTCAATTGCCAGCAATTCCTGCATCTTTTTATCATATTCTGAATCGGGAACGATAGGGGCATCCAGATCATAATAAGCACGCCCGTATTCATGCAGAAGTTTATTGAGCTCCGCTACCCGCTTCTCTAGTTCTAGAACATCATCCATCTATTTTCCACACTCCTAGGAACGCTTTATTCTTTTTCAATCGGTGCAAATTTAGCTAATAGTCGCTTGATACCTACTGGATTAGGGAATGCGATATCCAACTCCATGTCATCTGCGCTACCTTTAACGCTAACGACAGTTCCGATCCCCCATATTTTATGGGACGCCTTGTCACCTGGTTTCCACTGCATTTTCTCCCCGCCGCTTTCATTGTAAGCTGGGCGTTTAACTGCTGGACGTTTGGCTCTTGCTTTAGGTGCTTGAGCGAACGGTACACTCATGCCATTGCCATCTGCCAACAACTCCGTCAGTTCTTCGGAAATTTCATTAAGGAAACGGGATGGCTGATTGAAGTTCGACTTACCGAATAACATTCTGTGACCCGCACACGTCAGGTAAAGGCGCTGTTCTGCACGCGTTATCGCTACGTAAGCAAGTCTTCGTTCTTCTTCCATTTCTTCTGGATCAGCGAGTGCTCGAATATGTGGGAAGATATTTTCTTCCATGCCTAATACAAAGACCACTGGATATTCCAAGCCTTTTGCTGCGTGCATCGTCATTAGGACGATTTTTTCAGTGGAAGTGTTCTCTTCTTTATCTAACGTATCGATATCAGCTACTAGCGCCAGGTCCGTCAAGAATGCAACGAGTGTCGGTTCTTCCTCTTCTTCCGCGGAACGTTTTTCAAATGCTTCTGTAACGGATAAGAATTCTTCAATATTCTCAAGCCGGCTTTCTGCTTCGATTGATTTCTCTTTTTCCAACATCTCGCGATAGCCGGACTTTTCAATGACCTCTTTTACTAATTCCGTAACAGATAGAAACTCTTGCATTTGCGTGAATCCATTAATCATTTCATGGAATTTCACGGTTTCTGTCAATGCTTTTTTAGGCAAGCCCATGAAATCAACTTCTTGTAATGAATCGAATATGGAACGGTCATTTTGAAGAGAGAATGTCGCCATTCGTTCAAATGAAGTAGCACCAATGCTTCGTTTCGGTTCATTAATGATTCTTGCTAAGGCCAAATCATCATCGTTATTAGCAATCAGACGTAAATATGCCAGCAAATCTTTAATTTCTTTTCGATCATAGAACTTTGTACCACCGACAATTGTATAGTCGAGGTTAGATTTCAATAAGTATTCCTCAATTAGACGAGACTGTGCATTCGTTCGGTACAGTATTGCAAATTGATCAAGTGTTAATCCCATTTCTTCCTTTAACTCAATGATTTGCTGGACAACAAATTGCGACTCATCTTTCTCATCGCGCGCTTTGTATATTGAAATCAATTCGCCCTCAGGATTATCTGTGCGTAATTTCTTGTCGTAGCGACTTTTATTATTGTCGATTACTTCATTGGCGGCTTGTAAAATTCTTTTAGTGGAACGGTAATTTTGCTCTAAAAGAATGACATTCGCTTCTTTATAATCTTTTTCAAAAGACAGTATGTTACCAATGTCCGCACCACGCCAACGATAAATCGACTGATCCGAGTCACCTACTACGCAGACATTGCGGAATTTTGATGCAAGCATCTTGACGAGACGATACTGCGCATTGTTTGTATCTTGGTACTCATCCACATGAATATACTGAAATTTATTTTGATAATACTCCAGCACTTCAGGAACACGCTCAAACAAAACAGTTGTCATCATAATCAAATCATCAAAGTCCATTGACTGATTCTGGCGTAACTTTTTAGTATAACGATCGTAAATATCTGCTACTGTACGCTCATGTGGGTTTTGTGGATCCGAATTTTTACGGAACTCTATTGCATCTATACACTCATTCTTCGCGTTTCCAATAATTCCGAGCATCGCCCGTGGATCATTCTGTTTCGGGTCTAGATTAAGTTCTTTCAATACTCGTTTCATCGCGGTCATTTGGTCCGCACTGTCGAGAATAGTAAAGTTTTTGGATAACCCAATACGATCTACGTACTTCCGTAGAATCCGAACACACATCGAGTGGAATGTCGAAACCCACATACGTTCTCCAGAGCCGGCGCCTAGCAGTCCATCAATACGATCACGCATTTCACGTGCTGCTTTATTTGTAAATGTAATAGCTAATATATTCGAAGGATACACTTGCTTCTCTACAACCAAATACGCAATTCGATGTGTCAATACACGAGTCTTTCCTGAACCCGCCCCCGCCATAATAAGCAACGGACCTTCCGTTGTCTTGACTGCGCGTGCTTGCTCAGGATTCATGCCTTTTAGTAAATCATCTGATAGTTTATTCATATTCGTACCGCCTTTAGGAACATTTGTTCTAACTATATACTACTCACATAGGTAATGGAACAGATTTTACAGCATCCACTGTTTTAAGAGCCGTTTTTAGATCATCATAAACAACATTTCCCACTACAATAGTATCTGCAATGGCAGCCATTTCTTGCGCTTGTTCTGTTGAGCGTATTCCGCCACCATAAAAGAGACGCGTGTTACTGAGTAATTCTTTCGCTGATCGAACAATTTGCGGATCGCCATATTGTCCACTGTATTCTAAATAAAAGATTGGCAAGGAAAATAAATGTTCCGCCATACGTGCATATGCTTGTACGTCTTCTTCATCTGGGACACGATCGACCCCTGTTACCTTCGCGGCTGTGCAATCTGGATTTAGTATACAGTAACCTTCTGTGACCAATTCATCGAAATTCATCATATGACCGTATTCTCGCAAGGCTTCGTGATGCAAGCCGTTCATCCATTTTGAATCCGTTGTATTTAAGACAGTCGGAATGAAGTAATAATCGAAACCTGGTGTAACCGATTCAACAGTAGATACTTCTAATGCGAGTGGTACGGAAAAACGACGGAATCGTGCAAGTAAATCCAGTACGTTTTCCAGTGTAACACCGTCAGATCCACCAATGATGACTCCATCTGTCCCCGATTCTGCTACCGCCTCTAGTTGTTCATCAGTAAGGTCTTTAGCTGGATCAATTTTAAAGGCATGCCGCCATGTTTTATAGTCCATTTTTATTTCCACCTTCTTTTTTATGTTATTTTTATATAATTTTTAAAAAACCGGTGGGGTTTTATCCCTGGCCGGTTGTTTTAGTTATTTTTTGATTGGTTGTTCGGGAGTTCCGGATAAAGTCGGTCCAGCATGAGGTTGTAACCGCCAGATCCGTAATCTACACAACGGCGTATGCGGGAAATAGTAGCTGTGCTTGCGCCTGTTTCTTGTTGAATATTATCATAAGTTTTTTTAAGTCGAAGTTTATGGGCTACATCCAGTCTTTGTGCCAGTGATTGAACTTCGCTCATTGTGCAGATATCGTCAAAAAACTTGTAACATTCTTCTACATCCCTTAGTTCCAAAATTGCTTGAAACAGCTGATCTATTTGTTCACCACGGAGTTTATTTATTTGCATGTCCTCGCCCTCTCTCTATGTCGATCTTACGGAGTATAAGTGACGGAAGTAGAAGGACCTGATAATGATGGAATGATATGGATCCAAGTTTTCCCCGCCGTTAATTTAACAGGTATGCCTTGTTCCACTGGGGTTAAAAATCCATCTTTATTTTGCCATTCAATCGTTTTAGCGATCCCTTCATGAAACAGCATGGCCTGGCCGCCAGATTCTAAATCAATTGCGAGCCTTCCTTGTTGATCAACTGTTTGATGATCCATTTCCATCACGATGATGTTCGCCAGTTCTACCCGACGTTCATTTAGCTTATCCACTGTATCAATGCCGTTAACAGATCGATAATACCGATTTTCTTCTTCATTATATTGATACGTACTAATATAATTTGGATCTGAACTGTATGATACTTGAACCGCTGATGCCATATCCCCTATTTTATCACTTTCATCGGGATTTAGGAAAGAAAAGGATGGCTGTGCAGTGATCTTTTCAGAAGCATTCTTGAGACGAAATGCTTCTTCAATATGTTCCTTTGAAATATACGAGTTATGTGGAGCCCGACGATCTGCTGAACGTTCAAATAAAGTTCCATCATGATGTATACCGTTTACATGATCGACTACTTGTTCATCGAGTAATTTCTTTGCATCTGGGCTATAGCCATGAGCAATATAGAATGCATCCATACCTTCTGCTAAGTGTACAAAATAATCACGCGCGCTTCGAATAGGGCCCATTTGATCAGGCACTGTACTTTGAAACAGTGCAGCGTATCGCGTAATTTGACCTTCTGCCAAAAATTCATATATTTGATCAGCGTCCGCAAGACCCGACTGCGGGCGTGCAGCAGGAATATTACTAATTGTCGCCAAGACAGGGCGATGATCCATTGCATTCGTGATCACCTCACCTGTAAAAGGTGCTATTTCATTCTGTTTACTTATAGGTTTCTCTTGTTCATCGGGTACAGATTGGTCTTTCGAAGAACAACCACCTAGACATAAAAAGCTAACTGCGGCTACTAAGAGTACCTTTCGTTTATTCCGTATCAATATACGTTCCTACCTTTCTATTTTAGGAATTAACAGTTCATTTTTCAATACATGGACGACGCCAACCGGTGTAATTCGAACGTGTGGTAAGTGAACGGATTGAAGGAATAATAATGTATAGACAGCATCTCCATGGGCATAGCCCCGTTCTCCTAAAGCCTTTTTCATTGCCAACTCTTCTTCTATAATAACTTCCATCGGTTGGCTGGACAATCCGCCAGCAACTGCTAGTGGTAATGTTTCAATAATCTTGCCATTTTCAGCAAGAGCCATACCTCCACCTATTCTCTTCATTTCATTGAATGCTCTCTTCATCTCTTTCCAGTCTTGTCCAATTATTAGTATATCACCCGTATTTGAATAGGAAGATGCAAAACCTTGCAGATTATTCGCGAATCCTTTCAGCAAGGTATTGACCCGCCACTTTCCGTTCTTATCTACTAACATCAAATAGCATTCATCACTAGAGATAATAGTCGGGCTTGAGAGATCCAAATCACTTTCATATACTTTCGTAATGACATCATTCACCATTTGAATCCCTAGTGAAGAAGGAAATGAGAAGTCTTCATCTGTCAGTTCATAAGGCAATTCGAATATCGGTAATGCATCCCAATCCACCGATTCGAATGTAGCAGTAGATTTACTATCACGAAGTATCCACTTCCCCTTTGACAATACATCAGTAGGCACAGGATTATGTTCATTCTCTAAAAAATTCAACGTCGCAAAACGGCCAGTTGCAATTACACTATGCAAGTCCGTAATATCGTAGTACCTCGCCACGTTATAAGATGCCATTTGATACGCATCAATCGGTGGGACTCCAGCATCAAGCGCTATCTGAATGCATTGATCCATGACACCTTCACGATAGAACGAAGGTGTAGAACCGTCTGTCGTCATCATCAAGTGATCGAAAACATCCCATTCTTTTTCTACAATGCCTTTCAATAAATCAGGTAAATCCGGACGAATGGATGAGTAACGCAATGTAGTAGCATATCCTTGTTGTAAACGTCGTTCTACTTCTTCGACGGTCATTGCTTCATGGTCACCATCTGCCCCTAGCAATTTCATACGAGCCAATGTGCGTTCCGATGCACCTGGAAAATGACCTTCCACTTTTTTTCGAAGTCGTTTGGATTTCGCTATAGACTGCATCATACTTTGATCTCCTTGCAATAATCTAGGCCAACCAGTCAGCTCCCCTGTCATCAACACATCGGGACGCTCCATCCATTGTGCAATATCTTCTGGATTGAAAAGCTCTTTTTCATTTTGCAGAACGGTCTGTGAATCGACACGTGCCCACCAATAAAAAGAGAATGGCAATTCATTCAATTGATCAATGAACGTAAATGCGCTTTGCTTATCGAGCATAGTGAAAAGAAGTAAATTGTCTGATAAAAACGTAGTAGTTCCACGTCGAGATGCGTAATCAGCAAATGTTTCAGGATTATATAATTGGAAAGGATGGACATGCGGTTCAATATATCCAGGTACTATTTTCTTTTCTGATGCATCAACACATTCCATCCCTTCGAGCATAGCGGGCATACGTTCTCCAACGTAGACAATGCGATCTCCCTGAATCCAGATGTTCCCTTGCACCCACTTCTTAAATATAGAATGTAAATATGTAGCATTTTCTATTACAATGTCGGGCGCTTCTTGTCCATTAATAATTGCTAGTTGTGACTGTATTTCTTTCGCACTCCACACGTTGCTCACCATCCCTTTAAAATGTTTGTAGTATTCTAGCTGTTGCTTTATAGTACCATAGCCATCCTGCCAGGAATAGATAGGACAGGATAAGGTTGTCCACAATCCCTTTTATGTTAATCCACAGAGAAATGCATACTTACACACATTACCAACAACTTACTCACAGCTTTTCCACTTTTAAATAACAGTTCGTGTGAAATCCTGTGGATAACTAGTTATTGTTAACATATCAATCTCTTGCATCGAGAAATGGCAACACTTTTTTTCGGATGATCCTTTACTCTTTTATATAAAAAAGACTGTCTTGGAAGTAATACACTACTCCAAGACAGTCCGTTTTCATTACTTATTCAAATGTACGCCATCCGATATCCGTTCGGTGGAAGAATCCATCCCATTGTTGATCTGCAAGACCGTTATAAACTTTTTCCTGAGCTTCCTTTAACGTAGCCGCTTTTGAGGCTACTAGAAGAACACGTCCGCCATTTCCAACAAAGTGGTCGCCTTCTAGCTTAGTTCCTGCGTGGAAAACGTCCAGTCCTTTGTCAGTCAGTATTTCAAGGTTAGGAAGTGTACGACCATTCACTACATCAGAAGGATATCCTTCTGACGCAATGACAACGCCTAACATGGCTTCTTCATGCCACTCAAGATCAAATGATTCTCCAGCCATTAGAGCTTCCATGAATTTACCAAAGTCCGATTTCATGCGCGGCAAGACGACTTGTGTTTCTGGATCGCCAAAGCGGGCATTGAATTCAATAACTTTTGGACCTTGCTCAGTAAGTATTAAACCTGCATAAAGGATTCCTGTAAAAGGAATTCCTTCTTCTGTCATGGCATCGACAGTAGGTACGACTACGCGATCATACGCTTCTTGTACAATTGCATCTGAAATTTGTGGAACTGGGGAATAGGCCCCCATTCCGCCTGTATTCGGACCACGATCTCCGTCATACGCTCGTTTATGATCTTGCGCAATGACCATTGGATAGATTTGTCCGTCATGGACGAACGACATATAAGAGAACTCTTCACCATCGAGGAATTCTTCGACCACTACACGTGAAGACGATTCACCAAACTTTTGATTACCAATCATATCGTCTACTGCATCCAGTGCTTCTTGTAACTCCATTGCGACGATTACGCCTTTTCCGGCTGCCAATCCGTCTGCCTTCACGACAATAGGAGCACCTTGCTCACGAATGAATGTCTTTGCTTCTTCGGCATCCGTAAATGTTCCATAGGCCGCTGTCGGAATATCATACTTGTCCATGATCTCCTTAGCGAATGATTTACTGCCTTCGATGCGGGCTGCTGCTTTTGTCGGACCGAATACTGTTAGACCTTTATCAAGGAAGTAATCAGCAATTCCCTCTGCTAGCGGCTGTTCAGGACCAACAAACGTCAATGTAACACGCTTTTCAATTGCAAATTTTGCCAGAGCTTCAAAGTCTGTCGCTGCAATCTGCACACATGTTGCATCTCCTTGCATACCGTCGTTACCAGGCGCTACAAATACTTCTGATACAGAAGGCGCTTGGTTGAACTGTTTGGCAATCGCATGTTCACGACCACCGCTCCCAATTACAAGAACTCTCATGTTCATCTACTCCCTGTACTCTTAGTGTTTGAAATGACGTACGCCTGTAAATACCATTGTAATACCGTATTCATTGGCTTTTTTAATAGAATCTGCATCTTTTACCGAACCACCTGGTTGGATGATTGCCGTAATGCCTGCTTTTGCTGCTGCTTCGACTGTATCATCCATAGGGAAGAATGCGTCAGAGGCAAGAGCTGCTCCCTTTGCACGTTCGCCCGCTTGTGTTAATGCGATTTTCGCAGCACCTACACGATTCATTTGGCCAGCACCAACACCGATTGTCATATGCTCATCTGTTACAACGATTGCATTGGACTTCACATGCTTCACAACTGCCCATCCTAGTTTCATCGCATTCCACTCTGCTTCAGTCGGCTCACGGTCTGTCGCTACTTTAATATCCGCTTCTGCAAAACCATGCGCGTCAGGCTGTTGCATCAACAAGCCACCTTCGACAGATACGGTATTCCACTGATCTTTTTTCTGCTGTTCGAATGAAATCGTCAACAAGCGGATATTTTTCTTTTTCGTTAATGTCTCAAGTGCCTCTTCCGTAAATGAAGGGGCAATAATGATTTCAAGGAAAATATCAGCAAGCTGTACTGCCGTTTCTTGATCCACTTCTTTATTTAACGCGATGATTCCACCAAAAATAGATGTTGAATCTGCTTCATAGGCTTTTTTGAATGCGTCAGCAATCGTCTCGCCTGTACCTACACCACAAGGGTTCATATGCTTAACTGCAACTGCTGCAGGTTCAGTAAATTCCTTGATGATTTGGATTGCTGCGTTGGCATCTTGAATATTATTATAAGAAAGTTCTTTTCCATGAAGCTGTTGTGCATAGGCGATCGAGAAATCAGATCCAAGTGGGCGACTATAGAATGCCGCTTGCTGATGAGGATTTTCTCCATAACGCAATGGCTGCTTCAACTCGTATGTATACGTTACTTGTTCAGGGAATTGCTCGCCTGCAAGATCTGTTAAGTATCCTGAAATCAATGAATCATAAGCCGCTGTATGACGGAATACTTTAGCTGCCAAGCGACGGCGTGTTTCCAAAGTCGTCTTGCCATCTGCTTTTAGTTCATCAAGTACTGCTTCATAATCCGCTGCATCGACGATCACTGTTACGTATGCGTGGTTCTTTGCAGATGCGCGCAACATCGCAGGTCCACCAATATCGATATTTTCAATCGCATCTTCAGCTGATACATCTGGTTTTGAAATCGTTTCTTTGAATGGATATAAATTCACACATACTACATCAATTGGCTGGATGCCATGCTCTTCCATTTGTGCCTGATGTCCAGGATCATCTTGTTTCGCAAGTAGTCCACCGTGAATCATCGGGTTCAATGTTTTCACGCGTCCTTCCATGATTTCAGGGAATCCCGTTACTTCGTCTACTGCTGTTACGGCAACACCATTATCTTTTAAGTGCTTCATCGTACCACCAGTAGATAATAATTCATATCCTAATTGTTCGAGTTCTTTCGCAAATTCTAGTACACCACTTTTATCCGATACGCTCAACAATGCGCGTTTTTTCAAAGGAATTCCCTCCAGTTTATAAAAAAAGCCTGTCATCACAACAGGCTGATCATTTATTAAATACGTTCTGTAAAGTTGCTGTATATAATTCGTGTTCCACGGAATGGATAGCCAAAGCAGTCTGCTCGACATCCCCATCCACAACGTTAACTGCTCGCTGCGCTAAAATGGGACCTGTATCCATCCCTTCATCTACGAGGTGTACCGTGACGCCAGTTACTTTAACGCCGGCAGCAACCGCTTGTCCAATCGCATCTTTACCTGGAAACGAAGGCAATAATGACGGGTGGATATTGATGATGTGTTCAGGGTATGCTTCCAATAAAACAGGACCAATCAAGCGCATGTAACCCGCTAATATCAACCACTCTACTTGCGCTTCTTGCAATGCATCAAGTACCGCTTGCTCGTACGCCTGCTTCGTTTGAAAGTCTCGAGGACGAAATGCCGCAATAGAAATACCTGCTTCTTTTGCCCGTTCATTAACGAAAGCATCAGGTTTATCTGTCACCATCAAAACGATTTCAGCCGGAATACGCCCCGCTTTACAAGCTTCTGCCAAAGCGGCAAAGTTACTGCCACTCCCTGAAGCAAATATTGCGATCTTTACTTTCTTCATTATGACAATGTCCCGTCATGTTCACCGTTAAACGTTACGCCTTCTTGCTTCGTAACACGTCCGATTACATACGCCTCTTCGCCATGTGTTTTAGCGATGCCAATTGCTTTTTCAGCTTCTGCTTCAGGAAGTGCGACGACGAACCCGATACCCATGTTGAAGACACTATATAGATCACGATCCGTCAATTCACCTTTTTCTTTCAGCATCTGGAATACAGGAAGTACCGGCCAAGCACCCAAATCTACCTCTACTCCAAAACCTTCAGAGAACATACGAGGAAGGTTTTCAAAGAATCCGCCGCCCGTAATATGACCCATCGAGTGCACATCAAGCTGCTGGTGCATCTCAAGTACCGGCTTTGCATAGATCTTAGTCGGCTTTAACAATGCATCAGCTACTGTACCAAGACTTTCATAGCCTTCAATCGTACCATTAATATCTGCACCTAATTGTTCAAATACAATATGGCGCACTAAAGAGTAACCGTTCGAATGGATACCACTTGATGCGATTCCAACGAGTACGTCACCTTCTTGTACACGCTCGCCTGTAACCAACTTGCTCTTTTCACAAGCTCCTACTGCGAAGCCAGCCAAATCGTATTCATCTTCTTCATAGAGACCTGGCATTTCAGCCGTTTCCCCACCAATCAATGCCGCGCCGGATTGCACGCAGCCGTCCGCTACACCTTTAACAATTGCTTCTACTTTTTCTGGAACTGCCTTACCTAGTGCTACATAATCAAGGAAATACAAAGGCTCTGCACCTTGTGCGACGATATCATTCACACACATTGCAACACAGTCAATCCCAATCGTGTCATGACGGTCCGCCATGAAAGCCAATTTCAACTTTGTGCCAACACCGTCTGTACCAGAAATGAGTACCGGTTCTTTATATTCTAGCGCAGATAGATCGAACATTCCGCCGAACCCACCAAATGCACCCGCTACCCCTTTACGAGATGTTCGTGCTACGTGAGACTTCATGCGTTCAACTGACTCATAGCCAGCTTCAATATTAACTCCCGCTTTTTCATATGCCTTCGACATGGAAAGGCCTCCTATCGTACGATTTCTTTTTCATGCGGCATGGCCGTGTCCGAATAAATATCTGTTGGATATTCACCCGTGAAACAAGCTAAGCATTGTCCGCAATTTTTCATTTCAGATGATCGGCCATTGGCTTCTAGCATTCCTTCTATTGATAAGAATGATAGTGAATCTGCACCGATTTCATCACGCATTTCATCCAAAGTACGACCTGTTGCTATTAATTCTGAATCCGAACTAATATCTACTCCGTAATAACACGGAGCAATCAATGGGGGTGAAGCGATCACAACATGTATTTCTTTAGCACCCGCAGCACGAAGCATGGCGACTATACGTTTAGATGTGGTACCACGAACGATTGAATCATCGACCATTACCACTCGCTTGCCGCTAACCACTTGGTGTACAGGTGACAGCTTCATCTTTACGCCTTTTTCACGCAACGCTTGAGACGGCTGGATGAACGTTCTGCCAACATAGCGGTTTTTGATTAATCCCAACTCGTACGGAATACCGCTTTGTTCAGAGAATCCGATGGCAGCAGAAATACTGGAATCAGGAACTCCCGTGACGACATCTGCACTAATCTGTACTTCCCGAGCCAATTGCTTACCGCAACGTTTACGTGCAGCATGAATATTGATCCCATCAATATCCGAGTCAGGACGTGAGAAATAAACATATTCCATTGAACACATTGCATTATCTCCAGGTTCTGCAAACCGCTCAGATGTCAATCCGCTGTCATTAATGATCAGCAATTCACCAGGTTCAACGGAACGAACATGTTCCGCACCGATAATTTCAAAAGCACAAGTTTCCGAAGCGACTACCCACGCATCGCCTATTTTGCCAAGTGATAATGGGCGTATACCGTTCGGATCTTGGGCAACCATCATTCCTTCATCCGTCATCAAGACAAATGCGAATGCACCTTTTAGAATACTAAGGGCTTTTTTTACTCGATCCCGCTGATTCCGAGACCCACTGCTACGTTTGATCAAGTGCGCAAGAACTTCTGTGTCGGATGTACTTTGAAAGATACTTCCTTGACGCTCCAAATGTTCTTTCAAATCTGTTGCGTTGACTAGGTTACCGTTATGCGCTATAGCTAGACTTCCAGTTGTCGAACGGAAGACAAGCGGTTGAACATTCTCTATACCACGTCCGTTTTCTGTCGTATAACGGACTTGTCCAATCGCGCCACGTCCTACGAGTGAATTCAGTTTTTCTCCAGAGAATACTTCATTAACCAAACCTTCACCTTTGACCGCGTGTAGACCGTTATCGTCTTTTACGACGATACCGGCTCCTTCTTGTCCACGGTGCTGAAGAGCATGCAAAGCGTAATAGCTCAGCTGTGCTGCATCTTCATGTCCCCAAATACCAAATACGCCGCACTCTTCGTTTAAGCCTCTGAGCTCAGCAAGCATGAAATTGCCCCTTTCCAAGCAGTCTGGAATTCTTCAACCGTCCCTTCTACTAAGACAGTTCCCTCTGCGTCTTTGATGACAATATCTTCGCCATCTGTCACGGTCCCGATTTTCACTGCATGCTGGACTTTCTCTTCAAACGCAGCTACTTGATCGGCTTGTACAGTCACTAAGAAACGTGATTGTGTCTCACTGAATAATGCAGTGATTGCTGAACCTTCCACTGTCACATCAGCACCCAACCCGTTTGAACCAAATGTTCCTTCACAAAGCGCTACAGCAAATCCACCTTCTGATAGATCATCAGCTGATTGAATTAGTCCCGCTTGAATCGCTTCAAGAAGTTGTTGCTGACGTGTAGCCTCTACATCTAAATCGATTGCTGGTGATTTACCAAAGATCTTTCCTTCGATCATTTGTTGCAATTCACTGCCACCGAATTCTGTTTCTGTTTGACCAATTACATAGATTGCATCTCCAGCTTGTTTGAAACCAGGAGTTGTTACTTGGCTCAAATCATGGACGATTCCTACCAAGCCAATTGTTGGAGTTGGATAGATCGGCACACCATTTACTTCATTGGAGAGAGATACGTTACCGCCAATAACTGGCGCATTCAGCTTACGACAAGCTTCTGAAATTCCATCTGCAGATTTTTCAAGTTGCCAGAATACTTCAGGCTTATCAGGGCTACCGAAGTTTAAGCAATCTGTCAGTGCGATTGGCTCTGCACCCGAACATACTAAGTTACGTGCAGCTTCAGCTACCGCAATTTTACCACCCGTTTCCGGATCCAAATAAATGAAACGTGAGTTACAATCTGCTGTCATCGCAATACCTTTGTTCGTTCCTCTAACACGGATCACACCTGCTGACGCTCCTGGCGCTAGTACTGTATTAGTTCTTGCACCTGTATCGAATTGGTTGTAAACCCACTCTTTTGAAGCAATCGTTGGACGTTGCAATAAGTCGAGTAATGTTTCTTTCAAGTTCGTTACTTGTGGTTCTGTATTTTCAATCGCCTGGTTTTCTCCAAACGATGCTGGTTCTTTTGATTCTTTCTGATAGCTAGGTGCATCTTCAGCCAGCAGGTCTGCTGAAACTTCAGCTGCGACTTCGCCTTTATGAAGTAGACGAAGCATTTTATCGTCTGTTACTTGACCTATTACTGCCGCAGTAATACCATACTTCGTGAATAGTGCAATAACCTCCTCTTCACGACCCTTTTTCACAACGATCAACATACGTTCTTGAGACTCAGACAACATCATTTCATACGCTGTCATATTCTCTTCGCGCTGTGGTACAAGATCCAAGTTTAATTCCACACCATAGCCTGCTTTTGAAGCCATTTCTGCTGCAGATGATGTCAAGCCTGCTGCACCCATATCTTGAATACCGATTAACGCATCGGACTTAACTAAATCCAAACAAGCTTCCATCAATAACTTTTCAATGAACGGATCGCCTGCCTGCATGACTGGTAGTTCTTGCTCTTCTTCAATAGATAATTCCGAAGAAGACATCGTTGCTCCATGAATACCGTCACGACCTGTAGTAGCACCTGCATATATCACGGTATTGCCTACACCAGCTGCTACGCCTTTTTGAATATCTTCATGATTTAGCAAGCCGACTGCCATCGCATTGACCAATGGACGTTTCGAATAGCACTGGTCGAACTGAACTTCTCCAGCCACCGTCGGAATTCCCATTGCGTTACCGTAACTCGCAATTCCTGCAACTGCTTCTTCAAACAGGAATCTATCACGCGGTTCTGTTAAATCACCGAAACGAAGTGAATTTACTAGTGCTACGGGACGTGCGCCCATAGAGAATACGTCACGAATGATTCCGCCTGCACCTGTTGCTGCACCAATGAAAGGCTCGATTGCTGATGGAGAGTTATGGGATTCCATTTTGAACACGGCAGCTTGATTATCACCAATGTCTACAATTCCAGCACCCTCACCTGGACCTTGTAGAACGCGCGCACCTTCAGTAGGAAATCTGCGTAATACAGACTTTGAGCTTTTATAAGAACAGTGCTCTGACCACATAGCAGAAAATAATCCTGTTTCTACATAGTTCGGCGTACGACCAAGTTTTTCTACCGCACGATCATATTCTGCATCCGTCATCCCCATTTGAAGGTATAGACGATTTTCTTTAATTTGCTCTGCTGTAGGTTCGTGATTAATTGACATGCTGTTCACCCCGATTGTTCATGATTGACTGGAATAAAGCTGTTCCATCTGTTCCACCGATGATTGCTTCTACTGCACGCTCTGGAAGTGGCATCATACCAAGAACATTACCTTTTTCATTTGTAATCCCTGCGATTGCCGCTGTACTGCCATCTGTATTTTCATTCGCATATGTGAAGACGATTTGATTATTGTTTTTCAGTTCATTCACTGTCTGCTCGTCTGCATAGTAATTGCCAAATTCACTAGCTACTGGCAATGTGAGCACTTGACCTTGTGTATAGTCTTTTGTGAAAGCTGTATTATTATTTTCTACCCGTACCGATTCTTGAGCTGAACGGAATTTCAAGCTCTTATTGCGTAAAAATCCACCTGGGAGGATGCCTGCTTCTACTAAGATATGAAAACCATTACCGACTCCAAGAACTAATTTACCAGATTCAGCAAATGCTTGAAGTTGCTTGCATGCAGGTGAACTTTTCGCCAATGCACCCGGACGTAAGTAGTTGCCGTATGAAGTGCCTGTTGGCAATAGAACTGCATCGAATTGATCGAGTTGGTCAGCTTCCGTATGCCAAACGTATTCAACATCTTGCTTTACCGATTCCTCAATGGCATGGTACATATCAAGATCACAAGTAAGACCTGGGAATACTAGAACGGCGAACTTCATTTGCTGGTAACCTCCCCGATTTCGAATCGATAATCTTCAATGACTTTATTGATCAATAGATCATTACACATTTCCTTCACGCGTGTCTCAATTGTCTCTTCTGAACCATCTAACTGCAATTCGATCAATTTACCGATTCGCGCGTTTTTCACTTCTTCATAACCCATTTTCTGAAGTGCTTCTGTTGTTGCGATTCCTTGTGGATCTACAACACTTTCACGTAGTGTTACATAAATAGTTACTTTCGTCATTGTCGGTTCCTCCCAAAGTGGAAATCATAGTTTGTATTAGTTAGTTTCTTGCCAGATACCGGACTGTTCAATTTCTTGCAATGTTTTTTCAAGATCATCCGTCATAATCGTAACATGACCCATTTTACGTTTTTCTTTCACTTCTGCTTTACCGTATAAATGAATTGACCAATCAGGATAATCTGCAATACGTTCTTGAAGTGGTGCTACATGTTCTCCCAATACATTCACCATAATGGATGGTGCCCATAACTTCGGCTCACGTAATGGCCACCCACAGACTGCACGAATATGCTGATGAAATTGCGAAATATTGCATGCCTCTATTGAGTAGTGACCCGAGTTATGTGGTCGCGGTGCCAATTCATTGATAATAATCTTACCGTCAGGCAACACGAACATTTCAACTGCTAGTGTGCCTACTAACTTTAAATGGCCAGCAATTTTTTTTGCTGCTTCTTCTGCCGACTCCAGGACTGCTTGGTCAACTCGTGCAGGCACAATCGATTCGTGCAAAATATGATGCTTATGAATATTCTCTGCAATTGGCAAACAATATGTCTCACCAGCTGGGTTTCGTTGAATAATAACAGAAATTTCTTTTTCGAACGGAACAAATGCTTCCGCTATACAAGAAGAGTGGGTAAATAAATCCTTAGCACTCTCTATTTGCTCTTTCGATTCAAGCTTGACCTGACCTTTACCATCATAGCCACCAAAAGCCGTTTTTACGATACAAGGAAAACCAACATCGTCAATTTTCTGTACTAACTCATCATACGTTTCGGCAGTTACATAGGGTGCAACCGGTACGCCAGCTGACTGAATTTCAGCTTTTTCATTAATTCGGTTTTGCGTAATGCGAACTAACTCCGCGCCTTGTGGAACATACGCTTTCTCAGTTAGCCTTTTCAATCCTTCATAATCAATATTTTCAAATTCAAATGTAATGACATCACTGACTTTGCTTAATTCGTTCAGTGCTTCTTCATCATTATACGGAGCGACAATTTCAACATCGGCTAACTGTCCACACGGAGAATTCTCTGTTGGATCTAGTACCGCAATCTTGAATCCTGCTTCTTTTGCTGCAAATCCCATCATCCGTCCCAGTTGTCCACCACCAATGATGCCGATTGTCTGTCCAGGTTGAATCATTTTCAATTTAATTCACCACTGCTTTCCAGCGAAATTTTCTTCATTTCATCGCGCCTTTGCTGTAGCTTATTACGTAATTCTTCATCTTGTACACAAAGTATTTGAGCCGCTAGAAGGCCCGCATTTGTAGCGCCTGCTTTGCCAATCGACACAGTTGCTACCGGAACGCCACCAGGCATTTGAACGATGGATAATAATGAGTCCATTCCATTCAAGGCTTTAGATTGCACAGGCACACCAATAACAGGAACTAGCGTTTTTGCCGCAACCATTCCTGGTAGATGGGCAGCTCCGCCTGCTCCTGCAATAATAGCGTGTAATCCTTTTTTCTCTGCTTGTTCTGCATAGTCAAACATGAAATCCGGCGTACGGTGGGCTGACACTACTTTCTTTTCATAAGGAACTCCTAGTTCATCTAAAATGTCGCATGCATGCTTCATTGTTTCCCAGTCGCTCTTACTGCCCATAATGACACCAATCTTCGGTTCCAAATCTAATCCGCTCCTTCATGCCCAACATGATTTAATAAAAATAAAAAGGTCCTTGAAAACTCCACTTTTCACATGCACAAAAAGCAGAACTTTCAAGGACCCTTACTAAACGGATGTAAAACCATCTAACTCAGCCATCATCCGTGATATCCAAGAAAAATTGCTTTCCCACATAGTGTAGACATTTACGGTGTCTTGGTAGAAACGCCACAGCCAATTCTGCAGCATATACGGGGAACTCATTTACTCTTATTATATTATCAACTATTACATAATCCGTCAACTTAAAACCGAACATTATATTATATATCTTTTAAAATCATTCGCCTTTAAGTTGACATATGAATGTATACAAGACAGTTCCCTTTCAACTGACAGTTATTAGCTGTTTTTGATGCCCTGAAACTGCGTTTGTTGTCTGATGGGGATATACTCTTCCCCCACTTGTTTAAACAAAGGTTTCTCTCTTCGAGCAACAACTGTATAGCCTAAGTTTTTAATTCTGTCCAGACATTCTTCGAGTGTCTCATCTTCTTCTCTATCAAACCACATCTTCTGTTTACTCATTTAAATAATTTGCCTCGTTTCACATTCTTTACCCAGAAGCCGCCGTGTATCGATTTAGGTTCATAAGATATAATAAATGCTTTCGGATCAATCTCCGTTATGGTCTTATATAGTTTCAGTTCATATTTTCGTGGAGTCAAAATCTGCATAGTCGAACGAGCTCCACTTAAACCATTTGCTGAAGAATCCGTTACACCATAACCGAGTCTTCTTAACTCCGCAGGCATTTCTTTATTAACATCTGCTGTTATCACATTGACTGTAATATAACCGAGTGCTAATCTTTCTTCAATTTTGGAACCGATAATAACTCCTATACCATACCCCAGAGCATACGCAATTAAGTTTTGTATTTGCCCCAGATTATCCAACACCAAACCAAGCCCAATTACATACACTACTGTTTCTATCATACTCACACCAGCAGCTATATAACGATAACCTTTCAAAGTCAGGATAATTCGCATTGTCATGAAAGTTACATATACAATATTTATCGCGAAGATAATTAACACCATTACCATTGCATCACTCCCCCTTACAAGTAGAGTAATCGTATCGCGCCTAACCTTATAATTCAAGGAAAGTCTTTTGAAATGTGGTTTATATTGGATAAGAATATTAGGTTTACTTTATTGATAGGAGTTGGAAGAGAGTTTTTAAGGTGGGGATTGAATAGATGGTGGTGTTTTTTGTAACTTAGTTGTTGGGATGATGGATGGGGAAGAGCACTTGGTTGGGGTCTATGAGCGGATAACGGGTGCGATAGAGCACTTAGCTGGAGCCTATGAGCGGATAACGGGTGGGGTAGAGCACTCAGCTGGGGTCTATGAGCGGATAACGGGTGCGATAGAGCACTTAGCTGGAGCCTATGAGCGGATAACGGGTGGGGTAGAGCACTCAGCTGGAGTCTATGAGCGGATAACGGGTGCGATAGAGCACTTAGCTGGAGCCTATGAGCGGATAACGGG
Organism: Sporosarcina sp. P26b; assembly: GCF_002743245.1. Lineage (NCBI taxonomy): Bacteria > Bacillati > Bacillota > Bacilli > Caryophanales > Caryophanaceae > Sporosarcina > Sporosarcina sp. P26b. Next base: position 27,674 of record NZ_PDYW01000026.1, read on the forward strand.
TGGGGTAGAGCACTCAGCTGGAGTCTATGAGCGGATAACGGGTGGGATAGAGCACTTGGCTGGAGTCTATGAGCGGATAACGGGTGGGATAGAGCACTTGGAGGGGGTCTATGAGCGGATAACGGGTGCGATAGAGCACTTAGCTAGACACTATGAGCGTAACACACGATACAATAGATCTCCATCCGATTTTAGCAAGCAAAATAACGGATTCTTATTCGGTTGCACTATATACATTACATAATACACCGTTTTTAAAACACAAAAAAGCCACTCCCCATAAGGAATGGCTTCGTGCCTAGCAACGTCCTACTCTCACAGGGGGAAACCCCCAACTACCATCGGCGCTGAAGAGCTTAACTTCCGTGTTCGGTATGGGAACGGGTGTGACCTCTTCGCCATCGTTACTAGACTCTTTGAGTAAAGC
>NZ_PDYW01000027.1:0-27189 GCF_002743245.1 Sporosarcina sp. P26b
GTCGAAGACCTTACCAAAGAATTGTTATATCCAGTCAAAGAAATAGAAAATGCCCCGAAGAATCTTTAATCGATTCTTTGGGGCATTTTCTTTTATATGAAACAACGTGTTCATTTTTTGACGCTTACATTTATAAGTGTCATATGTGGAAGGTCGGATAACTGGACCTTCTCTTTTGCAACGATATAAATACGGGGCGCTATATACTTTTTACTCCAAATGCTTAAAATAGATTGACAATTTGAATTTAATCAATTAATGTATACTGTGTAGTGTATACATTACACAGAGGAGTTGCATTACTGTGAAGAAAATAAGAATTAACCCTATTGAAAAGGTTAAGACAACTAAAGAAATTGTCTATGAACAGATTAAAAATGCGGTTTTCAATGGGGATATTAGTCGTGATGAAATGATAACTGAGACAATGTTAGCCGAGTCCCTAAATACTTCTCGGACACCGGTAAGAGAGGCTGTCAGTGATTTATTAAATGAAGGGCTATTGATATCTGTTCCACGGAAGGGATTGAGAGTTCGAGATGTTACCCAAAGTGAGAAAGAACAAATTCTATATTTAAGGCTTTCAATAGAAAGAGAAGGCTTAAAAAAGTTACTTCCACAAGTAACCCCTAGCCAGGTTAGTTATTTAAGAGAAATCATTGATATGCAGAAAGAGACATTACTAGATAATAATAGAATTAAATTTATTGAGATGGATCAAGAGTTTCATCGTAAAATTGTTAATTATTCAGAACAATATCTTTTAGAAGATATTTTATTGAATATATATAACTTGTCTCGCTTAGTTGGTCATAAGGCTCTGGCAAAGGATGGAAGAATGGAGGAAGTAATAGAGGAGCATTTACAAATAATTGACGCACTAGAAAATAAAGACATGATATTGGTTCAAAAATGTATGGAAGACCACTTATTAAGGACAAGTGATTCAATTGTTATCGTTGAAAGAAAATGAATGATTGAAATGAGAGCGCTATCATATAAAAGGAGGATATTATGAATAATTTATTATTACCTTTAACTATTAATGAAACTGAAGTACAGGTGAAAATTGAGAATGTATATTGTATTGGATACGCGGGTCGAAACTTAGAGAAAACAATGGAGCATATTATAGAACTTGAAGCAATAGGTATTCCACGTCCAGAAGAAATTCCAGCACTATATCCGGTACGCAGAAATAGTTTGAATCAAACGGGTGAAATGCAAGTATTAGGCAATGGATCTAGCGGTGAGGCAGAGATTGTATTGGTATTCGGGAATTCCGAAGAAGAGGTATTTATAACAATTGGAAGTGACCATACTGACCGTTCGTTAGAAACAGTTGATATCAATAAATCAAAACAAATTTGTGATAAGCCAATTGGTAGAAAGGCTTGGAAGTTGGATGAGGTTATCAATCATTGGGATGACTTGATTCTTACATCACAAGTACTAATGGATGGGGAATGGCAGGATTATCAACGAGCTAATATTAATGAAATTATTCCGTTAGATGAAATCAAAGGATTCCTAAAGAAGAAAAGGGTTTCAATGAAAAACTGCGTAGTATTCTCTGGAACGGTACCTCTTTTGGATGGATTTAAATATGGGACAGCATTTAAAATGTCATTCATAGATGAAGTAAGAAACAGTAAAATTGATGCAGAATATATCATTAATCGATTAGATATGGAGTGATTGTAAATGAAAATATCAGTTTATCAAATGGAGATACTTCCAGGAAAACCGGAAGAAAATATGCAAAAGGTTAAGAATTGGATTCAAAGGGAAACTAAGCTTACTAAACCAGATGTAATTGTTCTACCGGAAATGTGGACCACCTCTTATACGTTGGAAGAAATTCATCTCTGTGCAGATCTAGATGGTAAAACGATTGTTCCATTTCTTCAGGAGTTATCTGCTACTCACAATATCAACATTATTGGCGGTTCATTCGCAAATAATGTTGGGGGAGAAATCTATAATACAGCAGTCGTTACTAATCGTAGGGGAGAAGTCGTCTATCAATACGATAAGGTACATTTGGTGCCTATGTTGAATGAACCCACATATTTAGCTGGTGGAAAAAAAGCGCCAGAAGTGTTTGAACTTGATGGTGTTAAAATGGGGCTTATTATTTGTTTTGATTTAAGGTTTGCTGAGATTATTCGTCCCCTTGCACTAGAAGGTGCAGAAGTGTTATTCATAGTTGCAGAATGGCCAATCGCTCGCATTCACCATTGGAAAAACATTCAAGTCACACGGGCGATTGAGAACCAGATGTTCGTTGTCTCTTGCAATAATGTTGGGACGTATAAAAATGATACCTTTGGCGGTACCTCAATGGTTGTCAATCCTTGGGGAGAGACATTAATAGAAGGGTCTTCTACAGAAGAGGAGTCAGTATCCATTACGATTGATGTAAAAGAGACTTTGGATGTTAGAAAAAGGGTTCCGATTTTCACAAGTCGTGTACCAGCATTATATAAACAGGGACTTTAAGGAGGAAAATGATGAGAAAATTAAGGACAGTACTATTATCCACGTTTGCAATCTCTGCCCTTTTAGTAGGGTGTTCTGATTCGAAGGAATCATCATCTGAAAAATCAGATTCGGTTACTATGAAGTTGGCTCACACTGGCTCTGAGAGTCATCAGTATCAAATTGGTGCAAAAGAATTTGCTGACTTAGTTGAGGAAAAATCGGGCGGCGAGATAAAAATAGATATTCACGGAAACTCAACACTGGGAGATGAAAGTGAAGCAATTGAACAAGTTATGGATGGGTCAATTGATATGGCTGTCGTTTCAGCAGATAGTTCACTAGCGAACACTGTACCTGAAATGAACGTGTTTGGTATCCCTTATTTATTTGAAGATCGTGAGCATGTATATAGTGAGTTGGACGGAGAGACTGGAGATAAACTTCTTGGACTAATCGATGAGAAGGGTATGAAAGGTCTTGGATTTTGGGAAATTGGATTCAGACATCTAACGAATAACGATAAAGAAATCAAAATACCTGCAGATCTTAAAGGTATGAAAATTCGCGTGCAACCGGCAGTAGTTTGGGAAACACATATGAAAGCACTTGGTGCAAGCGCTACCCCTGTGTCGTTCACTGAATTATATTCAGCATTAGATCAGGGATTGGTTGATGGGCAGGAAAATCCACTATCATCTATTTATTCGATGAGGTTTTATGAGGTACAAAAATACATTTCTTTAACAAGTCATACATATTCACCAGCTGTTGTAGTTATGAGTAACAGGGCGTGGGATAAGTTAAGCGATGAGCAAAAGGGATGGATAGAAGAGGCTGAAGCCGAAGCTGCTACTTACCAAAGAGATTATTTAACTGAAAAAGACGAGGAAATTATTTCTGAGTTGAAAGGTGAAGGTGTAACCTTTACTGAACCGGACCGTGACGCATTTAAAGAAGCAACAAAAGAGGTTAAGAATTCATTAAAGAATCAAGTTCCAGCAGATTTGATTGAAGAAATTCAAGCTAAATAAGTTATTTCAAAACCACTTACAGTAGGGGGAGGTGAGCCTATGCTTCTAAAAAGGATAGATCTGTTAATCGAGAAGTTTTTAGAGTTCATTATTACATTCTGTCTCTCAATTACAGTCAGCTTAACACTTGTACAAGTGTTTTTCAGATTTGTATTAAAGCAACCGTTAAGTTGGTCCCAAGAAGTTGTTATGATTAGCTTCGTATACAGTGTTCTTTTTGGAGCGGCACTTGCCTTCAAAGATTCTGAGCATTTAACGGTAGATATATTCGAGAGTGCAAAAGAAAAAGTACAGAAGTTTTTAAATGTGTTTTCGTACATTGTAGTTCTGATTATGATAATTGTATTCATTTATTTTGGCTTAACACTTGTTTTAGATAATTTGAAATCAGGTCAAATTATAGGCTTCTTACCTATCAAGAAAGGGTACGTGTACATGGCACTACCAATTAGTAGCTTGTTTATGTTGTACTACCATGTTAAGAGGGTGTTCAAATGGCTTGGTTAATAGTTCTTTTATTTGTATTAATAATATTTAGAGTTCCCATAGCTTTTGGTTTAAGTTTTGTTGCATTTCTTGGAATTATGCTAGTGGATCCAAGTCTTTTGATAAATATACCAAGAAGAATGTTTAATGGAATTGACAGTTTTACACTTGTAGCTATCCCACTCTTTATATTAGCGGGTGAATTAATGACCCAAGGTGGAATATCTAAAAGACTTGTTAAATTCTCTCAAACGCTTGTTGGTCACCTACCAGGTGGTCTAGCGTTAGTGGTTGTCCTGGCAAGTATGTTTTTCTCAGCACTTACGGGAACTGCAATTGCCGCAGCTGCAGCAATCGGTGGGATGATGATACCAGCGATGAATAAAGAAGGATATGACATTCGATTCTCCACAAGTCTAGTTGCGACATCAGCAACAATCGGGCCAATTATACCGCCGAGTATCGTTCTTATTTTATACGGAGTAATCGCAAGTGTTTCAATTGGTGATTTATTCGTTGCGGGGGTACTCCCAGGGGTGTTAATGGGCGCTGGTTTAATGATTTATAGTTATTACGTTGGTAAAAAGAAAAACTACCGTTCTAGAGCTGAAAGAGCTAGCTTAAAAGAAGTTCTTATAGGTGCAAAGGATGCTGTCTTGGCTTTGATTATGCCATTTATTATTATTGGTGGTATCGTGTCAGGTATATTTACGGCAACAGAATCGGGCGTAGTCGCTGTATTATATGCACTTATCATTGGGAAGTTTGTTTATAAGGAATTGGAATTGAAAGCCTTGTGGAGAATTTTACTTAATACAGCAAAAACAACTGCGATAATAATATTCTTAATAGGAAATGCTGCTTTATTTGTATGGTTCCTGTCTTATAATAGCATTCCAGATCAAATGATTAATTTGATGGGCGGAATTTCGGATAATCCAATTTTACTGCTCTTAATCATTAACGTCATTCTGCTAATTGCAGGAACATTTATTGATACAATTAGTGCGGTTTCTATTTTTGCACCGCTGTTCCTGCCACTTGTATTAGCAGCTGGAATTGATCCAATACATTTTGGGATTATTCTTGCAGTGAACTTAACAATCGGAATGGTAACGCCACCGCTTGGAGTCTGCTTATTTGTAACGGCCTCTATAGGTAAAATCAGCGTACCTAGTATGTTCAAGTATCTTATCCCACAGATTCTTATACTAATTGCGATTCTTACAATCATTACTTATCTTCCGGAATTGATTTTGTTCCCAGTAAATTTATTTAATGGTAGTTAAGAAATTATTGAATATGTTGGGGTTATCTACAAGAAGAATAAGGTAAATAACAATTAGAGTGGGGGACGTATGATATGTCAAGACCAGAAGTAGAATTCATTGATTATCAAAGTATTGAGGCAGAGAGAATAGAAGGTCCTGTAAAAGGTTTATTGCAAAGAGTTATTTCTCAAGACGCTAAAATGGAAAGTCTTGTTCGTATTCTTGAATTCGAGCCTGGAACAGATACATCGTTAAACGGTGTTCAAACGCATGATTATTGGGAAGAGCTTTATATTGTTGACGGTTCAGTGATTGATTTGACACTAAATAAAGAATTTACGAAGGGCATGGTCGCATCTCGTCCACCTGGAATGGAACATGGTCCTTGGAAATCTACACATGGTTGTACAATGTTTGAAGTTCGTTATTTTAAAGAGTAATTGCATGTATTTAATCAATTACACTGTAAATCACACGATTCGGAAACTATTCTGATAAACATGCGATGTACAAAGAGAGGAGTCAACTGATCGGGAAATCGGTCAGTTGACTTTTTAAAAGAAGATACCAAATACATAATACGCATACGCTCTTAAATCGCGTAACTGTATATCACACAATTTATACACATACACTATTCTGACAACTAAATAATATACGAAATGGATGATCTTCTAGCTGAGAATTTAGGCAGAAGTCTTTTTCATTTATTCTCTACTTCCGCCACATCATTTGCAAAAAAATATCAAATGAAAATACCTCAAGAATTCATTTCTTCCTTAAAAAGACGGTACCAGGTCCCCAAACAATTCCCACACAATTCATTCAAAAGGTTCAAAAATGTTCTAATCATGAAAATGATTAGAGCATTTTTTGTGTTTGTTCTTGCTTGGATCGTGATAGTAGTATCAAATATAAATACCCCAAGAATTCAATTTTTCCTCATGAATCGGTACCAAAATCCAATTTTTATTTTGCAAAACGCTATACCTACGCACTTTCGTTATATCTGAAATTCAATTTTGCTCTTTTGACCGTGATGAGCCTTCTTCGCTATACTCAAGACAATTATAACTAGAAGAGAAGGTGAAGATATGGCGTCTACGGTGATGAGTATAGGTTTACAAGGGTTGAAAGGTGAACGGATTCGTGTAGAAGCCGATATCCGAGTTGATAAAGAGCAATGTGTCATTATTGGTTTACCTGATGCCAGTATTAAAGAATCTAAAGAGCGGATCTTGAGTTGTTTGCATCATTTGGATTTTGATTTGTCTATGAAGAAAATCACCATTCATTTATCGCCTGCGGATATACGAAAAAGCGGGACAGGTTTTGATGGAGCGATGTTGCTGGCTGCTTATCAGGAGCTAACGGATCAACCGTTGTTACTTGATGATTCCATATGTGTGATTACGTCATTATCACTACATGGTGAATTAGTGCCATTTCATGGTCTGTTACCTGCGATCCAACAAGCGCTGACGCTTGGTTTTAAACGAATCTATTTGCCAGCAGTAGATGTGTCGTATCTTAGTTATGCAAAAGGTGTAGAGTTAATTCCTTTACCAACTGTCGAAGCGTTGATTGCGCATCTTAGAGGTCAATCGACACTACTATTTGAGGGGTTTTTAACACCTATGATTACGGGAGAGTCTGCCCGCCATGAGCAACATGAAACAGATTTTTCGTCCATCCGTGGGCAGCATCAAGCAAAGCGAGCATTGGAGATTGCAGCAGCCGGTGGACATCATACTTTATTGATTGGTCCACCAGGTTGCGGAAAGAGTATGTTAGCAGGTGCGTTTTCGTCTATCATGTCTGACTTGGGACAAGAAGAAGCACTAGAAGTGTATAGTCTTTACCATCTGGCTCGTGAAAATCAAGGTATGTCGTTACGGCCTCCATATCGGCAACCGCATCATTCAGCTTCTGCTATTTCATTGATTGGTGGTGGTACGTATCCGAAACCTGGCGAGATTTCCTTAGCGCATCGTGGGTTGTTATTTCTTGACGAGTTGGGGGAGTTCTCGAGAAAGACACTTGATATGTTACGGCAACCGATGGAGTCGGGAGAAGTAACGATTAGTCGAGTGAAACAGACTGTGAGCTATCCTGCCTCATTTACGTTAATCGCAGCAACCAATCCGTGTCCATGTGGCTATTACGGGTCACATGAGCGTTATTGCACCTGTAGTGCTAAACAGGTTACTACTTATCAATTGAAAGTATCAGGACCGATACTGGATAGATTGGATTTTGTGTTGTCTTTGCAGAGTAGTGGTTTGAAAGAACAGACTACTTCGGAGAGCTCGTTAGATATTCGCAAAAGAATACAAAGTGCGAGAGAATTACAGCAGATCCGATATGGTGGTAAGTTTTTGAATGGTACTGTTTCATTCCAACAACTCGAACGTACAGCGGGTTTGACAGAAACACAACTTCATACAATCGGTGATGTTTGTTTTAAGCATAAGTGGAGCAATCGCACACAAGTTAAATTAATTCGTATTGCTAGGACCATAGCAGACTTGCAAGGAAGTCATGAAATATCATCCGCTGCATTAGAAGAAGCGATAGAATGGAAACGATTACCTACAGGCTTACAAGTAACGGGAGGGGAGTAGTATGGCGAGACGTAAGCGAAATTGGCAACCTCATGCGTATTATCATGTGATCATAAGAGGCAATAACCGGCAGAATATATTCGCCACTGAAGAAGATATGTTGCATCTGATGCGCTGTATCGGCCATGCACATATTGAATATCGGTTTACGCTCGTTGCTTTCTGTATCATGACGAATCATTATCATTTATTAATCCGTTCAGAGGACGAATTATCTAAAATCATGCGGCATATTAACCGTAAATATAGTGATTATTATGCAAAGCGTTACCGGCATGTCGGACAAATCTATCAAGGTCGTTATTTTTCTAAAGAAGTAGATACGCCTCAAGCTATGCTGGCGGTTAGCCGATACATACACCGAAATCCAATCGAAACAAAAATACCCATGGTGAAATGCTTGTCTGATTACCCATTTAGTACATTTCCATATTATCATTCAGCTAATAAAATGCCTCAACCTTATATAGACATAGAGCAACTTCCAAGCTATTTGCCACCACCATTTGAGAAAACTATAGAAGCGTATGTTGATTATTGTTTAATGGAAGTGGAAGAGATATTAAGTATTGAGCAGTATATTTAAAGAAGGTACCAGGTCCCCAAACAATTCATGGATTCACGCATAAATTAACTAATAATTCTATTATGATATGGCTTACCTACCCTAATTCAAGTATGATTATAAAGTATCATAAAATATACTAATTTAGGCGATAGGGGATTGGGAATTGAAAAAGAGAATGAATATCTTTATGAAGTCATTTTTTATAGCTGTACTGACATTTCTTTTAGTTATGAGTCCAATGTTCAATACATTGACTGCGGAGGCTGTGACTGAAAAGTGGAAAGCATTAACACCAGTGACGGGTGTAACACTAGATAAAGAATGGACTATTACATTTAATCAAGTCCCTGAGTTATCTGCTATTACACCTGAAAATATTTACGTGAAAGATGCCAACAATAACATCGTGGATACAGTACCGTCGCTTATTGATAAGAGTAAGAAAGTTAAGTTGCCAGCACCACTTGCAGGTTATAGGGCTAATGAAACCTATACATTGTATGTAGATGAGGCGATTTATTCAGCTAAAGAACAGATGTTGAAAGAAAGTGTGAAGCTTGATTTTACAACAGGATCGTCTCCGTCATTAAGACCTGAGTTCATTCCAAGAGCAGATAGTCCAAATACAGTTATTTTCGAAAATGGTGTGAAGGAACTGCGCTTTGAAACAGCGGATGATGTCATTTCGATAGATACGAACGTAATAGTATTTGGAGGAACACCTACAGAAATTATTGGATTAAAGAAAGGAGACATCTTTATTCTCCCGCCTTCAGAAGAATATCCAACGGGATTGGCAAAAAAAGTAGTGGAAATTAAAGTAGGAATTGATTCAGTGAGTGTATTTACTGAAGAACCGCTATTTGAAGAAGTGATCGGGGATATCGATATATCAAATGAATTCAAGATTGAAGCACAAGATATTATAGTTGACAGAGAAGTTTTTGATTATACAGATGTAGACGTATCAAATAATGGTAAGAGAATTACTTATTCTAAAAAAGATGAACCGGAGGAGAAACTCACCGTAGATTTTAATAATGGTAATCCGATTATAACATTTGGAAATATAGAAATGTATCCAAGAGGTAAAAATGAAAAACCTGTTACATTAAGTGGAACTACGAAACTCACTAGACCCTCTTTGAAGTTTGATAGCACCAACAAAATGATAAATCATGCTGAATTTATTGGCGGATTAGATTCGGAGTTGAAGCTAAGTGCACCTATGTCGCTTGGATTCAAAAAAGAGGGTGATGACAAGTCATCTAGTAAGAAACCTCTTAAAATGCCAATTAAGATTCCGATTAAGGCATATGGAGTTGTAGGCGCAACTATAGAATTGTCACTGCTTTTTAATGCTTCCGGAAAAATAGAGACGAATTTCGCGTTAAATTCTTCTACTCTTTACAATATGGGGATTACAAAAGTAAATGGGAAACGCGAATTTTTTAATCATTCCCGTGAAAGTTTTTCTTCTTCTTTTAATCTTCTGGAAGGGCAAATGAATGCGAGTTTAACTTTGTTACTAGAAGTTCATCCTGAAGTAGTGCGATTCAAACTAGCGACATTAGGTGCAGAGGGCGGATATTCAGCTACTATTAGTGGGAATATCAATGTGCGCGGAAATGGACAAATCAATTGGCAGGATAGTTGTTATAAATTAGATCACGGATTTTTTGCTAGGGCATATGGTCAGGGGAGACTTAATGATTGGGTCTATTTTGAAGTAACACAGGATTTGTATAAATATCCCTTGGTAGGACTCCATAATTGTTCATATTATGCATTGGATTATGCTACTTCAACTATACTATTACAACCAGGTCAGAAGAAATCTCTTGAGCTCAGTGGTGTGAAAGGTGATTTTGTGGATCGTTTGAAATTGCCTAATGACAATATCCAGTTAGCCATTGCTGATAGTTCAATTGCTACTACCAATGTACTTGGACAAATAATTGCTAATCCTAAAGCTAAGCATGGTGATCGGACGATACTTACTATTAGACATCAGTCAGAATCAAGTAAACCGATTGAAATAAGAGTGCCTATTGTTATAGAGTTTCTAGGAGCTGTAGCAGAAAAGAAAGATCTAGAAAAGGCACGATATACGACAACCCTATCAGACGATACCGGATTGAGATATAAAGTGTTTGTTATACCGGTAAAAGAAAAACAATATATTCAACAGGACAGCTGGGCAGGCGGAACAAAAGGTGATCAAATGTACGAAGGAGATTATCGTTTTGCACTGCAACCAGTTAGCACAGGTATAGCTAGATGGCAGGAACCTAAGCAAGAAGAATATATTTATAATAAAACTATGGATAAAATTTATAAGGTTAGTAGTGCAAAAAAGGAAGGCCAAGACATTTTAGCACTTTCTGAGAATTCCTCTTCAAATACAAGTATTGCAGGATTATACACTATAAAAGGAAACCGATTAATCAAACTGTCAGTTGAACAAGATGATTTAGTATACGATGGTATTGCCTATAGTGGAAAGTTAAAATATATTGGGAAAGAACTTCTCCAATACGAGCAATACGATAATCAAGAATACGTAGGTTGGACATACCGCACGTTACAATTGGTAGCTGCCCAAGAGAAGCTTGTGAGGAGAGACCAAGTTTCATTTGTAGATGAAAAGATGAACTCAGGTGCTCGGATTTCTGAACAATGGCATAGCGATCCTGATTACTCCACAAGTAGTCAAAAGTATTCTACGAAAAATGGGGAACTATATAAAAGCAATGCGCTAGGTGCTTCATTTATCATCCCAAACCAGTTAAGAGATAAAATCATAATAGAAGAGGGTAAAGAAAAAAAGCTCACAATCTATTACAAAGATGAAACCATAATGAAAGATAAAGTTCTGATTACAACAATTGAAAACATTCCAAGTAGTGAAGCATATAAATATGAAAATCATGTATACTATCAAATGATTTTTGATGATTATAAAACAGCATATTACATGAGGATAGCTAAAGACATGCCATATGATAATATGGATGATGCAAAGGAGTACCTGAAATATTATCAAACTATGAGGGATTCTATATTCCATACGTTCAATAAGTAAATTGTAGCTATGTGTTATGTGATTTCACTATTAGGCGGTACCAGTGAACTGTACCCTATAAAATGGACACTTTGTGAAAGTTCCTCTTATAGGGTACTTTTGTTCGTCCACAAACATTTATTATGAAGTATGAGAGATATTGAGTGTTGAGCAGTATATCTGAAATCATGTTAAAAGCTATCTGCGTAGATAGGGCAGATCAGAATTAAAAAGCACGTACTTGTTGCTAATCAATCAGATGACTCTACAAAGCAACTCAACAAACACCCCCTAAAAGCACAATTAAGAGGAATTCCAAATCATCATGACTATGAATTTTTTTTAGTTACGCGTCTTTAGGTTCTACTTTATTCTTCAAAAACATAAAGAGCGATGCACCAAAAATGATGATATAACCAAGTACGCTATAGCGATCAGGTACTTGTCCGAGAAACGCTAAACCAAGTAAAGCCGTAAACACCACCGTGAAATAGTTGAAGACGGAAATCTCTTTTGCAGGTGCGAATTTATAAGCAAGTGTGATGCCGAATTGCCCAATCGTTGCGAAGACGCCACCAAGAAGTAAGAACAATGTCTGCTGTATCGTCATCGGTTCGTATCCATAAATGACAAATGGCAAGAGCACTACTGTGGTGAATCCTGAGAAATAAAACACCACTGTGTAAAACTGTTCTCGATTGCCAAGTGCTCGTAGCGCCGTATAAGCAGCTCCTGCAAAAACAGCTGATAAGATCCCAGCTGCATATGGAACAATATCAAGCGAGAATGAAGGCTTTATGATGAACAGAGTGCCTAGGAAAGCTACTACAATGCTATAGATTTGATACGGTTTGACATATTCCTTTAAAAAGATTGCTGCGAAAATGATCGTGAAGAAAGGACTCATTTTGTTGAGCATGTCGGCATCTGCTATAACGAGATGATCGATTGCGTAAAACAGTAAGATGATGCCAATCATGCCGAGAGCTGATCGTAAAAGCAAAAGTGGTTGATTTTCGCGTTTTTCGAAAAAGCGTTCTTTGAAATGCAGAACGAAGTAGAAGGAAATTACCATCGATACGCCATTTCGGAAAATGGTCTTTTGTAACGTAGGTACGTCTCCTGATAATTTGACGAATAACGTCATAATAGAAAAGACAAATGCTGATACTAGTAATAATAAAATTCCTTTGTTGCGGTTTGTCATAGCTGTCATCCAATCTTTTTGTGTTCGGTATGAATGATACCACAATGTCCTTTCGCATACTTGGGAAAGGCAATAGAAGCTGGGGGTTATATTTTACTGCCGGTATTATGGAAGAAGGAGTTAGATTGTTGTAGATAATCAGCTTAAGGATGAAAGAAATTAAAAATATATGCACATTAAGAACTATTAATATTGTAATTCCATGGTAAAATAATAAGAAATAAATGACAAGAAGGTGAGACTATTGAAACGTAGTAAGCAATACTTTGTTATCGTCATTGTCATAACGTTAATAGCTCTTACCTATTATTATTCACAAGCCCTAAAGGCGGATACTTCCATCATCCACGGGAAAGTTGATCTATCCGAAACAGGTTTTCAAGAAAAAGGTGTAATTGCACTTGACGGAGAGTGGGAGTTTTATTGGAAGCAGTTACGAAGTCCTGAAGATTTCAGCGATGAAACCCCACACAATCTGCAGTACACAGTGGTTCCAGGAAGTTGGATGCACGACCAAGAAGGCAATACGTATGACAGTACGGGATATGCAACGTACAGGATGGTGGTTGCGAATATACCGTCGGACACGAAGTATTTTGGTTTACTGAAAGGGAATATAAGAAATGCGAGCCGGATATTCGTAAATGGGAAATTGGTTTTGGAGGATGGGGATATTTCGGAGTCGCCGGAAACGAATGTATCCGGTAATAACTCGATGGCGGCTTTTTTTGAATTGGAGAGTTCGACCGCCGAAATTATCATTCAGGCATCCAATCATGATTTTATCGTTGGAGGTATAGCAAAATCGATTACGTTTGGAACGCAAAATGAGATTATGCAACTGCATCAGCGAAATGTCATGTTTGAATTTGCGATGATTCTCATTGTAGTGATTATCGGTATTTTTTATCTCTTCTTGTTCTTGATTAATGCAGATTATCGAAAGAAGGAGCCCGCCACACTTCCGCTCGCATTAAGCTGTCTATTCTATGGAATTATGAGCAGTATATACAGCGAACGAATTATTACAGTGATATTCCCTATGATCAGCATGGACAGCACATTTCGTTTTGGGCATTTAATGAGTGCTTTCACAGTGATTACCGTATTGATCGTGCTCAATCAGATCAGTCCCATCTTTTTATCCAATCGAATAAAAAATGGTATGTTGATTTTTTACAGCATTTTCATCTTAATTATACTAATGCTACCCATGACTATTTACTCCAATATATTAGAGTTTTACATGGTGACCACAGTCGTCTTTTACTTCTTTGTATGGTTAAGAGTACTCTGCCTGTTCATCAAGAAAGGCGGTCCTGAAATTGACAGTGTAGAACATATTGCCATGATAGTTTCATTGCTCAGCGTTTACTTGTTCTGGTTCGATATGATTTTGTACAGTACGGGGTTAAAGCAGGATATGTTGATTTCGTTCTTGATGATCGCCGTCTACAGCATTGCTTTGTCCGTCCTATTGATTTTCCGATATACGAACTCTTACAAAAAGAATGAAGAATTGTCGACGCAATTAATTGAAACGTTCTCCACGCTCGATCAAACGACAAAGATCGCAAAGAGAAATGAATTGGCCTTTTTACAAGCGCAAATCAAACCGCATTTCCTATTTAATACGCTTAGCAGTATCATCAGTCTTTGCTATACGGACGGGAAACGTGCAGGCAAAGTCCTGTCCGATTTGTCTAACTACCTGAAGCGGTCTTTCCAAATAGATATTCACACCGATTATGTCACCATCGACAATGAATTGAAATTGATTCAAGCGTATGTCGAGATCGAGAAAGTAAGATTCGGCGACCGAGTGGACATGATTTATGATGTCGATGAAGAAATTCTTTCGTGCAAGATCATTCCACTCATTATCGAGCCTCTTGTTGAAAACGCCATCAGGCACGGTGTTTTGAAAAATAAAAGTGGAGGCAAAGTGAAATTGACAATTAAAAAACAGGATCACGGCATATATGTGGGTGTTCAGGATAACGGAAAAGGTATGGATCCGCATCAATTGAATGCTATTAGACGCGGGGAACGAAACCTAGAATCGCTGACTGGTAACGGTATAAGTTTGGCGAATATCCATAGTAGATTGCAAAGTTTTTATCAGACTGAGCTGCAATTCGAAACAAATCCCCTAGGCACAGATGTCTATTTTATTATTCCTTTACACGATGACGAGGAGGAGACAGCCAATGATTAAAGCGGTGTTGGTGGACGATGAGATGTTGGTGTTAAATTACTTAGAGAAGATTGTAGGAGAGACAACTGACATCGAAGTAATCGGTACGTTTACGGATCCTGAACTTGCGCTAATTGAAATTCCACGATTGGAGCCGGATGTGTTGTTTTTGGATGTGGACATGCCCGAAATGAACGGAATGGAGTTGGGGGAAAAACTCATCCAAATCAATAACAATGATGAAATGGCGATAGTTTTTGTAACGGCATACGAACAATATGCGATGCATGCTTTCGAGCTGAATGCGATTCATTATATTTTGAAGCCGGTAGACAAGCAGTCGGTAGAAGAAGTATTGAATAGAGTATACAAGAAAAAGCGAATAACGCGAGAAGAGACGAAAACGGTAGGCGAGATTTGTTTGTTCGGAAACATACATTTACGTATGAATGATTCCCGAACCGAGTTCATGACCGCCAAACTGGAAGAGCTTCTTGCCTTATTGATCATGCACCGAAAAAATGGCATCAGCAAATGGCAAATCATTGATATTTTATGGGAAGAACACTCCATGGAAAAGTCCCAACAAAATCTCTACACGATGATCTTCCGACTCAAGAAAACATTAAAAAAAGCCGGTATTCCTGTTGAGTTGGAGAGGAAAAACGGCATGTATAAAATCATGCTACCGAGAGTTCACTGTGATTTAATCGCGTTCGATCAATTTATGGACAAAAAACTGAAGATTAACAGCCAAAACCTTAAGGACTTTGAAAAAGCCGTCTCCCTGTATCAAGGAGAATTATTCGATGGGAAAGGCTATATCTGGTGCATGAGTGAAACGGAAAACTATTATCAAGAGTACGTACGTCTCGTAAACGAACTGGCCAACTATTATAAAGAGAATGAGTGTATAACACAATTGGGAGATTTGATTGATAAAATCAAGCCGGTGATCAGGGAAGAAGACTTGGAGAGCATAATAATTGAGTGTGAGGCATAACAAACAACAGCGTAGGGGAATGAAATCCTCTGTGCTTTTTTTATGTAATCATTTAAATGTAAGAAAAAAGTAAGAACGGCTTGCTATACTATCTTTAACGTAGAGTACTTACATTTTCCTATACGAGTTTTTAAACGATTGATTCATAGAAAAGACGGACCCCTTTCTGAAAAATTCAACTTGATTGTAAACTAAAGGAGATGAGCAAGATGCCAGCTTATATGGTTAATGAATACTATGTTTTTACGTCTTATGAGGATCTATCTTCCCTAATTCATGATATTATCCATTACTCACTTCTGCCTTCGCGTCAAGACAGACATTCGTTTTCTATACTCGTTGGTCAACTGGATACGCAAAGCCTGCAGTTTGAAGTGGACGATGGTAAATCCGTCCCAGTGCGTTATGAAAGGGAGGAGGATCTGTATTATTCTGTTTGACCTAGAGTATGTACCAGGTCCCTACAGAAATCGGACCCTATTAAGATGACTACGTGATCACATAGAAGAGTTTCCTGATCAAGATAAGACCGGGAAGCTCTTTTTGATGCTTCTAGCAAGGGGATAGTCTATAGGGCATAAGAACAGATGCGAATTCCTCACACAATTAAATTTCATAAAATAACTTACTAGCATCGCGAAAAAATGTTTCGCAGTATTTCGCAGAGGATTTTCTATCTTTAAAAATAAAAGAGTGCTCCACGTCAATCGGCCCAAATACTTCTGTTTTCTCATAAATGTGATTTAATGCACAAGTAATTATACAAACGTACCATTAGTGCATATATATTGGATAACATGCTTAAAATATGATGATATAATCAATACAGGAGAAAACATGTACATTTCATACTTGTCTGTATTAATGAAATGAGGAGGATGAATATGCTAAATCAGTTGAAGAGAATATTGGAGGATAGTGGATTAAGTCAATTATTCGAAGTGAAAGAAGAAAATGATAGAACGAGTTTTCCTAACCCACATGTGGCCTACCGTGTCCAATTTAATTTATATAGAATTCGGGCCTTTGAGTTATGGGGAGACGTAAATGCCTTTGAATTTAGAATTTATTACGGCAGTAAATTAAATCCATTCTTAAAACAACGTTTATTCGAAATACCTGGGGCTAAAAATAGTACGAATCGTAAAATTGATTATAAAACTAATGATTATGTAGCATTGGCTAAAATGATTAAAGATATATTGCTAGAAAAAGAAATTATGGAAGTTTGTAAGTCAACTAGTGATATTGCAAAGATTTCTCAGTTTGAAGGGCTTGTGCTGAAAGACATTGATGTGACAGATGCAACGGTTCTTGGTCGACCTATTGAATGGAGTCAAATCATTGCGATTTATGAAGACGACTCGGAAGAAAATATTTTGAAAGAAGAATTGTCGAAAAGTGGGGTTTACCTTCAGCGTTCCAAGGATGGGGCAAGTAGATATGTAGGGAGTGCTTACGGAGGTGGCGGAATATTAGGACGTTGGATGAAACACTTAACATCAAATGGCAATGCCCACCATTTAAACTTGTTCGTACTTGAAAACGGATATAATGAAATCGAGTTCTTAGTATTAGAATTACTTGATGATGGAACAGATATTATGCAAAGGGAAGTCATGTGGAAAAAAACCTTGGCTACTGTAAATCGTGGTCCTTATAATAGCATACAATTGAACAGGAATTAGTGAAGGGTTCTTGTGCCTCATATTATTCAGACACTATTCCTTCAACTAGATAATTATAAAAAAGAGTTTCCTAATCAAGATATCGATCGGGAAGCTCTTTTTGGTGCGTTTAGTGAGGGCATAGTCTATAGGGGGTAAGAACAAATACCAAGCTCCTACATAACTAATTTTATGGAAAATCTGCGTAAAAGGCTGACAAGAAAACATCTTTTCCTTAGATGTATTAACAGACAGTAGACGGAGGAAAACGGAAGTAATAGCTCCAAATTATATATTACCTCGAAAGGATCGTTAGGAATCGCCATATATACTATATTCAGTGGATAATTAACTGATAGTAGTATTTCTAAAGTAGAATTATTGCCGGAAATCTAGTGGATAAGCTTTTTGTAATGGTATAATATATCTAAAATGTAAAGTCCGATTAATACCTGAAATATTAAGAATACGTGCATCTACAAAACACCATTAATAACAGCAAAATTTATTTTATTAAACGAAGTATCAGCAAAGGAGGCAAGTGGATGATGAAAAAGACCGTTATTCTGTTATTACTAGTTTTTCTATTGACAGGTTGCTCAAATAGCACGTTTGATCAAGCAATGGAACAAAGTAAACTTGCGTTAGCGAATGGTGAATATGATAAAGCGTTATCTTCAGTCGACTTAGCATTGGATGAAAAGCCTAGTGATAAAGAGGCACTTGAGATGAAAGAAGATTTGACTGGATTTTATTCGGTAAAGCAAGAGATGAAAGATGGTAAATGGGACGTAGCCCTAGAAAAGGCTGAAAAGATGCTTGGACAAGACAAACTGGCCATCGGGCTACGGAAATCGTTGGAAGACATGGTCGAGACGGTAAAGACGAATCAACAAGTGTCTGCAAAAGTGGCGGCTCATGTAAAAGACATTGAGACATCTGTTGAAGCAGGTGAGCTTGAGGAGGCACAGCAAACAATAGAAGAGCTCCGTAAAGATCAGCCTTCACTAGACGAATTCAGTGACAAACTAGCTAGTTTGGAGAAGCGATTAGAAGACGAACTAAAAAAGCAACAAGCTCCGCCTGTAATGGTACAACCTCCCGTCGTTCAGCAAGATCAAAGTACTGCGCTTCAATTGGACGTGATACCAAAACAATCGGGTCAGCAACAACAGTATCGCAATAAGCTGGACGCAATTGAAGCAGGCTTAACTGATCTGAATCATTTATATGCGAATGGTATTACGTCTCAAATGTCTGAGGCGGAAAACGAAAGATATACAAGATGGGATAATGTACTTAATGAGATATATGGCGTATTGAAGAAGCAGTTATCTGCTCAAGATATGGAACAATTACGTATAAAGCAACGTGAATGGATAAAATATCGTGATCACACCGCTAGTGTCAATGCAGCGGAATTTGCTGGCGGGAGTTTTGAGCCAGTCACTTATATAGGAACATCCGCTGATTTAACTAAAGAACGTTGTTATGCATTAGTGAATCTTTATATGAACTGATAGAGGTGAGGCGTAATGGCAAACATCTATGGAATGCAGCAATTGAAGCGCATGATTCTGAATGAAACTGATGCCAATACTCATAAAGGGTTGCTTGGTGAAAAAGAAATCTTGCTTATGCTACAAGAACAGTTGCCTGACGATGCTCATGTAATCCATAACCCTACATTGATTCACTATGAGGCGGACATTTTAGTTATAGAGGAAAATATCGGATTTATGTTTTTGGAAGTAAAGACTTGGAATGAACGATTTATAGAACGATTTGATCCAAATGGAAATATATTGACCAAAAGGGGTCAGCACAAACCGCTGAAACAAGCAGAAAATTATCGTAGTGAGCTTAAAAGCACACTTTCATCGCATCTAACGAATTCAATGAGACAAGACCCGCATCAGATAATTTCATCTGTCGTAGTATTTAACGGGATCTCTAAAGAACAATTTTTACATCGTGCAGAAGTTCTTGGTTGGGAAGAAGAATGGAAGAACAAATTCTTATCTAAACACTTTTTCTACACTCGAGAGTCAAGTGGATTCTATAGCTGGATGATGAGATCTAAAAAGTTCAATGCACGTAGAGTGTCCGACTACTTTTCTAGTGAGAGTTTGGAACGACTAATTGAAATTTTGGTCACTGAAAATGAAATCAAGAAAAATCTAATTGAAAACAATTTACCACTCAAAGTTAAACGGAACCAACAGAAGGCTGTTTCAAATATTAATGTGTCTGTACGAAAAGATAAACAAAAGAAAGTGGAAGTCAGTTCAATTCCTGAATCAGAAAAGAAAAATCAATTAGGGGTATTTGTCACTCTGTTAGCAATTGCAATAATTCCACTTTTTTATATCTTGAATGACTGGGGATATGATAATGAAAGCTATGAATGGCAGGAAGATAGTACAACTGACAATACGATATTTTTAGACGTGAAAGATGATGGGTTGCCAGAGGGTTCTGGAAGCGCATATGACTACTATATTTTAGCGGACAGTCAATATACTAAACTGGTAGAAACGCAGCTTTATGGTTTGTCGAAGTCAGATTTACGGATAGCACGAAATGAGATATATGCGAGACATGGATATATATTTGAATCTGCTGACCTGCAAAAATATTTCTCCTCCCAGTCTTGGTATGTACCAGATACTCTATACAACTATGAACTAACTGACATAGAACAATATAATGTTACTTTAATACAATCTATGGAATAAGTTATACAATAAAATATGTTTTAGACAGTAAAGCCTTTCCATCGCAGTAAACGATGGAAAGGCTTTTTTAAACAAATACTCTGTATCTTTCTACATTGTCCTATCGTATAATCAATAAGAACCAGTAAATTACTAATTTTAAGGGGACATTGAATGATGACGATTCTAATTATCGGTGACATAGGAAATGATGTCCTTAAAATTCAAAAAAGCTTGCAACAACTGGGACTGTATACGATTCATGTATTTCAAAGTGCCTATACAGCGATTCAATATGAACATTTGTTTTTACAAGAAGAAATCAAGCTCGTTATTTATGACGCTAATTTGGATGCAGCTAACTGTGAAGCGCATTGTCGGGAAATAGAGGCACTGTGTGTATGGCGGGATGTTCCGATTTTGTTGTCGACGTCTTATGAGAAGCCGGTTATCTTTGAGCGTTTACTAGAAGTTGGAATCTTTGATTTTATTCTAAAGCCGTTTGACTTCTTCCAACTCAAAACGCGGATTCGAATTGCGCTTACATATTATGAGGAAACGAAAAAACGGAAAGCGCATGAGTATCAGCTGGCGATAGATTTAGCGATAGCGAAAAACGTCCAGAAGAGTGCATTGACTCCCGCGTTGTCGCTTCCGCATATTGAAGTGGATGGTATCTATTTTACTTCTCAAGCTCTGGGCGGGGATATGTATTGTTGGTTTCAGCTCGATGATGATTTAACGGCAGTCATGTTGTTTGATGTGATGGGGCATGGGGTGGCAGCGTCGCTTGTAACGATGTCGATTCGTTCCTTGCTCAAGGAGATTATCATGCAGTTGATTGATCCGGTACTTGTGATAAAAGAAGTGAACCGGAAGATTTATGAGTTATTTTCTACTGATGGACTGGACTCGTTTTTAGTGACGGCCGTCTATGCTGTAATCGATAAGAAGAATGGTACGCTGCAGTATGTGAACGCTTCGCATCCGGAAGGCGTCATGTTCGGGAAGTATGGAGAAACTGTGATGATGCATGCGAATTCTCCCATTCTCGGTCTGTTTCCATCGATTCAAGTGCAGGCGAAAAGTATTCGTTTGACAGGTTGGCATCATATTATTTTGTATACAGACGGGTTAGGGACGTTATATCCTGATCTGAAAATTGACTGGAGCTTTTTTCATTCGCACAGTTCGCAAAATAGTCGCGTCATGTTGAGGAAGTTTACGGAAGAGTACGGATTATCGCATTTGCCATTGGAAGACGATATTACAGTGGTTTCGATTACCACTTCGTTATAAGTGAGGGAAGAATGTATGGAATTCAAGTTCACGATTACACCTAGTCAACCGTCGATTCAGCTGATTGATCAATTAATGGAGAGTTACATGGCACTGTATTCGATTCCATTTGCAACAGAAATTTGTTTTGTGACGCACGAGCTGGTCATTAATGCAGTGGAGGCAATGGAGAAAGAAGGACGGACAGAGTCGATTGAAGTACATATGCGAAATGATGAACAATATGTGCAGATTACAGTGTCTGATTTTGCCAAGGGGATACCGGAAGAACAGTGGCCGGTGGTGCTCGATGCAACTATAGACGATGAGAGTTTTTGTGAGCGTGGACGCGGCTTTTTGTTCATTCAGCATATGGTCGATCAGCTGTGGTTTGAACAACTGTCCGATCAACAGTTTTTAGTCGGTGTGAAGAAAAATTTAGTGATGGCGGTGGAAAAGTAAATGAAGTGGACGATTGGGAAAAAGATTAATGCAGTTATTTTACTAGCGATTTTACTACTATCAGGCATTTTAAGTGGCCTGAATTATAATGCGACAAAAGGGAATTTATTGAAGGCGGCAGAAGCTAAGCTCATTTCTGATTTGACACTGAGTTTAGAGTTGCTGGAAATTTCCGTGCCGGGCGACTGGTCCATTACGAATGGTTCATTACATAAAGGCAAAATGGATATGTATGAAGCGTACGCGATTCCCGATCAGTTGGGCGAATTGACAGATGGAAATACGATGTCTATTTTCCAAGGAGATACACGAATCGCGACAAATATTATAGAAAATGGAGAACGGCGTTTAGGGACACAAGTAGCAGCTGAAGTGGGAGACGTCGTGCTCGGAAAAAAAGAACGTTTTCTCGGCACCGCAGATGTACTCGGCAAGCCATTCCAAGCAGCCTATGATCCGATACTTGATAAAGACGGAGAAGTGATCGGGATTATCGCAGTGGCTGTTCCGACAGCGCCTTATATAAAGATCGCAACTTCATCTGCTATGCAGACCATTATTATTTCGCTAGTGCTTGCGTTGCTCATCATTCTAATCGTGAGTTTTATCATTCAGCGCATGCTGATTAAGCCTATTAATCGATTGCGTGATAATGCGAATGAATTAGCCGATTTAAATTTGAACGTTGAGCTATACGAAGCGAAAGGAACGGACGAAATTGCGGAACTATCTGTTGCGTTCCGTAATATGAAAGAGCAACTTACGGAAACGATGCAAAACGTTGCGCGTAATGCCAATGAAATTGCTCATTCATCGGTCGCATTGGCAGAATCCTCCCAGCAGACAAATGAAACGGCTAGTCAAATCGCTTCCACGATGAATGAAATTGCGTCAGGCGTGACGAATCAATCTGAACAAGCAGAACGAATCGCAGGCATGATGCGTGATACGATCGTAGAAGTAGAAGGCAATTTAGGAAATGTTGAACAGAGCTTAAAGAATGCGCAAGAATCTACAGTCATAGCGCATGAAGGCGAGCAGTCAATCAGTAAAGCGATTTCACATTTAGGCACAGTTACAGAAACGGTAAGCTATGCGACTGATTCGATTCAAAAATTAGGTATGCGTTCGGAAGAAATCGGCGGTATTATTACGGTCATTACCGCAATTTCGGAACAGACGAATCTACTTGCGCTAAATGCGGCAATTGAAGCAGCAAGAGCAGGAGAACACGGTAAAGGATTTGCGGTCGTTGCAGCAGAAGTTCGTAAACTAGCTGAACAATCAACAGGAGCTGCCCAGCAAATCACCGATCTAATTACAGATATTCAAGCAGAGACATCGGTTACAGTGCGAACGATGGAAAGTAATTTAACAGCAGTAGAGGAACAAGTAGTTATTATTAACCAAGGCGGAGAAGCACTTAAGCTCATAGTAGAGAAAGTAAGTGTGACAGAGGCTGGCGTAGTGCATATAAAAGATGCATTCAGCGCAGTAAATTCCAATTCGCTTACTGTTCAAGACGCTATCCAAAACATTTCGGCCATCATTGAAGAATCCGCCGCAG
This sequence comes from Sporosarcina sp. P26b, assembly GCF_002743245.1. Taxonomy (NCBI): domain Bacteria; kingdom Bacillati; phylum Bacillota; class Bacilli; order Caryophanales; family Caryophanaceae; genus Sporosarcina; species Sporosarcina sp. P26b. The sequence goes on from NZ_PDYW01000027.1 coordinate 23,627, forward strand.
CAACAGAGCAAATTGCTGCTTCATCTGAAGAACAGTATGCAACAGTCGCTGAAATTGCCGATAATACAACCAGTTTGGCAGAGGTCGCGGATCGTTTACGTGAAGAAGTAAATAAGTTTAAAATGTAATGGAGGTTAGTAGTATGGAACAGAAAACAGCAGCGTTGCAAATGGTGGAAAAAGATACGTACGTGATCCTCGAGTTTTCGGGCCATTTGCAATACGCGTTAATTGAAGAGTTGAAAAAACGACTACAGACGACGCCGTTTAAAGAAGGTCGCAGCTTCATTTTAGATATGAGTAAAGTACAAAATATCGACAGCACAGGCTTCGGTATGATCGTCAACTTTGCCAAAAAGGTTTCTTTGAAAAACGAGAAAATCGTCATCATTATCGTCGATGAATTCGTCCGCAAGTTATTTGCCATTTCCCAATGTGATAAAATCTTCCCGATTGTCGACAGCGAAGCAGCGGCATTAGCAGTTATTAAGCAGTCAGTTGTGACGGAGTTGTCTGTTAACGATTATTGATTTTCCCAAGTAAATAAGTTCAACAAGCTTTCTGATTAAGTTCAGGAGGCTTTTTTACATATTTAATAGTGAATTTGGATAATGGAGTAAAAAATATATATCTTATTAGTCCAAAGTAACCTATACTATAAATAAGTATAAGTGACTAAAAAGGGGGATAATATGCTTAATAAACTACTACTATTACCGCTACTGATTGCAAGTTTAGTATTTACTTCTGTTCATCCTGTTTTCGCCACTACTCCTAATATGGAGAGTTATGAAGTGGAGACAGCACAGATAACCGATAAACAACAGTTTTCACAAGGTAATGAACCATACAAAGAGTTATTCGAATCGGCAGTTACAAAATCTGTTATCCCTGAACGTCAAATGCTGCGCCTACTTCCAAATCTGCAACTGGCAACGGAATGGAAGCCACTGCATACTACGACTGATGCTAAAAAGCCTTGGAATATCACGTTTAATCAGCCGATGAGCACAGACGAAGAAAACTGGGACCATGCAAAAATTTATGATGATGAAGGAATTGAGTTTCCTACCATTATCTCTATTCGTTCAGGCCGTCTACAACTTACTCCGAATAATCCTTACCACGCAGGAAAAGTCTATACGTTAGTGTTACAAAAGGAACTTTACAGCGAGAAAGGCACCCAGCTAGGTAAAGATATTTATCAGCAATTTATCTATCAACCACCAAAGACACCACAAAAGCCTGAGATCACAGAAGTCACTGATCTATATTCTGCTTTATATATTGGGTTGAAAAATATGGACGATATGATTTACGTCAATCAATACACAAAAGACAGTAAAGTAGCCTATGCAGAATTACGTAAAGTATTGTCTGAGCATCCTGAGATATTTTATTACGAATATACTGGAAGTCAGTTTTGGTCAGATGGTCGTTTGGAAGCAAAATATGCTTATCCAAAAGAAACAATTATTCGAATGAAAGCTAATTTACAACGTGAAATCGATACACTATACGCGACAACAATTAAACCAGGTATGACCGACTATCAAAAAGTGAAAGCTGTGCATGACTATGTCGTTCTTCACACAGCTTATGATTACGACAACTTTTTAAATGATACTATACCGAAAGAATCGTATTCTATGTACGGAGTATTAGTAAATAAAACTGCAGTTTGTAATGGCTATGGATTAGCGATGGTATATTTGCTAAATCAGTTAGATATAGAAACCATTTATGTGATAAGTAACCCCGCAATGAATCACGGTTGGAACAAAGTACAAGTTGATGGTATCTGGTATAATCTCGACGCTACATGGGACGACCCTGTACCTAATAGAGAAGGTAAAGTAGGTTACGGTTATTTCCTAGTATCCGACAGTCAACTGGCTAAAACACATTCATGGAATAATACTGGATTGCCAAAAGCAACAGACACTCGATATGAATATATGAGTAGAGTGTGGACGTTCGATACGGAAGATGGCTGGATCTATTACGCGAATAATAAAGACGATATCAAATTATATAAAATGAAAGAAGATGGCAGTGAGAACCAGAAGATTGCCGACATACGTGCGAATGAATTAGTCGTCCACGATGGCTGGATTTATTTTAGCAATTACTCACATGGCGGATACCTATTCAAGATTCGAACGGATGGTATTGCTAAAACGCAGATCACAGACTTTTTGACAAATGATATTAGTAAAGACAATGGGACATTGTACTTTACCGATAGTAAAGCAAATAAGCAGTATCGTATGGATTTATAGTAAATGAGAGTCGGAAAAAAAGGAGCAGAGATAATGATAAAATTTACTAAAAGAGTTTTACCCGCACTACTAGCATGCAGTATCGTATTACTACCGGTCCAATCAACTGAAGCAGCAGCGGCCGCCAAGTTTAAAAACTGTACGCAGTTAAATAAAGTATATCCTGGCGGCGTTGCAATGAATGCTAGTGTGAAAAATAAAGGTGGTAAGACCAAACTGAAACCGACTGTTGAAGCCAATATATATAATACGCACAAAGGTCTTGATCGTGATAAAGATGGTATTGCTTGCGAGAGATAATGTGTATAGTGAAAAACTACAAAAAGCTCTTACTGTGAATCCAGTAGGGGCTTTTCCTATTTAAGTACTTATAAAAATGGCTATCAAATGATACTGAGGCGGCAGTTACAGTCTTATGAAAAGCATATCTAACTGTTAAGATTTGTTTGATTATATAAAATGGATTGTATGTTAACATAGATCATGCCTTCACAACTATAAGAAGAATGAAGAGAAATTTCATTTTTAACAGAAAGGATATGATTACATGAAAGTATTATTAACAGGTTTTGAGCCATTTCTAGATTATCCAATAAACCCTACGGAAGAAGTAGTGAAAGCTATTGTATCGGAAGGAATTACCGGTTTAGAGATTATACCTAAGATATTATCTGTTAGATTTAATCATTCAGAAAAAGAGTTATTAAAAGCAATTGAAGAGACGAATCCTGACGTGGTAGTGATGTTAGGTTTAGCTGCTGGGCGTTCTGAAATTACTCCTGAGAGAATCGCGATTAATGTAAAAGATGGAGATTTGGATAATGACGGATACGCACCAACTGATGAACCGATTGATCCTGCTGGCGCTGATGGAATATTTTCAACGCTTCCCATTCGAGAAATGACTAATCGACTAGTAGAAGCTGGATTACCTTCCGTTATTTCTAATACTGCAGGTACATATCTTTGTAATAATATCATGTATGCCGCTCTAAATTATGCGCAAAAACAAGAGGTATCCTATCGCGCAGGTTTCATTCACATACCAGCCTCACATGAGTTAGCCTTAGTAAATAAAAAACTACCGAGTTGGTCTTTGGATGATCTAGTGAAAAGTGTTCGGATCTGCTTGGAAACATTGTAAAAAAAGAAATAAAGAGGCTGGGACAAAACCCTCCTCATATTGAAAAAGAACGGACCCATTGAAGTTTATGGGGTCCGTTCTTTTTTATATATTTTTTTAGTTTTAGGAAGAAAAAAAGGATACCTTCTGATAAAATTT
>NZ_PDYW01000028.1:0-25842 GCF_002743245.1 Sporosarcina sp. P26b
GGACGGATATTGACATATTGATCGAACTGTTTGCGAATGATCAATAGTAAATCCCATAACGAAATATGGTCAGGCACTCCAGGGAAACCCACCGCGCCTAAATAGATCGCGTCAAATTTCTCCAGTTGCTCCATCCCGTCACTCGCCATCATTTGTCCATGCTCCAAGTAATACTCGCAGCCCCATGGGAAGTGGGTAAATTCAAATGAAAGCCGTCCGTCGAGTTCGGCTACGCGTTTCATTACTTTGATACCTTCATCGATTACTTCTGGGCCGATTCCGTCTCCGGAGATTACGGCTATTTTTAATGGTTTCATTTTGTCACTCTTTTCTGTGTGATTGTATATTCCATATTAGACTATCACCTTAAGATGAGAATGTATATTCAGATTATTTTAATTTTGAAATATAAAAGTGAGAAACAGGCTGTGCTTAGAGAAGAAATACTAAAAAGTGACTAATAGTTTGAATATTCTGCATTATATATAATATATGGACTTAGTTTTCTAAATAGTATATATTATTAAAAAGTGGTGAAGGGGATTAAGTAAAATGATGTATCCGAGAAGTCAAAAGACACTTAAAAAGGATGTATATATAAAAGTGAAAGAAGATATTACAAATGGCATCTTAAAAGATCACGTCTCTATAACCCAAAAGATGGCGCTAGAACTTTACGGCGTGAGTGGAACACCATTTCGTGAAGCGGTACAAATCCTAGAATCTGAAGGCTGGGTTTACTCGTTACCCAACAAAGGTGTATATGTAAGTCCTTTAACTCAAAAGGATATTGATGAATTTTTCGAATTAAGATGTATTTTTGAATGTGCAGTTGCCAAAAAGGTTAGTAAAACATTTACTGATGAAAAAAAAGAAGTATTTCAAAATCTTATTAATCAGATGAACACTGATACAAGTATACAAAGCGATTTGGAGTTTACTAATTTAGATTTTCAATTTCATAAAAGGTTAATTGAGTATGCTGAAAACAATAGGCTCATAGTTTTAAGCGAGCAAATATATGACATGATGAAAAGAATAGGAAACATTGTATTGAAAGAACCTTCTAGAAGAGAAGAAGTAATAATAGAGCATACAGAAATATTGCAAGGGTTATCTAACGGAAAATATGAAAGCGCAATCAAACACCATTTGGATCGTGCTAAACACAAATTAAGAAATAGAGAGTGAGTAGGTTTTAATTGAACTGAAAGGAGGTGTGGAAAAGAATTGACATAGAATAACCAATAATAAAAATATATAGGGGGAATTTCAATGAAGAATTTAAGAGGTTTACTAATAACTAGTATAATGAGTGTTTTATTATTAATACTTGTTGCATGCGGTGGAAATGATACCAATGAGGATTCAGGTGGTAGTGGTGAGAATGCGGATGGGATAGAAAGTCTAACAATTAAGCTTTCGCATGAAGTTGCTGAAAACACATCGCAACAAGCAGGTTCTTTAGCTTTTAAAGAATATATTGAAAAAGAATCGGATGGAAAAATAAAAGTTCAAGTATATCCAAATGGTCAGTTGTTTGGTGATAAAGATGTATATCAAAACTTAGTCGCAAATAACGTTCAATTTACTCAACAAGACATGTCAAAACTGGTTGGCGATGATCCACGCTTTAACTTAGTTTCATTACCGTTTCTATTCGAAGACAATGATACAGCAGCGGAGTTCTGGGATGGAGAAAAGGGGATGGAAATCCTAGCGGCACTTGAGAAAGACGGTGTCTTAGGTTTGGCAATGTGGCCAAACGGACCTAAGCATTTTACAAACGATAAAAAACCACTTAAGTCTCCAGAGGATTTTAAAGGTTTGAAATTCAGAACTCAGGGTGGACAAGTTCTTGAAGATGTATTTAAAGCTGTAGGAGCTAGCTCTGTTACTATTCCATTTACAGATTTATATACTGCTTTGCAACAAGGTACAGTTGATGGTCAAACGAATACATTCGTGAACATCGACTCTAAAAAGTTCGATGAAGTCCAAAAGTACATGACACTTATTGGAGACACTCGCGTAGATGTTGGATTCTTTGCTAATAAAGAATTTATGGATGGATTAAATGAAGAAACACGTGAAATTGTAGATGGCGGAATCAAAGCAGGAACAGACGCAGCTAGAGTTGCGGCAAATGAGATGGCGGATGATGCATATGAAGCTATTAAAGAACGTGGGAATATTGAAATCTATGAACTATCAGAGGAAGATATTCAGACATTCAGTGAACTATGGGCACCTATCTATGAAAAATATACACCCATCATCGGAGAAGAGTATATAAAAGCTGCACAAGAAACTGGAAAGTAATGATTCGAATAATAACGACAGAATTAGGATAATGTATATAATTCTGTCGTTTATTAAATTGAAAGGAGTGTTTATATGAAGGATAAAATATTAAGTACATTAGAAGTATTTGAGGAATTCGTGGCATCTTTTTTCTTTGTAATTGGATCTGTTGTTTGTCTGATTGGGATATTCATGCGATATGTAATGAATCATCCTTTAGTTTGGACGAATGAAGTATTTGAACTATTAATGGTTACTGCGATTTTTATTGGTTTTGGTATAGCTTTAAAAGATGATCAGCACATAAAAGTAGACTTGATTTACGAGAAAATGCCTAAATCTATAAAGAAGGTATTCAACATAATTAGCAATCTCTTAGGGGCTATATTTAGTATTTACTTGGCTGTGATGGGTGTTGAGATGGTTAGTGTAGCTCATGATCAGATGAGTATCAGTATAGATTTGGGTATTCCATTATGGATTACTTATTTGGCGATGCCAATTGGGATGGGCCTACTAGGAATATATTTTGTTGTGAAGACATATCGAGCGATTTTAGGTAAGGATCTAGAAGAAGAAACAACCATTAATATTGAAAATCTATTTTAAGGAAAGGAGGAGAACGATTTGAATACAACAGTGATATTAGTATTATTGTTTATAGTCTTGGTTCTATTAAGGGTACCTATTGCAGTCGCGCTTGGCTTGTCCAGTATCATTTCACTCACACTAATAGACTTCACCATGTACCCGGTTATACATAAAATGTTTGTCTCCTCAAGTTCTTCTGCATTAATGGCAATACCAGGATTTATATTTGCGGGTATTATTATGGCAAGAGGTGGAATATCATATCATTTGATTGAGGCGCTAAAATCATGGATAGGCCATTTAAGAGGGGGGCTAGCTCTTGTAACAATACTAGCCTGTATGATTTTTGCCGCAATTTCAGGATCTAGCCCAGCTACTGCAGCTGCAGTTGGCGGAGTAATGATTCCCGGAATGGTTGAAGCGGGCTATAGTAAACGATACTCAATGGGACTTGTTGCTGCAGCAGGTACGTTGGGAATATTATTGCCTCCTTCTATTCCATTAATTATTTATGGAGTTGTATCTGAACAATCAATAGGAAAACTTTTTGCTGCAGGTATCATTCCGGGTATTTTACTAGGTGTTATTTTAATGGTAGCGGCAGTAGTTAATGCAAGAATTAAAAATTACGGTCAATTACCTAAACAAGATATGTCAGAGAGACTGCGTAAGACGCGTAAAGCATCTTGGGGATTTTTCCTTCCAATATTGATTCTTGCAGGGATTTATTCAGGAGCAGTAACACCAACTGAGGCATCGTTCGTTGCTGTATTATATTCATTTTTAATATCAACATTAATTTATAAAGAAATGAAAATGCCTGTTTTTAGAAAAGTAGTCAAAGAGTCTATTAACATTACAGCTATGATTTTTTTGATTATATCAGCAGCTACAATCTTTGGTATGTTCTTAACGACAGAGCAAGTCCCTCAAGATTTGGCTTATTGGATACAATCAACTAGCACAAATAAATGGGTCTTTATTATAAGTATAAACATATTGTTCTTTGTATTAGGTATGTTCTTGGATGCTGTTTCTATCATCTTGATAACGTTACCAATCTTACTGCCAATCTTGATACTGTTCGATATTAACTTAATACACTTTGCGATTATTATGACTATAAATATGGAGTTAGGAATGATCACCCCACCTGTTGGCTTAAATTTATTCGTTGTAAGTGGAATATCAAAAGAAAGGATAGGGGAAGTCGTCTATGGAGTTTTGCCATTCTTCGGTCTTTTATTCATTGGACTAGTAATGGTAATAATATTCCCAGAACTATCTTTATTTTTAACACGCTAAAGCTGAATGTAGAATTATAATGGAGGTTTTTAAAAATGACTAAAAATAAAGATGTTTTAGCATACGGGTTGTTTGAGGTATCCGAGCTCATAAGAAATAAAACTATTTCACCAGTAGAACTGATGGAGAAAATGTTAGATCGAATTAACAGTATTGATTCGAAGCTTAATTCATTTATTGAAGTCTTATCGTCTGAAGAAGCTATGCGTCAGGCTAAACAAGCCGAAGAAGAAATTCAAGCAGGTTTATACAAAGGGCCATTACACGGTATTCCCATTGGTATTAAAGATATGATTAAGACGAAAGAAATGAAAACTACAATGGGGTCAGAAATATATAAAGACTATCATGCAAATGAAGATGCATTTGTAGTAGAGAAACTGAAAGAATCTGGAGCTATAATAATCGGAAAGCAGAACACTCATCAGTTTGCCTATGGACCGACGGGAGATCGTTCCTACTTTGGTGCCGTTCATAATCCATATAATGTAGAAAAGATGACGGGTGGTTCTAGCAGCGGCTCTGCTGCCGCAGTGGCCGCGTGTATATCTTACGGGGCATTAGGTACCGATACGGGAGGTTCCGTAAGAATACCTGCATCTTTTTGCGGTATTGTAGGGATGAAGCCGACATACGGAAGAGTGAGTAAACGCGGTGTATACCCCTTATCATGGAATTTAGACCATGTAGGACCAATGACAAGAAATGTAGTGGATAATGCATTATTACTAAATGTGATTGGAGTATATGATGCAGAGGATGATTTAGCGATACATCAAAATGAGGTGGACTATACTTCAGGTATAACAGATGGGGTAAATAACATTACGATAGGACTTCCTAAAAAGTTCTTCTTTGATGATATGAATCCTGAAGTCCGAGAGAGTGTGAATAACTCAATTGATAATTTACGTCAATTAGGTGTTAATTTCATTGACATCGAATTACCTGATATGGACGAGATTACGGAAAGTCAAAGGGTTCTTCTGAGGGCCGATGCATATGAACTACACGAATCACATTTAGAGGAATATCCAAATCAATGGGATGATGAAGTGAAGGAAAGACTCTTATCAACTGTGGATGAAAAGTCATACTTATACTCAAGGGCTTTGAAAGTCCGAAAAAGAGCGAAGAAACAGTTTGCTGAAGTATTTAATCAGGTTGACGCGATCTTGACTCCTACTGTTCCTATTTTGCCGCCAAAAATCGACGGTCGCTATGTAGAAGTTGATAAGTATAATGAAGAGCATATTCGTTGGTCAATCTTGAAGCTAACAGCTCCTACTAATTTCACTGGCTTACCAAGCTTGTCAATACCGTGTGGATTCTCAAAAGATGGGATGCCGATTGGCGTGCAGTTGATAGGTAAGGACTTTGACGAAGCGCTATTATATAGAATTGGTTATGCGTTAGAACAGAGTCTTTCAATTGATACAGCTAAATTTCTAGTGTGATTTTAAGCTTTAATGGATTTTGATAATGGAATAAGTTTAAAATTGCAAGATAAGCCACTTAATTATAAGACAGCAGAGGTTTAGAACCTCGAAAGGTCTTGGATATATAAAACTAGAACTAATGCTTTATTACGCTGAAGCCGTGCACAATATACAAGGCAAATCTTAACTCAAGTTATATGACAATCCTGATTTATATGTTTGCTCTTTTTTACCCCATGGGTGTATCTAAAAAATGCTGGCGAAAATCTTCAAATGGAAAAAGTGGTAAGTTCCTCAATACTGGCACCGAGTATCATGAACTCCGGAAACGCTGGCTTAAAAAAGGTACCTGTGCACGAAACTTTCATGATTGTTTAAACACTCACGTTTGTTTCTCACACAGGTATCTTTTTAAGATCTGAAGCCGTCTCAAATACATACCGAATGATCCGCTCCGTTCCTTTACACGAGAACACCCCCGTCTGCAACACCACTTCTTCCGGCTTACCTTTAAACAACCAATCACCAGCTCCAGCATATTCACCTTCACTGTTTTCTCGGATGAACAACATATCGATCGTTTCCTTCGTTCCGTTATCAATAGGACAAGGCGCACCGTTCAACAACTGGATCGGACGGATATTGACATATTGATCGAACTGTTTGCGAATGATCAATAGTAGATCCCATAACGAAATATGGTCAGGTACTCCAGGGAATCCCACCGAGCCTAAATAAATCGCGTCAAAGTTCTCCAGTTGTCCCATCCCGTCACTCGCCATCATTTGTCCATGCTCCAAGTAATACTCACAGCCCCATGGGAAGTGGGTGAATTCGAATGAAAGCCGTCCGTCCAGTTCAGCTACACGTTTCATTACTTTGATGCCTTCGTCGATTACTTCTGGGCCGATTCCGTCTCCGGAGATTACGGCTACTTTGTAGGGGGTCATATGGTCACTCTTTTCTTTTTTCGATTAGATTCTAGTGTTAGGGTATTATGTTCAAAAGTGAATGCATAATCTATGCGAGGATAACCCCATGAAAAGAAGTTGTTGTGAAAAATACGTGCTCAGCTTCGTTTGTTAATGTATTTTTAATATCAATTAAGATTAATTAACCATTGATTGAATAAAAGACATGACATGGAATCAGGTGTGGTAAATACAATTACTGGAAAAATGCAACACTTGTATAGGATATAGACATTAGAGATTGTCTATACTAGAATCTTAGCAATGGCTCTATTTCAATTACATAAGTAAATTGTATTTCCGAATTAAAAATTCATTTATATCTTCTTTAGAAGTAGACTTTTTAAGAAATATCATATCTTCTTCGCTGAAATCTGGAATAGTAAAATTCGATAAGTACTTTTTCTGGTAACAATAATATCCACCTGAAATCATATAGCTTGTATGTTTTATATAATATTCCACAACGACGGAATTCAAAACTTTGGTTAAGATATCTAAATCTATCTCATTTTTCGAAGTTGTCCCAAAAATAGCATACCCGTTATTAAATAGGGCGTAGTCTTTAAAATAAGTAAAATTTGGCTTAGCTGAGTTTGTAGGGAATATAATTTTAGGTGTAAAGCTATTTAAAGCCTGAGATCGGCCATACTCGTACCAGACCTTCACTGAAGGTTTTCCGCCATTTCTTTTACTTAACTCCCCTCTAATCACTTGAAAGTATTTAAAAGTTTCTGGATACTTTTGAATCATTTCCTTTTCAGAGATAACTACAACTTTGTCGTCTGATAGCTGATAGGGATAAATAATTCTATTAAATTCATAGAAGTTGGTAGCTTCATCAACCTTTTTTTCACCTGAACCTTTTATTATTGAAATAGTAATATCTTTTTCAATTTTATATATTTCATTTTCAAACTCTTTATAGAAGTATTTATCTTGTTCATTTTTATTGAATTCTTTGGTAGTATTGATTAAGTATAAAGAGTCTTTTTGAGTAGCAATTCCTGTCATGATACGTAAATTATTCTTTTGGTTCTCTATACTTTTTATGTTTAAATAATCTTCTTTACTAAGTAAATGAATAGAATCGGCATTTAGATGATTATAAGCAATGGCTTGGTAATTGCTATCGTTAAGGTGCTGTACTATTTGTCCGTTGTTAATTTTCTTATCGACAGTCTTATATACAATTTCCTCTTTGGGTTTCTTATCAAAGAAAATGATAGCAGAGTAGGTTTGAGCATTCTCGAAAAGTTGGTTATCCTTAAAGTCGATTACCTTATTAATGAGCTTTTCGCCTAATAAAAAATTTCTTAATGATTTTGCAGACTGCATTTTCAACAGATGATTAGGTATGATATAACCTATTTTACCATCCTCTTTTAAATAGTTGAAACTCAGTTCAATAAAGGCGTAAAAAAGGTTAAAGTTTCCTGAGTCACATGTTGTATAACTTTCTTTTAAGCTTTTTCTTTGCTGAAGGCTGAGCTCTTGGAACTTTACATATGGAGGATTTCCTACAATGAAATCGAAGCCTTCCGATTTTTTTAGTTTGTTAAAGTTAGTTAGTATATTAGACGAAGTACTATCTCCTTGTATAATATTGAAATCAATTATTTCTTTATCCTCTTTATACTCTAAGGCTTGTAAAGATAGCAATAGTTTTGTGGAGTATACGTTCTCACTAAGGATGTCAACGCCAAATAGATTGTTCTCAATAAAATGTATAGCTGGTGTTGTAGGGAATTTTAATTTTAATTGTTTTAAAGCAGAGATTAGAAATTCTCCTCCTCCACATGAGAAATCACAAATTAATTTATCAGGAACATCTATACTATTAATCATTTGGTTAGTGATGTAGTCTGAAACGGTTGAAGGGGTAAATATTATTCCATTATTATTTATAGTAGATCTGTCCAAGAATGAATAAAATATTAGTTCTAAGTCTTTTAATGACCATTTCCTATTTAGTTTTACTAAATAATTAAAAATTTCATCATTCGAATTAGTTAAAAGGTTGGTAATTAACTCGTTTTCGATTATCTCAATGTCATAGTCTTTAGAAGATAAATAAGCTCTAATTAATTCGGCTTGAACTTCTGTTTTATTATTAAAATTAGCTAAATATTTTATTGTTTTCTCATTTCTTTCAGTTAAAGAAAAAGCATTTTTATTTATTACTTCATTTATTAAAGTAGTCAAATTTGTCATCTCCAAATACAGGTATATTCTTTCATTAATTATAACTCCAGTAGTTATAAAAATCAAGTGGGTGTTTAAATTGATTAAGTTTTTTTTACATGAAATTCTTCAAGAATTAAAGATATCACAAAGTAAGTTTGCCAAACAAGCAGCAATTAGACCGAACACAATAAATGATATATGCAATAACCGAACGAAAAGAATAGAATTGACCACTTTAACTCAAATATTAAAAGTTTTAAATGAAATTGATGACAGACCTTTCCGTATTGGAGATGTAATGGAATATATTGAAGAGGAATTACAGAAATTAAAATAATCAATCATAAGGGGACAGAAAAAAGTGAGAATTGAAGACGTGGCTAATGCAATGAAAAGAGATATTGAAAACGCTATTGTTAACAAAGTTGTTAATGGATCAAACTTAAGTAAAACCACAAAAAAGCCATTTACTAATGGCTTAGAAGCAAAAACATCTCTTATACGTTCGAGTACTTTAATTAATCATTTACATGAATTTGTTAAATATGAATTTATAAAAAGTAAAGTAGATCCAAGTATTATATTCCCTCCCCTTCATCAAAGTAAGCCAGAATTAAAAATAACAGGATTGTACAAACAAAAGGATCAAGACGTGTGCGTTAAGCCGAAAAATATCAATCCTGTCAGAACATTAATTGATTGGGGCCCAATGGTTAATTCGGGATTGTACTGTGACTATGGTCAGAAGCTTACTGAAGAAATTATTTCTGTTAATATAAGAAGCCAATTAAGTAGCTTAGCCAAAAATACGGATACTCTTTTTGAACGTACTATTGCAGAAGCAATAAACTTACATGATTCTTATCCGAGGATGGTATTAGGAGAAGTGTATATGATTCCGGTTTATGAATACGATGATACAACAATGGTTAATAATCAAGTTACTTTTAAAAGAAAACAAACCGATTTGGAAAAATACATAAGTTTCTTTTATTATATAAGCGACAGAGTAGATGTCGATGAAGACAAACACAAATATGAAAGATGCGCATTGGTTATTATCGATTATAGTAAGTCGCCTGCAAAAGTATATAGAAATACTGCTGAGCTAATTGCGGATGGCCTAGTAAGCTCTAACTTCAGTCATGAGCTTGAACTAATTTCTACTGAAAAATTCGTTAAAGATTTATTAGAAATATACGATGAGAGATTTGGAAATACTTCACTTTTTATATAGTAAAATAGATTCGGTTTATATTTCAAAAACATAGTACAAAGAATATTTAGGAAAAAATATTTATTCCAGTAATAATAGTATTCAAAAAATTCAATCCTTTAGGAACAAAAATGTCAATAAAAAAATTTTCAACAGACTGACATGGCTATTTAAGAAACATATAAAATAGCTCTTTAGACTGCATGCGCCCCAAAATCTTTGGGCGTAAGGTAGCCAGATTTTTCTAGCATCCATAGTTCGCAATATTAGAAATAGTAAAATATTTAAGGTAAGAGAAGTTCTCCGAGTGCTGCTTTTAGTCAGTTACCCGAGATCGGAATTGCTGCTCTGCAACTATTCTTTATTTCCAGATAGTTACCTTTGTAGCGGATTATTTTTGCGGAAATCAGAATGAGAAAAGACAAAGCAATAGAAATTATGTTTAATGAATACAAACATTTAAAAATAATTGAAAAATGGTTATTAAAGTAATGAAAAAATAAGACACTATAAATAGGATACCTTCTTACAAAATTTTACTCATGGGTATTATTTGGTACTTACTTCTATATTAATATTTGAGATTTAATAATCGTCTCAACTTTAATTAATTTAAAGTTTGGAACAAAAATAGCTTGATCCCTTTATACGACTACTTAAAAGAACCTCAATACCAAAATCTGTAATTTTGAATTCTTTTGAAACAATAATAGGAGTTCTGCCAAACTGAATGCCGTTTTACATGCATTTTCATTTAAACTTTGTAGGGAATGGTAGAATGCATTTTTACTTATGATATAATCTTCGCGTGAAGGTCTGACATAGATGAAAGGTACGGTTTAAAGAATGAAAAAGGTATTGGAATATTTAATCTTTCTTTTAACAATCGTTTTTATAGTTGGTTGTACGAATTTAGAAGATGCATCCACTGCTGATGTAGAAACAGATTCGCAAAAAGCCACGACTGTTGAACCAAATAAAAATAGTGGAAAAGAAGAAACTGTCACTACGGCCGTCGAAAAACAGAAAGAAGAGGAGTCCGTAGTAGAGAAACAGAAAGAAGAAATACCAACTCAACCCAAGAAGGAACTGTTCTCCGGATACAAACTAATTGAAGTTGATGGTGGTGATTTATCAGGTTATCGTGAACCTAACGTCGTTGTTGACATTGGTTATGGGGACCGGGAATATTGGGGATTTACTAATGAATACGGACAACTAGTACGTGTCATAGCTGACGAAATCACCCTGCAAGATGACAGTAAAGAATCTGTTTTATCGTCTGGCAGATACTATTCTGATGAGGCTAAGGTTCCCGGAGTTGAATCTGATGTTTTAGATGAAGGCCATATAATTGCTGACTCTCTCGGAGGGGTTTCGAATGCGTATAATATTACCCCACAGGATAGCACGCTTAACCGACATGGTGATCAAGCGTATATGGAAAACGAGATCCGAAGAGCGGGTGGAGCTACTAAATTTGAAGCACTTATCACCTATCCAAATACGGAATCGCAGATTCCTTCAAGTTACCAATATATCTATACAATAAAGGGAAATGTTATTACGGATACATTTGAAAATGTGAATCCAGATGAGGTAAACGAATCTCTTGGACTAACCGAGAATAATGAATCTGAGTCCAAATCAGAAGGAACTTCCACAAACGAAGGTGAGCTCTCTAGTGTTGATACAAACGGTAATGGTCAAGTAACAATTAAAGAAGCAAAAGCAGCAGGTTTTAGTATGCCAATAACTAGCGAACACTGGTTGTATAAATATATGCGTGATAATGATAACGATGGCATGGTAGGAGAATAAGAGATCGGACCTACAGGAAGCATTAATTCTAAAGGCATTGAAATTTGATCGGTTTGGAATTGAGGTGAATCTCTAAGAGGTGAAATATATTTGCAGGACTTTGTTCGAAATAATTCTTATATGAAGATATTAATCGGATAGACTATCAAGTGAACTAGATGGAATCTGATAAATTATTAAAAAAGGCAGCCAACTATTAATGATGGCTGCTTACATTTATTTAATAAAGAAAACCAGGTTGGACACCAAGTGTCTTGAACATAAATTGAAGAGCTGTCATTTTAGGAAGGTTCTGCACAAAACTTTGCGCTTCCTCTGGATTATTGAAAGCTAGCGTTTCAAGTCCGTGATCTACTTCACCGTCAATTATTAAATAGATAAATAAAAATGTTAAGCCTTCATCCGTACCATCGATGTTATCACCAGTGATTAAAATCATTTGTTCTTCAATTAACGGATTAAATATCGTTGTTACAAAATCTTTACCTTGTAATATTGGTGGATTTCCGTACATTTTTTCCCAATTATCCCAACTATTCAAATCATATCTCCTCCCTTTAAGCTATATAATTCGACAAGACTATATTTATACCTCTATTGAAACTGAATATTTTGTTCTCTTGTGTTATAATGAGTTAATTTATTAGATTGAATGTCATTCTAATTTATAAGAATGTGGATTGAAATAATGCCCATCTAGAGAGAGGTATTACAATATCAAGTCACTCCCAGCGTTGGGGGGGTGTGGATTGAAAAAAGATTCTCGGTAAGTATCTTATGCATTACATGGGAAACACTTTGTTTAATTAGTAAAAATGTTTCAGACCCTTCCGGCTTATAAAAAAGTTGCGCGAAAGTCGCAACTTTTTTTACGTAATAGAACCTTTCTTCTCAAAATACCAATGCAACCGATACTCGCAAATCTCCTGCATCCAACCAAACAAAACATCCTCATGCTGCTCTTCAACTCTTACCTGCGGTCCAAACACACCATTCTCAAACACACCATTCTCAAACACAAACAAACCTTTCGAAGATCCACTCCACTTCGTCATCGGCATCGTAGCAATCAACTTCGCAACCTTATCCTCATCATACTCCCGAAGTAACTGCCCCTGTCTATCCGACAGATCCGCATCACGTCGATAAGGTTTCTCCATCAAGTACGCATGGAAGAAGGGGGCAACTTCACTTGGTGCTACCGGTTTATACCAATCAGACGCTCCTCTAGTCAGCATATACTTCAATAGAATCATCTTATAACTTTTATTCATCAGCGTTTTATTGATTTCAATTAGCAAATCTTTATGTTGAGTCAGTACTTCTTTCTCCAACTCATTTAACTCCTGGGCGTAGTCTAGCAATATCGAATACGTCTTAAACTTCTGCTGAATAGCCCGCGCATCTTCATTCGCTTTCAAATGATACTCAAGATACGTCGGACGGTGCCCTAGTTCTGCTTTCAAATCAAAATACGCATTGATCAATCGTTGCTGAATCGGTTCGTTTTGTTTCATTGCTTCAAGTAAGTCAATGATAGCCGTCTCGAAATGGAATTCGAAATAGCCGTTCTCGGTAAATGTTTCATTGCTGATTTTTGTAGGTAATTCTTTGTCTTCGTTAAATACTTCAAATTTCTTCCGTGCATTGCGATAGTTCCCGATCAAGTCGATAATGACGCAATGTGTTTTACCGGTTGCTATACGCAGACCGCGGCCGATCTGCTGGGTAAATACGGTCAGCGATTCGGTAGGGCGGGCGAATAGGAGGGTGTCTACGCTCGGTATATCGACGCCTTCGTTGAATAGATCGACGGTAAAAATGATGTCGAGCTGACCAGTTTCTAGTAAGTTTCGTGCAGTAGTACGCGTATGTCGGTCTGTGTTTCCGTACAAGGCGAGTGAGCGATAGCCTGCGTTGGTGAAGTAGTCACTTAAGTAGATCGCTTGTTTAATGGAAGAACAGAATCCAATCGTGCGCGTTTGTTTGTTTTCGTTCCATGCGTCGAGTACTGCTTGTGCGTAACTGTCCCGTAGTTGCAGGCGTAATAGCTCTTCTTCATCGTATGAATTATTTCGCCATTTTAATTGACTGTAATCCGTTTCGTCCAGTACGCCATAGTAAACGAAAGGGGAGAGCCAGTTTTTCCGGATAGCGTCTAGGAAGTGGATCGAGATCGCTTCGTTGCCGTCGCATAGGCTGTAGACGTCTTTGTTGTCGAGTCGGTCAGGTGTTGCGGTTAGACCGAGCAGGAATTCCGGTTTGAAGTAATCCAGTACGCGTTCGTATGTAGTGGCGGCCGCGTGATGGAATTCGTCGACGACGATTAGATCGAACGCAGTCGGGTCGAATTGGTGTAAATGGTATTGCCTCGCGAGTGTTTGGATCGATGCAAAGACGAATTCCGTGTCTGCTTGTCTATGCTGGCCGTTGTAGATTCCACTTGTGCGGTTCGGGAACACCCGGGCGAATGAAGTTTGTGCTTGCGTGAGCAGTTCTTCACGGTGTGCGATAAAGAGTACCCGTTTGTATGATTCTGCAAAGAACGCTGCTAGATACGTTTTACCGAGTCCTGTTGCGAGAACGACAAGTGCTTTTTCATAGCCGGCTTCGACCGTTTGATTGAGCGCAGTAAGAGCTAGTTCTTGTGCAGGACGTGGATCTAAGACTGATGATTGATAAGGTGCTGTTGGATCGACGGTGCTGCTTTCTTCTTGTTCAGTGGCACCGAATGTCATTTCGATTTCAGATTGAGGTTCCCATACTGAACTAAAGGGGAGTTTGCGATTCGTTTCATCGTATCGTGTTCTATACAACTCAATTTGTTCATTGTTGATCGGTACTGTGTTCGCAGATAAGAACAAATTCATGAATTCATCCGCAGATGTTTCAAAAATCTCATCGTCTACTGTCGATGGTGCGTAAAGGTTCCATTCGATTCCTTTCGTCAAAGCGGAACGCGATAAGTTGGACGATCCTATGATAACGGTGGAGCTGTTTTGTGATTTGAATAGATACGCTTTCGGATGAAAGGATGTACCGCCACTTTCAATCATGCGAAGTTCGGCAGCAGGTAATCCTTCATGTAATAATTTCAGTGCATCCGGTTGTGTAATTGATAAATAATCGCCCGTCAGTATCTTGATATCCGCGCCGCGCATAGAAGCGTCACGTAAAGCGGGGAGTACTTCGTTCACGCCAGATTTCATCATGAATGCGGTCATCCAGTAGATCGTATCCGCTTCGGCAGTTAGTCGCTTTAAGTCGCTTAGCAAGTTTTTCGTCAGTAGACGCAGTTTAGTCATCCGCTACTTCCACCAAATAGATTCGTTCATTGAATCCGCCACGTGCTTTAGCTTTCTGTGCGCGTACGGCTTCCAGTTCCTCGACCGTCACACCATGATAAATCGCTGCCGCATGGATTAGTTCTAGTAAGTCGGATAGTTCTTCGACAGCATCCTCGGGGTTAGTTGCTTCTTCGTACTCAGCCAGTTCCTCGTGCATCTTTTTATTAATTTCCGCTATGTATTGTGACTCATTCAATGTGTGCGTTACACATGTTTTTCCGTCGGCTTCGATGATTTCCGGGATCAGGTCGCGGACAAGTTTATTATAGATGGGCATAGGGATCTCTCCTTCAATTCCGTAATTTGCTTTATTCTACCATAGCCACATTATAAAAAATGAATAATAATGTTGTAAACATTAGATTTTAAATTAATAACTGCAATATTAATATAATTACTGATTAGCCCTACAATTATTTGAAATAGATAATATGTAGCTATTTAATTACATAATTTAGAAACTGCAAAGATCCATTGACTAAAAAGAACATTGTTATTAATTGTTTAATACAATTTTACAATAGTAGATAGTAAATTGATATGTCAGAATAATTTAAAAATATATTGCAAAGAAAAATACCATATGCTATTGTTGTTCTAAATCGGAACGCCATCCCACCTAATGGAATGAAGTTGCGGTCTTTATAACAATAATAATAATGTAAGCGCA
This sequence comes from Sporosarcina sp. P26b, assembly GCF_002743245.1. NCBI lineage: Bacteria > Bacillati > Bacillota > Bacilli > Caryophanales > Caryophanaceae > Sporosarcina > Sporosarcina sp. P26b. Next base: position 15,852 of record NZ_PDYW01000028.1, read on the forward strand.
TACTAAAGGAAAAGGGGTAATTGAATGAGTTACTGGAAAAATGCAAAAGACGTTGAAGTGTACTCACCACCAGGACATGAAGGTACATCTAATCGAAGGTTGTTCGGGAAAGAAGAAGGTATGGAGCAATTAGAAGTAATTATTGGAGAAATTGAGCCAGGAGGAACGGCGGATCCTCATTTTCACGAAGAGATCGAGCAATCAATGTTTATATTAAGTGGAGAAATGAAAATTATTATTGAAAATGAAGAAACTATTTTAAGACAAGATGATGTTGTATGGATACCTAAGAAAGCTATGCATGAGGTTGTAAACATCGGTAAGGAAACGGTTCGCTTTGTATTAATATACTCACCACCAAAATAAGAGTACAGCAAATATTAGGCAGAGAAAAAATTAGGGGAGAGTGAAAATATGAAGAATAGTATAAGTATTAAAGTATTGTTTGTAGCTTTACTAGCTATGCTCGTTATTGCCGGCTGCGGAAAAGAGGAAAAGGGTTCTACTACGAGTGAAGAGAAGATTAAATTTAAAATTGCTGACTCCTTCCCAACTACTAACTATTTATCTTTAGAGGGCACCAAGTACTTTATGGATAAAGTAGTAGAGTTGACTGATGGAAAAGTAGAGTTTGAATATTACCCTGCAGAACAAATTGGTAAAGCAAATAGTTATCTGGATTTAACATTATCTAATACGATTCAAATTGGTTATACGTCTTATGCTGCAGACCGTTTGCCACTTTCAGAAATCGCAACTTTGCCAGGAGCTTATGATTCTTCAGAAGAAGGGTCGAACGTTATTTGGAAGCTTATGAAAGATTACTTAATGGATGAGGAATACCTTCCAAATGGAGTTCGACCATTGTATGCAGTTGCTTTACCGCAGTATCAGTTGGCAACGGTTAAAAAACCAGTTAAAAAGATTGAGGATATAAAAGGAATGAAGACACGCGTGACAGGTACTATGGAGCTAGGATTTGATGAACTAGGTTCATCTCCTGTGTTTATGCCTGCGACAGAAGCCTACACAGCTATGGAGCGTGGAACAGTAGATGGAGTTACATTCCCTTTCACAAGTTTCACTCCATATCAAATTGAAGAAATAGCAAACTATTCAACTAAGGGCGCTAATCTAGGAAGCTTCACAGTAATTTATTCAATTAATGAAAAGATTTATCAAGACTTGCCTGAAGATGTGAAAGATGCATTAGCAGAAGCGGGCGATGAAACGGTAAAACACTTATCGGTATATTTAGATGACAAGAATGAAGAATTAGCTGAAGAGTTTTCATCGAAGATGGAAATTTATGAACTTACAGAAGAGGAATCTGCTGAGTGGGATGGAAAACTTAAGCCGGTTTGGGATCGTTGGGCAAAGAACTTGGAGAAACGTGGTATCAATGCCAACGAAGCAATTGAAAAATATCAACAAATACGTAAAGAATTGAAGGAATAGTATAGCTCTTGCGTGTAAGTAATCAGCAAAGAACTTTTTAAATAAAGAAAAGGGGTGAGTCTAATGGCGAGAATCGAAAAGTGGTTTCAAAGAGTAGAAACGTTATCACTGTGGCTATCTTATACTGCTTTGACAGTTATGATGCTTCTTACAAGTTTTGATGCTATTAGTCGTTATGTATTTAAACAATCAATCACCGGAGCGTACGAAGTAACAGAAATGTATTTGATGGTTATATTAGTATTTCTTAGTCTGAGTTACGTTCAAAAAGTGGATGGACACATTCGCTTGGATATATTGTTTGAAAGACTACCCCAAAGGTTTCGTGATTACTTTAATATTTTCTTTTACGCATTAGGTAGTGTTTTCTTTTTCTTCATAGGATATCAAGGATTATTAATGACTATGAATGCTTGGAAAAATAACTTAATAGCATCGGGTTTAATAGATCTTCCATTATGGTTATCTTATATTTGGATTCCTATTGGCTCGTTTCTAATTACAGTCAGGCTACTCCTTCTCATTATTAAACTTGCGATGGGAGAGCAGGAAGATTCAAAAATGGAAGATGAGGTGGATATACTTTGACTGTTATCATACCGATAATTCTACTTTTGATATTTTTAGCTATGGGAATGCCGATTGCTTTTGGTTTGGGTATTTCAGGTTCAATAGGAATCTTTTTGTTTAGTGGCTGGGATTCGTTCTTAGGAATTATACAGACTACACCGTATGACAGCGTGAAAAGCTTCTTGATGAGCGCTATACCAATGTTCATATTGATGGCAGCGTTTATGACGGTAAGTGGTATAATGAAAGATTTATTTGAAGCAGCTTATAAGTGGCTAGGAAAATTGCCTGGTGGTTTAGGTTTAGCTACTGTTTTCGCGGGGGCTTTAATGGGAGCGGTTTCAGGTTCCAGTCAAGCATCTGCGGCAGCTATGTCAAAAGCCGCTGCACCTGAAATGAGAAAGTATAATTATAGTACTTCGTTTACAATGGGCGTCATCAGTATGTCTGGTACTCTAGCCGTAATGATTCCACCAAGTATCATACTAATACTTTATGGAATCTTAACTGAGACCGGTGTAGGTTCATTACTGATTGCGGGTATTGTACCAGGTATCTTAACAGCGTTAGGTTACATAATAGTAATCATCGTTTGGGTTAAGCTCAGACCAGAAATTGCACCGAAGATTGAAGAACAGTTAACTTTAAAAGAAAAAGTAAGATCTTTAAAAATGGTTTGGCCGATGCTTTTAATTATCATAGCAGTCATTGGTGGAATCTATAGTGGATTTGTTACAGCTACTGAAGCAGGAGCGTTAGGTGCATTCATTACATTAATTGTCGTTACATTAATGAGACGAATGAATTTCAAAAAGTTTATTCATGCACTCAATGACACAATTAAATCGACAACAATGATTATGACTATTATTATTGGTGCACATCTATTCAGCTACTTTTTAACATTAACTCAAGTCACACAGAAACTGGTGTTGTATGTTGAAGGTCTGGATATTTCACGTTATTGGATTATTGCTTTCATTATGGTCTTATATTTAATACTTGGATTTTTCATGGATCAGATTGCGATTCTAATTTTAACTCTCCCTCTTACTTTCCCTATTATTGTAAGCTTAGGATTTAATCCGATATGGTTTGGGATTGTCGTTGCTAAGACTGTAGAAATTGGTTTGGTAACACCACCAGTAGGAATGAACGTGTTTGTTGCAACTGGAGCTGCTGGAGTAAAACCATCTGAAGGATTCAGAGGTGTAACTTGGTTTGTAATTATGGATTTACTGATCCTATTACTCTTAATCTGTGTACCATTTATTACGTTAGTCCTCCCAGATTTGATGGCGAAATAATATTAATAAAATACTGACATAAGATAGGTGAGTAGCTATGAAACCTGGCGTCATCTCTAAAACCTTCACTATTCTCAGAGCTTTTAGCGATGAGAAAAGTGAATGGGGAGTAAATGAGTTAGCTAGATATTTGAATATGCCGGTGAGTAGTGTTCATCGTCTTCTTGCAACATTAAAGATTGAAAATATACTGGAGTTTTCCGACCAAACGGAAAAGTATAGAATTGGATCCGAGTTCATTAGAATGTCTTCAATCATCTCGAATAATGTGGATATGAAAAGGTATGCCAGACCTTATATTGAAGAGCTTGCTAAAAGTATTCCTCACTCTGTCTATTTGGCGTTATACAATCCACAACATAAAAAATTGGCTTTTGTAGATAGTATACAAGGTTCTCAAGGTCTTCAATATGTATTAGAAATAGGTGTCCTACAGCCAATTCATATTGCAGCAAGTGGAAAGAATATACTGGCTAATCTTGATCAAGATGATATTTCGGAAATTATTGATAGGGAATTAGAAGATGATGCTAGTAAATCACGAATTAGAGCAGAATTGAAGAAAATAAAGAATGATGGATATGCTAAGACTTTCAATGAACGTAAAGAAGGAGCACTAAGTATTGGCGCACCAATCTTTGATGCTAGTCAAAAAGTAATTGGTAGTATTATTTGCGTTATTCCGATAGGTGATTATCAAGAAGAAAATGAAGTTGAATATATTAGCAATGTAAAATCTGCAGCAAGCAATATTTCTCATTTATTAGGTTACATCAAAAAGTGAATTCTGTTGTTCGTCAAAATACACCTTGGATTATCACTTGTATATATTACATTGTATAAAAGGAGAGTCTATATGAAGGATTTTAAAACACTGTTATTTATACCAGGGATAAAGCCAAAATGGTTTGAGAACGTCCGTACTAGTCAAGCGGATTGCGTGATCTTTGATTTAGAAGATAGTGTTCCCTTACATTTAAAGTCAGAAGCAAGATCAAATGTATCCAAAGCAATAGAAGTGTTCTCTGATAGTGACACAAAAATCTTTGTAAGAATTAATAAGTCTAAAGATTTTTTTGATATTGATGATTTAAGAGAAATTATTAAAAAAGGTCTTGATGGAATTGTCTTACCCAAAATAGACAGTTTAGAAGAATTAACCCGATTATCTGATTTGGTGGCAGAAATCGAAGCAGAAAAAGGAATAAACCATCAACAGATTAGTTTTATTCCTATATTGGAAACTGCAAAATCAATGATTTATGCTTATGAAATTGCGTTATCTGAAAGAGTTATTGGAATAGCTGGTTTAAGCGCAAAGGATGGAGATGTAGCAAGGGCTTTAGGCTATAAGTGGACTCCAGAAGGTCTGGAAACTTTATATATGCGTTCGAAGATTGTCATGGCAGCTCGAGCAGCAGAAGTTATGCCCCTTGGAGGACTATGGCAAGATGTACATAACCTTGAAGGTTTAAGAAAACACTCTGTGTTTAATAGAGGGCTTGGCTTTGTTGGGGAATTAATCCTTCATCCCTCGAATGCATCAATAGTAAATGAGATATATTCTTATTCAAGTGAGGAATTAGAATACTATGAAGGTATGGTGGAAGCATTTAGAAAGGCCGAGTTATCAGGTGAGTCAGCAATTATGTATAGAGGCGATCATATAGATTATGCACATGTAAAAACAGCTGAAGAAATATTGAAACGATACTAAATGGTGGGCTGTATTTTAAGTAAAAGGGAGAAATGAGATAATGGCGTATGGAAAGTATTATGAAGAACTAAACATTGGTGATGTATATAAGCATAGACCAGGAAGAACGGTTACAGAAACAGATAATTTATTGTTCACGACTTTAACTCATAATATACAATCTTTACACTTAGATGAAGAGTACGCAAAAACGACTCCTTATGGGGGACGTATCGTAAACAGTTTATTTACACTATCTTTTGTTGTAGGTGTAGGTGTAGGTGAATTAACAGAAGGTACCACACAAGGAAACCTCGGTTTTGACGAAACTACATTTCCAGCGCCAGTTAGAATAGGTGACACCTTGCGAGGGGAAACTGAAGTTATAAAAAAGAGGGATTCAAAGTCTCGAGAAGATGTAGGTATTGTTTGGTTTGAACATCGTGGTTACAATCAAAGAGATGAATTAGTGGTTAAAACAAAACGAACTGCACTCATGATGAAGAAGCAATAATAATATATTACAAATGATAAATGTGAATGAATGAATTCTAGATAGGAGGAATGAAATTGAGCGGACCTCTAAAAGGAATACGTGTTTTAGATTTGACGGCTGTAGTAATGGGACCTTATTGCACCTTGATGTTGGGGGATATGGGAGCTGACGTTATAAAAGTTGAGAATTTATCTGGAGATGGTACACGTTATCTTGGCCCAACGAAAAACGAGGGTATGGGAAGTTTATTTCTCCATTTAAATCGAAATAAAAGAAGTATCACTTTAGATTTAAAGAGTGAAAAGGGAAAAGAAATACTATTAGCGCTAACTAAAGAAGTAGATGTTTTTGTGCACACTATGAGACCACATACAATGGAGAAACTGGGTTTATCCTATGAAGATTTAAAAAAAGTTAATAATAAATTAATTTATTGTGGAATGTACGGATTCAGCAAGGACGGTCCATATAGTAAAAAACCAGCATACGACGATATAATTCAAGGCGCTTCTGGAATCGCAGCTGCCCAAGGCCAAATTAGTGGAGAACCACAATATCTGGCGACTGTTTTAGCCGATAAAACAGCGGGATTAGTTGGAATGAGTTCCATCATAGCCGCCCTGTATCATAGAGAAAAAAGCGGAGAAGGACAAGAGATAGAAGTTCCTATGTTTGAGACCATGGTGTCTTATAGTATGATTGAACATATGTATGGTGAAACTTTCACACCGCCTTTAGGATCGATTTATTATTCCCGAGTGACCTCAAAGAATCGTAAGCCTTATAAAACTAAAGATGGTTATATAGGAGTAATGATTTACAACGATAAACAATGGCAAACATTTTTCCAGGTATCAGGTCATAGTGAATTACAAGATGATGAACGATTTAAAAACATGAAGAATCGTTCAGCAAATATTGATTTTGTGTATCAAGCAGTTGAGGAAATAATTAGTACTAAGACAACTGAAGATTGGCTTGAAATATTAGAGTCATCAGATATACCTTGTACTAGAATCAATTCACCGAAAGATCTTTTTGATGATCCGCACCTAAAAGAAATTGATTTTTTTAGAGAGGTTGAACATCCATCTGAAGGAATAATAAAGGACATAAAGTTTCCAGTGAATTTTTCGAATACGCCTGCCGTTGTAAATAGATATGCTCCCAATTTGGGTGAACATAATGAAGAAGTCTTTAAAGAAGTTGGATTCAGTGACAAAGAATTAAAATGATACTTTTCATAGTAATAGACTGCTATTTAAAAACATCTAATGATGGTTTTAAATAGCTTTTTTATAATTTATGTTAAGAGGATTATAGGCGCTTGAACTTTAAATCTAAGGTAAAAAGTAAATTATATTAAAGATATACTCTCCTTCAATTCCGTAATTTGCTTTATTCTACCATAATCCAGCATAAGCTGTGATAACCAAAAAGGCTTCACTATTGAAATAGTCTAATATCTAGTATTCCAAGTGGCTTTAAATTAAATGCTCTGAAGGTTTCTGAAAATGATTGACTAGAATCGACGAATAGTAAATAATGAATAGTAAGCAACTCCAATTGTACAATGTTTGATATGAGTAATAAGAATCATTATAAAGTATGAATTTCCCTTTTTGAATAAGGGATGAGGGGGTGGAACGTATGAATTCGATACTAGACAACCAAGAATACACACAACTAATCGGATCCTTTTCACCTAAGATGATACTATTATCTATTTTAGTTATAGCGTTCGCTTCCTATACCGCGCTCGTATTATATGATCGGATGTTGAAACCGAGTTTCTTCAAACGGGAAGTGTGGCTAATATTGGCGACACTCGCTTTATCATTCGGAATTTGGGCCACCCATTTTCTGTCGATGAATTCTTTATTGATTCCAGTTGAAATGCACATCCATTACGGTTGGGCATTTGTATGTATAGTACCGATCTTTCTTACGGTGATATTTGCGTTCTGGCTCGTGCAAGCTCCATTGAAAGCTTGTTGGCGACATGCGTTGGCCGCTGCATCGATTGCTTTTGGTATGAGTCTCACGCATTTTTTTGGCATGAAGGCGTTAAAGGCGGTTGCGTTAATTATCCACGATTGGAAACTAGTGATTGCTGGGAATATAGCGGGTGGATTGTTTGCGTATGTTGCGCTGAAGGCAATTAGTCATCCCAAACGTACGTCGTCATCGAAATGGATCGCCACGTTAAGCCTGACAATGGGGACGTTATCTGCACATTACTTGGGTATTTTTGCTACTTCGTATTATATAGAAGAAGGACAAGCATTAAGTGAGTCCATCATGCATATGCAGATCATGAATACGTTGATCGGCGTGGGTGTTGGGTTATTGCTACTCGGCATGTTATTGACTTCCTATGTCGACGGTTATTTGGATTATTGGCTGAAGTACTTTGACGTGCTAACGAAACTCCCGAATCGACGAAATTGGGAGCGTTGTTTGACGGATGAAGTGGCAGTCGGTGATGTTGCCATTTGGAATTTCCCTGATTTACAGCGTATCAATCAATTATATGGTTATATGGCAGGGGATAAGATACTACAAGAAATCGGTGAGTTGCTGTCGAAATGGAAACCGCCATTTGCGGAACTCTACAGAGTGAGCGGTAATCGCTATCTGTTTTGCGTGCATCAGACAGGTCGTTCGGCAGATTTTTACAAAAACTTGGTCATTATGCAACGTGAAATCGATCAATTGCTACCTATCAAGCGCCAAGAGATGCGGTACGTCTGTGGCTTGGCTAAGGCTGACAAAAATAAAACGGTGAAGACGTTATATAAAGAAGCCTTAATAGTCGTTGAACAAGCAACTGCTTCCCATGAGTGGGGATTGCTGACGTTTGATCCCGCGAATCATGGCATGTCATACGAGCAGGATGTTTTGCGCGATATTAACAAAGCACTTGATGAAAATCATATTTATATTGTCTATCAACCGAAAGTTAGAGGAAACAACGAGGAATTCGTCGGGGTCGAGGCATTGCTTCGCTGGACGCATCCAAAACTCGGAGCCATCCCGCCAGCAACGTTCATTCCGATATTGGAGCAAGAAGGGCGAATGGGGGAAGTGACGGACTGGATTATTCGCGAAGTGTGCAGGCAAATTCATAACTGGGATTCACAAGGCGTTCATGTGCCGCAAGTGGCAATTAACATCCCGGGCGAATACGTGACCGAGCCACAATTACTCGATCTGTTATGGAAAGAGACCAATGTATACAGATTCGATCCGAGCCGTATTGAACTGGAGTTGACGGAAACGAGTACCGCCAAGTCCACGACTCAGGCTATTGCTGCGATGAAACGATTCAGGCGCTATGGATTCTCCATCGCACTCGATGATTTTGGAACAGGCGTGTCTTCTTTGTCCTTTTTACAGCAGATGCCCATTACGACGCTGAAAATAGATAAGTCCTTTACGGATGAAGTACCAGCACCAGCGAAAAAGTGTGCTGTACTGAATGCCATCCTTGCGATTGGTTGCTCAATGGATCTTTCTATTGTGATTGAAGGTGTGGAGAAGAAAAAACAAGTGGACTTCTTGCTTGACTTACAGCCAGACTTGATCTTTCAAGGATATTATTTCTCCAAGCCTTTAACCGTTCCGCAATTGGAAGAATGGGTGTTGGAGTCCAATAAACAGCGTCTCTGTCCAAATAATCCGTAACGGACGGTAGCAGTAAGTAAGGAACTAGATTTATTTTCATTGTCCTAGATTGAGAGTTTGTTTCTATGGTATACTAGTCCTATCGCACCAACAAGTTATGGAATTTATCGATAAATATACTATGAATAGACCACATTGTCTGAGAGGGTGGAAGAATTTGTCCAAGGATTCAGGGATTTTATTGGAAAGCGGCACAAATGAGCTGGAGATTGTCGGATTTGAGATGCAAGGTAATCGCTACGGCATTAACGTGATCAAAGTAAAAGAGATTATCATGCCATTGAAGATTACACCGATCCCCCACGCGCATTTTGCGGTAGAGGGAATTATTCAGCTACGTGGTGAAGTATTACCTGTCGTCAGTATGGAAAAGATTTTAGGAATGGCGCCATCGGAAAATCCGCAAGATGCCAAGTATATCGTCGCTGCTTTCAATAAACAAACGGTTGTCTTCCGTGTACACAACGTCACACAGATTCACCGTATTTCTTGGAATCAAATTGAGAAGCCTTCTGGAATCTATGCGGCAGAGAGCTCTCAAGTCATCGGCGTCATCAAGCTCGATGGCGAAATGTTGCTGTTGCTTGACTTCGAGAAGATCATTTTGGATATTAATCCGGAAGCGGGTATTAACGTGGAGCAAGTGAAGAAGCTTGGGAAACGTGAGCGTTCGGATAAACGTATTTTGGTTGCAGAAGATTCACCGCTATTGCGCAAGTTATTGCATGATACGCTAAGTGAAGCAGGCTACGCAAATCTCGACTTTTATGAAAATGG
>NZ_PDYW01000029.1:0-25428 GCF_002743245.1 Sporosarcina sp. P26b
TGTATCCAGCGAAAGCTGTCAAGAGCGGGCTTTCTCTTGATTGGTTTCGCTGGATACAGGACCATCCATGAATGGATGCCGTTTCTGACAACGACTTAACATTTTTGTGTCCAGGATATTGACATAGATCCAATTTGTCAAATACTGTTCATAATCCGTTATGGTTGTAATTATTTTTTCTAAAATCATATTTTTCACTTCTTTCCTTTGTTATGTCTTCAGATAAAAGTATAAATTATTCCTTTCACTCTATATTTCCAAATATATGATTATGCGGCTATTTTAGATGTATTTATGGATGCGAGTTAGTTAAGTCCCTATGCTAAAAAGAAAGGACGTACCGTAAATGAAACAAAACGTTATATTTAAATATTCAATCAAACAATCATCGAACACTACAAATCTTGCTCATCTTTGAGTGATCCCATCCGCGAATATATCATGATCTGTAGTTACAATTTATAAATGTATCAGAGCTCAGTCCATCAATGAAAATGGAGGCGGTTTAACTTCTGCCGAAATTATCGAGATTCAAAAGGAAAACCTACACTTTCAACAGGAAGTTGACATCTAAAAAAAGCTATGACCTTAACGAAGGGATGAAAGAGAACTATCCTACTCAAGTTTAGTGCTACATGCTACGAAATACGTATTATTAATCATGCTATAAAGTGAAAACTTTATATAAAATTGAGAACACGGTTATCTTAGAACGTGTAAGAATCATTCATATGATAAGTAAAGACCATTATGGTCCACCTGAAATCCACAATTCCCCAAGAAGAAACGCTTTAATTTCAGCTTAAAACGTGTTCAGTGCCCTAGGAGGACAGTAGGAATACAATATATCATCATAAAGAAATACTGCCCTACTTCTTCGAGTAGCCAAATAAAAGAATCCAATAATTTATTGACCAAGATTTTGAAGCCACGAAAATTAACGTAAATTGGGTTGACGTAATTATGTATATGCATACGATCAAAAACATTTGGTGTTGCTACCTAGCTTCTGTCCTTGATATATATTGTCGAATAGAATTGTCGGTTATTCTTTTTTCAAATCCATGAGATTCAAACTCATCTTATCAGTATTAACAAACACAAATTGACGTCCAACAGCCTGATACGGGCTAATTATTCACACCGATTTAGATAGCCAACATACAAACGAAGATTTGGATATGCAGTAAATGTAGTGAAATATATTACTCAATCAGTCGTAAAGTTTTCCTTATGTCAACATCTGTATCAGATTCTTTCATGCTACGCAAAAAAGAAAAAAGGCTATCAAATAACTCACATAGATTTCCATAAACTGTTTCTTATTTAAAGAACTACATATATCATAAAAAGTAGATACTAATTTTTATTCTAAATTTTTATATAGAAAGTAAATTTATTTCTTTATATTAATTGAACATCACCATGCTTATCCACTTAACACAAAGTCTTTTTCAGGTTAAACAAGTTAATATTAATACGTTAAAAATACTGCCTGCTAAATAATTTCTTATTAATTATCAAAGAAGTTTAAAATTAATAATAAATGCGAGTTTCTCAAAGGGTATCCAGGAACCTTGTTTACTTTATCAATTTCCAATTCCCATCATGCAACACGATTGATACAATTGAATATTTCATAGCTGACCGCTTTATCAGGTGCTTTTATTCCTAACTTAAGCTGATTTAAAATTATAATTTTAAAATTATCTTTGGTCTGAATCCACATTTTTTGTACTTATTTCTATTTGGGGCTTTAATAAGATGATTACGTTCTATAAGACCTATGGCAATTGCCATATCATCTTCTCCTTTTATTAACTGGCAATCATCATCCAATACCCAGCTATAAATATTTAGCCAATTCCAAGTCAAATCATCACGTATATATTTTTCCCATTCACTTTCTTCATTTTTCTTCCCAATATAATTAAATCTATTTTCCACATTTGTATTGCAGTTTATTTCACCTACCAAAAGCATTTCTCTGCTTTTTGTAAGACTATCATAAGAAATATTGTTTTGAACATTCCGATCCGCTATTAGAAGTTTACTGTTCTCCCACGTATCCACCATAATAAAGTAAAAGTCCCCATTCGGTTCGGCAACTGCTTCCACAGGCAAGAAAGAGCCGGTCTCTTCACCAAGCTTACAAAATTCACCCACCATATTATAAATTGCTTCGTAATGACAACGAATTCTCTTTCCAATTATTAATTCATCTATAGCCCCAACCTCATGTATATGATAAGCCCGCGCCGTTTGATCAACCTCAATTGCTTCGAACAAAAAATTGGGGTTGTTTGATATGACTTCAATCTTAATATCATGTATTTCATCTTTCAAAGTATTCGTCTGAAATAACAATTGTCTTCCATTCACTTTAAATAATTTTTCATCAATTTTATCTTTGATTGTAATATTCGTTATTCTATTATCAATTTTTATTTGAAGTTTCAAACTTTCTTCAGAATAATTTGTTCCATATAACGCAATTGAGTTCCCATTAAACCGGAAAACGAATGAGTCATGTTGCTGCTTTGTTTTCACACCCACAACCGGGAGTTCAATACGATCTATCATCTTAATTTTTTTACGCCATTCATATTTCTCATCTTCTGTTAAATTAGAAGGCATTTGTTCAATCGGTGAATGATCTTTATACCACTCACCTTCATATTGGAACACTCCACAAGAAGCAATATATTCTTTTTTATCATTCGAACGAAGCAGTTTAGACAATACTTCTGATTTTACAATGGGCGCAACCTCATTATAAATTACCCGACAACGATTGAAATAAGATGCAAATAAATTCACAATCACCATCAATTTCTCTTTTGAAATCTCCAATTTACGTAATAACTCTACTTCGGCTTGTAACACCTCCAACTCATTTCTAATGATAGGGCAGATAGCTAGAACGTACATCATATTCGATGTAAGTTTACGAACCAGCTTGTCAGTTTTTTCGAATCTCTTCTGCAATTGATTTAGATTAAGACTGGCGATTGAGTGTTCAATTTCTTTAAAATGGGCGAATAAAGCCATATCTTGTCCGCGATAAGATGCTACGCTTTTTTGAAGTTTAGAAACCTTTTTTTGTGTTTCACTTGTTACGGACCGCACTTCCCCCTGTGTATACCAATTTTCCTCTACAATTCTTTCAGTCAATTGTTCATTCATGACTTGAACAAGAGGAACGAATGTTGTGCCCTCTATTACAGCACCGCCATGGGTTGTGTTGATTACTGGAATTTGTGGATTTTCAGCAATATAACGAACCATCGACTTACGCATATTATCGAAACCTTTATTCGTTAAGATTTCATTTCCGTAAACGTCTTTTATATGAAAAGCGTCTTCTATATCCTTTTTTTGGACACTGGCATCTGAAACTTCACGTTTGTCTTTATCATAGCGCTTAATTTCCTGTGAATAGAATAAATTGTTTTTGAATGCAAAGTTTTGACCGACTAAGATGATGCTTTCCACTTGTAGGCGATAGAGTATTTCCATGGTGACAATTGCGATGGAATAAGCATCATTAATTACGGGTAACTTGGTTTCATGAAAGTTTTGTGTGATTGTGTCTTGAGTTGTGACAAAATGTAATTTAGGGCCTGGATAATGTTGAACAGTCTCAAATCCAACGCTTGTTCCGTAAATCATAGGAATTGAAGTAATTCTTTCATCGATGATCGGTTGGAAAACCTTATGATTATGAGCTTGTGGATCATAAGTAAATACTGCATCTGGATAGATGCCCCGCTCGATAAGTGCTTTGTTTGCCGATCCCACTGCGAAAATATAGGCAAGCCCTTGTTCTTTAATTTTCCGTAAATTATCCATTTCTTCACTAAGTGAAGGTCCAGCGGATACTAAGAGTACGGTTTTATCCCGGAATGTTTCTGCATGTTCTAGTAAGAAATTGGGATATTCAAAAGTTGATGATAAATTCATTAATGCATTGATTGTCCAACGTTTAGAAAAGAAATGATTTGTTCCTCTATTTTGTATTTTCTCTTCAACAATTTCTTTAAAATTTGCGATAAATTGAAGAACCTTTTCTTTTAAAAGTCGTTCATAACTAGGCAATATTATTAACAATACTTTTTGTGTTAAATGATTGGAAAAATCATGTAAATACTTTTCTATATCAGTCGGACTTTCTTCCACAAAAAGATAACGCAACTGGCTTTGGTCGAATGCGGTCTGCTCAGTCATCGATGCACAAGCAACAGCAACCTCCCCAATCGGCTCATATGTAGAAACGAGTTTTTCAGGATATTGCTTGATGAAAGCTTGGACGTGATAGCCAAGTCCGACACCGTAAAACAAAATATGATGATGATTTTCTATTTCTTCCTTATGACGCTCAATTATTTGCATCGCTTCTCGTACAGGATCGTATTTACTATGGATTAGTATATTCTTTCCTTGTTGCTCGACTTGTAATGTCGGAAGCCCTTTCTCACTACCTAATACTTCCACTTTCATTGAGTTCAACTCCTTATTTCCTTTCTTTATTAGATAATATAATTTCCTGTCGTACTTTAGTCATGATTGAAATTCTTCTATCATTTTGCGCAACTCTTCAACGGACAACCAATGCTCATTCGTTTCACTAGAATATTCAAAAGGCTCACTTAAGCGTGGTTCATCTTTCAATTTATCTCCCCACCAAGCAAACTCTGGAGTGATTACATAATACTCATCAAACTCAATTGTATGTCGGGCATCGTCTTGTGTAACCATCACTTCATGTAGTTTTTCTCCTGGTCGTATACCAACAATTTCGATTTCACATTCTGGACCAATCGCTTTAGCTAAATTCATAATATTCACGCTCGGGATTTTCGGTACGAAGATTTCGCCACCATGCATGCGTGTTAAACTGTCCAACACAAATTGAACTCCTTTATCGAGTGTGATCCAAAACCGTGTCATACGATCATCTGTTACAGGTAGTATGCCAGTTTCTTTCATCTTAGTGAAGAATGGAATGACACTCCCCCGACTACCTACTACATTACCGTAGCGTACGACAGAAAATTGTGTAGCTTTTTCACCTACATAAGAGTTCGCTGCGACAAACAACTTATCTGAAGCTAGTTTTGTAGCACCATATAAATTAACAGGAGCAGCAGCTTTATCTGTACTTAGTGCAATGACTTGTTCTACATTGCGATCGATAGCAGCTTCGATAATATTTTGCGCTCCATAAATATTCGTTTTAACAGCTTCGAATGGATTATATTCGCAGGCCCCTACATGTTTCATAGCCGCCGCATGAATCACGATGTCTACTCCGTCAAATGCACGATGAAGTCGTTCTTTGTCACGTACATCACCAATAAAAAAGCGAATACGAGTATCTGTAAATTCTTGTTTCATTTCATATTGCTTCAGCTCATCTCGACTAAAGACAATTACTTTTTTGACGTCTTCTTGTAATATACGACGGATAAACTTTTTACCAAATGATCCGGTTCCACCTGTTACAAGTATGGTTTTATTTTTCAACATATTATTTCCTCGCAATCTACTAGTTCAAGTTCGGTCTAGCGCCTTCTGTATCTATTGTTGTTTTAGCAGCGTCATGAAGCGCTTCGAAATTAGGTGCTATTTCGTATTGGATGATATCCCCAATCAGTACAGCATCCTCATTCTCGACTGCTTCTTCTAAGTTTGAAAGTTCTTGTTGGATGATATCAGTAATTTCTTCGTACTGTGACCAATTAGATACTTTTTCTTCTTGTTTACGAAGTAGTTCAATGACTCCATTGATCCATTGTAGACTTTCCATTAATTGAGCAAACTGCCCCCACGTTTCGCCACTTGGATTATTATAAAACTCATTGGACAATGCTCCTAATAAAGGTGTTGCCTGTGCGGTATGGTTTTCTACTGATAGTAAGATATCATTAGTGAATTCTTTTTCAGTTTTTGCGATAATTTCAAGCTGCTTAATTGTCCCTTGTTTCATATCTAAAAATTGCTCGTGTTCTTCAAATACTTCGACATTATCTGCGATAAAATGACTGAAATAATAGCCATCATCTACTAATTTATTGATATTCTCGAAAATTTCTGCCGCTGACGCCTGTTGATCTAGCTCAATTTTTCGTTGTTGGAATACTAGTTTCAAGGAGAATCCCTCCGGTTAGTGTAATTATGTAAAGTCTATCATATTCATATTGATAATATCGGCTAAAAATATGATTTCTAAAGCATCAGTTCATTTGATACGTAGTTTTATAAAAATATAAAAAACACGACCCGAATATACGGATCGTGTTTCATTAACCAAATTAACGTAATAACTGAAGTACGCCTTGTGGTTGCTGATTAGCTTGTGAAAGCATTGCTTGTGCTGCTTGAGTCAAGATATTATTCTTAGTGAAGTCCATCATTTCCTTGGCCATATCCACGTCTCTAATACGAGATTCAGCTGCAGTCAAGTTCTCGGAAGAAGTTCCCAAGTTATTGATTGTGTGCTCTAGACGGTTTTGGAATGAACCAAGATCAGAACGTTGAGCAGAAACAGTTTCTATAGCATTATCAATTGCTTTGATAGCTGCTGAAGCCTTTTCATTATCGGAAACATCTAAGCCGAAATCCGTTTTGTCAGAAGAAATGCCATTACTAACACCAGCTGACCCAGCATAAGCAGCGCCACTTACACCATCTGTAATAGTTGCGTTATGACCAGTTACGGAGGCTCCAGCTTGGTGATCACCAGTACTTCCAGTCAATCCAAGCGCCTTAGCACCCATGTCTCGAATCTCAATAGTCATTGACTGATCTTTATTAGCACCAATTTGGAAACTTGCTGAGAATCCTGTACCAGTTTTACCGTTACTTGTTGCACCGCTCGCTACATTCATAAGCTTCTGTGTGTTGAACTCAGTAGTATTAGAGATACGGTTGATTTCAGAAGTTAATGAGTTAAGTTCTTTTTGAATTTCATTACGATCAGTATCAACGTTAGTATCATTTGCTGCCTGTGTAGCAAGTTCACGCATACGTTGTAGGATGTCGTGAGTTTCGTTCAAAGCACCCTCAGCAGTTTGTATCATAGAGATCCCATCTTGCGCGTTCTTTTGAGCCATATCCAATCCACGAATCTGTCCACGCATTTTCTCAGAGATTGCTAGTCCAGCTGCATCGTCTCCTGCACGGTTGATCTTCAAACCTGAAGATAGTTTCTCAATGTTGTTAGCTGCTGCTGCGTTGTTTGAACCTAATTGGCGGTGCGTGTTCATCGCTGCCATGTTGTGATTAATAATCATAATAATTTCCTCCTTGAGTGTTTGTTGGGTACACGTCCTTGTGTCCCTTATTTGTTTTACGGTTTTGAGTGCCGGCCGGACACTCTCTGCCGCTTACACTACTAATATCGGTTCGATGACTAGAGTGTTTAGTATTTTATTAAAAATTTTTCTATTTATTTGAAATGTGGAGATTAAGTGACTTGTACCGGCTATTTTGATGAGGTAACCACAATTCACTTGTTATCTTTCAAATTTTTATACCAGTCAAGATCTAGCGTCAAAGATTCGGCATTCGTTTCTTTAATAGACTGAATCAATTCACCACGTACAATATCCACTGACTTAGGTGCCTCTATACCCACTCGTACAGTATCGCCCTTTACTTCCAAAATCTTCACTTCTATATTATCTGCGATTTTAATCGTATCGCCCACTTTGCGTGAAAGTACTAACATATTATTCGCTCTTTCCGCTAGTTAATTTTTCTTTCATTTCATCCAATTTCTTTTCATCGATTGGATGTTTGATAAGATAGCGCTTATCATTCAATACCATTTGTTTAGCTTTTCTGTTATTTGTTTGGAATAGAAGGGGGGCTTGTAAGTTAATTGTAGATTCTTCAAATGGTTCTTTAATAAAAACGATACCAAGTACCATTAGTTCTTCAGGGCTTTTTACTTCGAGTAAATCAACGGTTGGTTCATCTACTATGATGTCATAGCCCTCTACGAACTTGTATGGATTCGCTACGACGAAAGCCACACCTGCTTCTTTAGTCGACTGCATAACTTGGAACTCTTGATTATCACCAATTGGCAATATGACGAATTCTTCTTCCTCTTCGAATCCAGGAAGTCCTTTTGGGAAGTGCCATGCTTTAGATAAGTCTACCTCTACTTTATCGTGGAACTTTGTTTCAATTTCTTTTAATTGTTGTGTCATAAGCTATCTCTCCTTTTGATTAGTTTTAATAAAGACGTTTCATTAGCAGAATACTCATAGGGTAGCATGCCCCTAACAAGAACAGAAGGCATTACTAACTATCCTCAAAATAAAAAGAACGGATATAGCCCGTTCTTTTGTATAGCTCTCATATACCCGATTTAATAAGTGAAAAACTTACTATTCTTATTACACTTTCCAATCTATTTGAATCGAGCCGTATTGTGCCATCTCTACCGATACTTTGCCAGGAGTATAATTGTGAATCGGTTTGTTAATTTGCGCATCAATTTTCGGCTTTTGCGGTGTGACGTTGATATCCAATGACCCTTCAGAGAAACTCATTTGGATTTTCGTACGATCTCCTACGAATTTGACTTGCAGATCTGCCATGGGACGCTCCGTATTTTGTTTGACGATATCCGCAATAGAAGCACCATTCTCGATCTTCATCAACTGCTGGCCTTCTTGTGCGCGGCGTCCTGAACCTTCTTGTGCTTTCTGCATACCGTATTGAGCATTTTCAGAGCTTCGACGAAATACACTTTTCAGGTCAAGGTCCACACGATTTTCCGTCGTGTCGAGTGACAGTTGTGGTCGTGTTGTAGACATTTCAAGAATCGCTGCTGGCTGTTCTATACTTAATGTAGATTTCGGCTGCTGAATTTCTTGGACGGGCTTTGTAACCTGTAAGTCAATTTTTGCGGGTGTGGTTTGAATTTGAAGCTGCGGTATGTTCACGGTCTCCACCTTCCCTTACTTTTCTCTATAAAAACAGCGGACACTTGCTTAGTGTCCGCCTAATCTTTTAGCGTAGGAAATCCATTAAAGAAGGTTGCATGATTCTAGCGCCTACTGATAATGTGGCACGATGGATGGATTCTGAAGTGATTAAATCTGTGATCGTTTTTTCATAATCCACGTCTTCGTTTTGAGAGCGTTGCTTTTTCGCAGCGCCTTCTTGCATTTCAAGACGGTTATGCATGAGTTCTGCGCGGTTGGAACGGGCACCTACTTCTGCACGTTTTGATAGCACGACATCCATTTGACCGTCAATATCGCTGATTAGTTTACCGAAACTTCCACCGTCAGCAGAGGAACCAGTTGCAACAAGATCTTTCACTTTATCAAGCATAGTATCGATATCCTCGAACATCTTACTGGCATCAGTATTAACTTGTAAATTCACACCATCAAATACTTCAATTTCTACTTTACTCTTAAATGACGCTCCAGTTTCAAAACCAACTGCTTCACCTTGTTCGTTTAGCTCTTTATTATATAAAGGTTTATCTGTCATACTGCCACTGAATATATGCTTATCCCCAACTTTAGTGTTCGCAACGTCTTGCAAATGCCCACGCAACTGACCGATTTCCGTTTCTATTGCTTTTCGATCCGTCTCTGTCATCGCTCCGGTGTTAGAAGCATTGGTAGCGAGTTCTTTCAGACGATGCAACACTTGTCCAACTCCGTCAAGCGCATCATCCGAACTATCAAGCCAGTTGTTCACTTCGCCCATGTTCTTCTGAAATTGCTCAACTTTGTCGACCTGCATCCCATACCCCATGCCTTTCATAACGACAACAGGATCATCGGATGGACGCGTGACCTTTTTACCTGTATTCAATTGTTCTTGTAATTTACCCATTTTATTATAGCTGCCTGATAAGTTGCGCAGCATGTTTTGAGATAACATTGATTGTGTTACACGCATGAAGATTCCTCCTTAGTTATCTGCCGACTGTACCCATTCCGTTGATGATTTTGTCGAGTGCTTCGTCCATCACGGTGATCATGCGGGCAGATGCGTTGTATGCTTGTTGGAAACGAATCATGTCGGTCATTTCTTCGTCGAGTGAAACCGAACTGATCGAGTCACGTCTGTTGGAAACGGACAATAATAATGTACCAGAGCTGTCTGTCATTTTGATGGCTTGTTGTCCTTCTACGCCGAGTTGTCCGATGGCTTGTGCGTAGAAACTTTGTACGCTGGAGCCATCCAGTCCAACTTTTTTATCAAAGAATACATCGCCAAGTTTTTTAGCATTTTGCCCATTACCTACTTCTGCACTGCCTATTGGTGAAGTAGACGCAGCCAGTAGATTAGGGTCTTTACGTATAGCTTCATTTACAGCTATATTACTTGCAGTAAATGTATCTGTCCCATCATTCTTTACAAAGAAAGGTTCTCCTTGTGCGCCTTTTAAATCTGTTCCACTTTCATGAACTGTATTAAAGGCTTCCGCAAATGCACTCGCCATTTTATCCAATTTCGCCATCATCTCAGGATATAAACCTTTTACAGTACTTTCTGGAGGTGGAGTTGTATAACCATATGACTCAACAAGCGATCTCATTTCACCACTCTTGATCATGTCGTTAACATCTAGCGACTTGCCTTCAGGTTCTGTAATCGGTCCACCCTTAAATGTAAAGCCTGTCATCGCATCAGGTAAAGCACCATCCACTTTACCATTTACGCTCATCTCGGCCACTTTATTTTTTTGAACTACAGTAATGGCACCTTCTGTACCGTTATGCTTAATCTTTACAGTGACCGTACCTTCCGCAATCGCAGGAGCACGTCCGCCCGTTTTTTCATAGCTAGTTTCAATAGGTACTAAACTCGATAATTGATCAAGTAACCCATCACGTGCGTCATATAAATCATTCGGTAAATAACCATTCGGCTCTACAGTAGCAATTTGTTTATTTAATTCCCCAATTTGGCTAAGCAAAGAGTTGATCGTCTTCGTACCAAAATCAATCTCATCGCCCAAATTCCCTTTAATCTCAGAAACAGATTTAAAAATATAGTTAAACGAATCCGCCACCGCAGCCCCGCGCTCTACAACCACCGCACGCGCTCCACCATTCTCCGGATTCGCCGCCAGCGTCTGCAAGGACTGCCAAAAATCGCTCATCGACTTCTGCAATCCATACTCCGAAGGCTCACCAATCACATCTTCCATCTGCGCAATCGCATTCGAACGAGATTCCCAGTAGCCTAACTTCGTTGATTCACTACGAAACTGATGATCCACAAACGTATCCCGAATCCGCTGAATACTGCCTGCTTCTACGCCTGTCCCAAGAAATCCTGGCATCGTTCCTGCATTCATTCCAACACCCGGAAATCCAGAAGTTGCCTGCATGTTCACGCGCTGGCGTGAGTAACCCGGTGTGTTCGCGTTCCCGATATTATGCCCTGTCGTATAAAGAGCGGTTTGCTGTGTATACAAACCGCGTTTGCTAGTTTCAAGTCCCATGAATGTTGAGCGCATAGTATGATGTCCTCCTTATGCTTGGGAGTCGAATGAGGAGAGCTTGGTTTTGGCTCCGCTTTGTGACTGCCCTTGTACTTCGTTTTTCGAATAGTTGACGGTTTCCGGACGCGGACGGACCATGTCCAGCGATAGATTCACAAATTGAAGAGATTGATACGTTAGTTGTTGATTGAGGTCGTTTTGTTGTTTCAACTCATGAATCGCATGCAGGAGACGGTCCCTCGCCTCTGCTAACTGTTCTTTGTCCGGAATATTTGCTAGTTCAATTAATTGCGTCATCGTTGGTTCAGCAGGTACTGCACTTCCTTGTGCGGTTAAATACTGCTTCACTTCCTGTACGCGCTTCTGGTCCATTTGCACAATAGCCGCTAGGTGAGATTGCTCCTCCTTCAACAGCTGGTCAATTCCCTCGATGTCGCCGCTTTTTAGCAATGCGGTCTTGTCGTTTGAAAGACGGAGCAAGCTCGTATGCAGTTTTTCTAGGTGACTGAGCGTTGTCAAAATTGGTTCAATGGACATGTGTAACCCTACTTTCTTTATAGCTTATTGAAATACGACAGCATATTCGAAGCGAGTTTGCTCGCATCTACTTGATAGTCTCCAGACTGCACTTGCGCTTTTAGTTCCTGCACACGTTGTTGTCTAGCCGATTCAATCGGTGAAGCTGCAGATAACTTTTTCGCTTCTGATGAAATTTCGAGTTTATCCGTTTTCACTTGTGCTACTTGCTTTGTCTGATCTACTTTCATTTGCTGACTCCTATATGGATTGACAGCTTGTGGTTTGAATCCTTCTACTTTCATACGTCTCGCTCCTTTCAAATCTTACGTTGCATTTGGGTCCTACTCTTTATTTCGGCAGATTTACCAAAAAGTTTAGAGACTTTTGGACGAAAAAACGAGCAGTACCAACTGCTCGTATCGCTTGCTTGTCATCCTCGGTCTTTTTGTGCATGGTACGCGCCTTTGTCTTGCGCTTTAATTGCTTCACGAAGTTCAACCGCTGCGTCAAACGTCCGTAGATCCGCCTGAATCTCTTCCGTACATTTGTCACAGATCTTGCCAGTCGATGTTAATGCGCCACATTTATCACATGGGTAGCCCAAGTTCGGGAATAATGCAGGCTGCAGTCTTCCTTTACGTACCCAGCGATGCAGTAATTCTTCCGTCACGCCTGTAACTTCGACGATCCGGTCAATATTCGCTGCACGATTTTCTCGTCTGCGTAAAAACTTATAAACCGATTCATACATCGTCTCTTCCGCCTGTGCACACGTTGAACAAACATCCCGAAGGCCCGTGTAATTAAACATACTGCCACATGTCGGGCAATTTCTTGCTTCCGCCATCTCCATCACTTCTCTCTTATAGGTCTGAATAACGTCACAGCTTCTACTCGGTGTATCCCAC
The DNA here is from genome assembly GCF_002743245.1 of Sporosarcina sp. P26b. Classification (NCBI taxonomy): domain Bacteria; kingdom Bacillati; phylum Bacillota; class Bacilli; order Caryophanales; family Caryophanaceae; genus Sporosarcina; species Sporosarcina sp. P26b. Next base: position 12,919 of record NZ_PDYW01000029.1, read on the forward strand.
GCTGTTTCAGTGCTCGTGCCGCGTGACGCAATGTGGTACCCGTCGTGTAAATATCGTCCACAAGCACATACACTGCTTCATTACTTGGTATATCGGCCGTTACTTGAAATAGTTCAGTCATCGCCAAGCGTTCGCTACGAGATTTTTCACCCATAACCGATTCCGTCGTTTTCCCGAGTAGTGATTGATACGGAATATTCGCTGCTTCTAGTAACGCATCCACTTGAGAAAAAGTTCGCCTTATTTTATTGATCGGATGCATGGGAATCGGCACGATCAATTTTTTGGAATCGTTCAGCACGCTGCGTAACGGTGACGCGAAAACTTTCGCGAGCGCCACGTCTTGCATGAACTTGAACTGATGCAAGTACTCTCTCGCTACTTCATTATATGCATAGAGCGAATGAACAGAATCGAGTACGTCGTCTTGTTCGATACGATCAATGCGTTCGAACTTCTCAAAACAGATGGGACAAGCGGATGTGTCTTTCTGAATACCGAGGAAGTGTTGCCAAGTGGGTTGGTCGTGTAGAGGTTTGTCGCAGAGTAAACACGTCATTGCGGCACCTCTGTGTGGTTCATCTTGCGGATTTCCCGTTTCGCTTCATCCATGGCGCGCGTAATGCCTTGGTGGAACAGTACAAAGTCGCCTGACGTGTTCGGCACGGAGCGACCGACGCGTCCACCGATTTGAATCAACGCGCCTTTATTGAAGATCGTCTGCTCCGCCCCAACAACCGCCACTTGCACATTCGGTATCGTAATCCCTCGCTCGAGAATCGTTGTCGTTAGGAGGCCGGGAATCTTTTTCTGTCTCAGCAACTGCACGCGTTCTTTGCGGTCATCATGTTCCGCGTGCACTGCACAAATTCGTTCATCGAGCTTCTGGAATAACGGTTCCGCCAGTTCCATCAGTTCGATTTGATGAAAGAAGATGAGGAATGGTTGTTGCTTCTCCAGTCGTTCCGTCGTCCAGCGCAGTAATTTCGCTGGAATGCGTTTCTTTTTCAACTGTTTCTCGTAATTCCATAATGCTTCATTACGCGGTACAGGTAGTGGCTGTCCGTGATAACGTCTTGCGAGAATCGAGATATTGCCTTGCTTTTTATTCATAGCAAGCAACTGACTCGAAGGGGTTGCCGTGACAAAATGAATCGGTGCATTCGGTTTTGCGGCTTTTCGGACCGCTCGCTGCAATGTTTCATCCGCCGTATACGGAAACGCATCGGCTTCATCGACGAAGATCGCGTCAAACGCTTCGTGAAAACGATAGAGCTGATGGGTCGTCGCCAAGATCAGCTGGGCGTCGAAGTGTTCGACTTCCGCCCCGCCATACAACGCTTCTACTTTCGTATCAGGAAAAGCCGTCGTTAACCGCGGCAACAATTCCAAAATAACGTCCACACGCGGCGCCGCGAGACATACCCGCTTGCCTTCATTTAGTAAATAGTGAATCGGCTGAAACAGCATCTCCGTCTTACCCGATCCACACACCGCGTAGAGTAAATGAGATACCCCTTGTTTCGTGCTTTCAAGCAATTCATTCGTCGCTTTTTGCTGCGAAGGTGTTAAATTGCCTTGCCAGTTCATCCGGTGGGTTGTTGGATAACTGGGTGGCGTGCCTGTCCACGTTAGTAAATCGGAACAGCACGATACCCGCCCCATGTTCAGACAGTTTCTGCAGTAGGCGCACGGTGCTTCGCATTGGGCACACATAAATACGGTGAAGCGCGCTCGATTTTCATTATGGCAACGCTGACAACGGTAGTGCGTCCCATGCCATACTTTTTTCGTTGTCACGCCTTTTTCTATATGGATGTCGCCTAGACTAATTGCTTCGTCTACGACTGTTTCCGGAAACGGCAAAAGATGACGCAACCAAATGCGCCCTGCCAGAAATTCTTTTAAGTGTTCGGCCATGTACTTCCCCCTGTTCAGGTTCCGCGTCGTTTCACCCAGCCGAGTCCCATCGCCCCTTCTCCAAGATGGGTGCCGATGACCGGACCAAAGTGACTGATCGTGAAATCGACATTCGGGTGTTTTTCTTCTAATTGTTTCTTCCATTCTACTGCGTCGTCATAGCGATTCGCATGGATCACAGCTGCATCCAGCAATGAATTCTTTGCGTCTTCCGCGAGTAAATCTGAAATACGCTTCATTGCTTTTCGCGTCGTGCGAATTTTTTCAAACGGCACGATGATTTTGTCTACGAAATGCAAGATGGGCTTTACTTGTAGTAAGCCGCCAACTAATGCTTGTGCACCGGATAAACGACCGCCACGTTGCAGATGCGTTAAGTCTGCGACCATGAAATAGGCACTGACGTCTTTTTGCATTTCTTTTAGTTCTTCTATGATCGCATGTGGGTGTACGCCTTCATTCGCAAGCTCTGCAGCACGGATGGCGTAGAAGCCTTGGGGATAGGCTGAAATTTCCGAGTCGAACGGCAGCACTTCAATTTCCGGCACGAGTTCGGCAGCCTGTACAGCGCCCATATAGGTTCCGCTGATGCCGCTTGAAAGGTGGATGGAAATGACTGCGTCGTAGTCTTTGGCGAGTTCGCTGTATAGGGTTTGGAAGTCACCGATTGCGGGTTGTGATGTTTTCGGTAGCGGGCCTTTGCCGCGTACCATTTCGTAGAATGCTTCGGTTGTAAGGTCGACTTCTTCTTTGAATTCTTTGCCTTCGATGGTTACGAGTAATGGGATGGTATGGATCCCAAGTTCTGCTTTTATGTCATCCGGCACATACGCCGTCGTATCTGTCACAATCGCTGTTTTCAATATGATCAACTCCTGTTACTTATTCTACCTGAAATCGTTGGAGTTGGCATCTGTGAAGGGGACATTGGATACGGGAGAGGATTTGCGCTTCGGAGGGGGACGCTTTCCGGAGGGCGTGGCTTGAGCTTCCTCGTCCGCTTCGCTACCTGCGAGATCTCAAGGCGCACGCTGATCCTCTCGGAGTCGCCCCCTCCTACGCTCCAATCCTACTTTTAGTGGGGTAGCACTTCATGGTACTTATTGAACTTAGGACTTAGGACTAAGATCTAGTTCAAGTTCAACACAAGACTTTGAGCTGCCCCAATCTGAAAGAGGACACTAGTGAAGCGGAGTGGAAGGCGGCGACTCGGGGAGGATCAGACCGATCAGCTGAGACAATCAAAAGGGAGCGCAGCGACCTGGTTGGCTCAGCGCGGTCCCTCCCGAACGCGTCCGCCTGGAACGCAGCGTAACGATGCCCTTCCCCCTTCTATTCTCTAAAACTGACGAAGTAAGCCCTTTCATGCTATCGTGTAACTAGACTAGACACTTCAAGGAGGCGTTTGACCATGCAGGAAATTATCTACCAACAAAAAAATGCAGTAGCGTACGTGACACTGAACCGACCCGATTCTATGAACGCATTCAACTACCAACTACTACTCGAACTTGGGCAAGTAGTCGAAGGTATCCGGATTGATCCTGACGTACGGGCAGTAGTATTTACAGGCAGCGGCGACAGAGCATTTAGTGTGGGCGCTGACTTAAAAGAACGCAAGACGTTGACGGAATCCATGGTCCGTCGAAATCTGAACAAGATTGGCGACGTCTTTACCATGATCGACCAACTCCCTCAGCCAACCATTGCGGTTATCAATGGCTTTGCATTCGGTGGTGGCATGGAACTTGCACTAGCTTGTGACTTCCGGATTGCAGCGGACATTGCGGTGATGGGATTGACGGAAACTGGACTCGCGATTATTCCTGGAGCTGGCGGCACGCAACGGTTGCCTCGATTGATTGGTGAATCGAAAGCGATGGAGCTGATTTTGACAGCACGACGCGTATCCGCTGAAGAAGCGTTGCAGTTAGGTATGGTGACGCAGAAAGCGCCTTTGGATTCATTGGAAGTAACGGTGAATACGTTTGTGGATTCATTGCTCGCTAACGGGCCGATTGCGATTCAGCAGGCGAAGTTTGCGATCAAGCAAGGCATGATGGCGGACTTGCAGACGGGGCTCGCGATTGAGCGGAAGGCGTATGAGATGACGATGCCGACTGAGGATCGTGTAGAAGCGTTGATTGCTTTTTCGGAGAAGCGGAAACCTGTGTTTAAGGGGAAGTGATGGTTTTGGGATTGAGTTGCTTAGAGCGGATAACTGGGCTGATAGAGCGCTCGGCGTGTCGCATAGAGCGGAGAAATGGCCTGATAGAGCACTCAGCTTGTCGCATAGAGCGGAAAAACGCCCTGATAGAGCGCTCGGCGTGTCCCATAGAGCGGAGAAATAGCTTGATAGAGCACTCAGCCTGTCCCATAGAGCGGACAAACGCCCTGATAGAGCACTCAACCCATCGCATAGAGCGGACAAACGCCACGATAGAGCACTCAGCCTGTCGCATAGAGCGGATAAACGGCCTGATAGAGCACTCAGCTTGCCGCATAGAGCGGATAAACGGACGGATAGAGCACTTAGCGTGTCTCATAGAGCGGAGAAACGGCCTGATAGAGCACTCAACCCACCGCATAGAGCGAACAAACATCCGAATAGAGCACTCACCCAGCAACTATAAGCACCACCCGCAACTCTCCCAATCAAAACACCAAAGAGATTGTCAGATAAGCCCCATTCCCAGGGCTTTCAGACAATCTCTTTATACTGTATCCGTCTGATAGCGCTGCAACCGCTGATGCTGACGTACTTCAGTCCATGCTTCAGACAACAAATTCACTTGTTCATAGATTTCAGGTAATAGCTCATACCGTTTATACAGCTGCACTGAAACCAGTGTTTGATTCAGCAATACATACAACAAAAACAGCCGCTCCCCTTCTTCCGTTTGATGATCAACGACGACCATTAATTCGAACAGCGCATACTGAAGTTTCTTTAACGGATCGGATAATTCTATAGTGGGTTGCTGTTTAATTTCATTTTGCATACTTTGTAGCACATTGCCCATTTCATTCAACAGCTCAATCATCGTGTCGAGCATTGGCGTCGTGGTGCTGACGGTCGTTTGATAGGCTGTTATCGCACGTTTTACGTACATGCGGGATCACTCCATACTATTTTTACTTTTATTATCGACCAGATTTGTTCATTTTATATGAATTTGGACGATATAAGTGAAGATATACAATAGAATACGCAAAAGTGGGTGAAGGGATGCGAATACACAGCTCAGAGAATATTGCGCTTTCCTCGAACCGTATGCAAAGGAATGCAACGGACATGGAAAAGACGCTTGCTAAGCTCAGCAGTGGTTCGAAAGTGGAAAAAGGAAGTCAAAACGCTTCCGGCATGGCCATTTCCGAAACGATGCGGGCTCAGATTAAGGGATTATCCCAAGCGCAACGCAATATGCAAGACGGACTTTCTGTACTTGAAGTGTCCAATGAAGGCTTGAATAATATCAATGATCTCTTGCAACGAGGACGCGAATTGGCAGTAGCATCTGCGAATGGCACATTGACCGACAATGATCGGCAAGCAAGTAGCGAAGAATTGTCGCAAATACTACAAGCCATTGATGATACGGCAGGTAAACTCGAGTTCAATACGATGAAAATCCTTGGCGATGATACCGCGATCAAGTTACAAGTAGGCGCCAATCCAGGACAGCAGATGACGATTGGCAATATCGACGTCAGTACGACAAAACTAGGCTTGGACGGTGCGTCACTGGCTACACGGACAGATGCGGAACAATTAATTTCCACGATGGACAAGGCAATCAATATCGTTTCAAGCACGCTAACGAAAGTCGGTTCGGAAATGGAAGGCATTCAGCATCACTTAACGAACGCATTGGTGTTTGAAAATAATTTAACGACTTCCCTTTCGAAATTGGCCGATACCGATGTGGCGAAGGAAATGATGACATTCGTTCAGCAGGATATTCGTTCGAAGGGTGATCAGATGTTGATCAACTCGGTGAATAGTAATTTGAAAGATACAGTTTCGTTATTGAGATAAGCAAAAATCCTTTCGATTATTGATCGGAAGGATTTTTCATGTTGTCGCATCTAGGATTTTGCCCGACGATACCGGCAGCCCAAGCGACTTTCGTCAAGATGGCGGTTGCCCCTTGACGGTCGGCTTCGTGGACGGCGCGGATGTAGGCGCTGTTTGATTCTTCGACGATGTATTGCGGTTTGACGTTGTTGAGCGTCATGGCGAGCACGTCGTTCATGCAGTGGTCGCATGTGCAAGGCATGTTGAGTTCGTTTTTATACTTGGAGATGACGTCACGGACGACGACTTCCATAATGTTATGCACTTTCATAGTTAAGTACTCCTTCGCACTGAGAGTAGTGGAGATGGGAGACATGGATAAGTAAATAGTGTTCTGAAAGCCGTTGATTTCCGTTGCAGGCGGACGCGTTCTGGAGGGGGCGCGGTGAGCCAACTGTTCGCTGCGCTCTCTTAGTTGTCTCGCCTGTCGCCCTGATCCTCCCAGAGTCGCCGCCTTCCACTCCAATCAACTGGATAGTGGTGATACATTGTTAGATTCAATGACATTAAGTCTTTTAAAAATTAGTACATAGAAATTAGCACTTAAAATACCAGTACAATTTCTAAGTGTCTTCCACTACCAAAGTAGGGAATGGGGCGGAAGACGGGCGACTCCCGCGGGAATAGCATGAGCCTTGAGATCCCGCAGGTAGCGAAGCGGACGAGGAAGCTCAAGCCATGCCCGCAGGAAAGCGTCCCGTCTGGAGCCCCATTCCCAGAACCACTACCCAAACTATCCTATCTAGTTCAAAGCCTTATTTAGAAAGAATAATCTTCTTCTTCAACAACTCTTTACCCGAAATACCAGGCTTCGTCATCTCGAACGGGTGTAGAATCGTATCCAGATCTTCTTTAGACAAGATATTTCTCTCGATACAAATCTCGCGGATGGACTTGTTCGTCAGCAACGCTTCTTTCGCGATCTCTGACGCCACTTCATACCCAACGTGAGGATTGATCGCTGTGATGATACCGATACTCTTCTCCACGTACTCTTCCAAGTGCTCGACGTGTGCTGTGATGCCGTCTAGGCAATAGTCGCGGAATACGCCGAATACGTTTGTCATGATCTTCAATGACTGCAGCAAGTTGAACACGAGCACTGGCTCCATGACGTTTAATTCGAACTGGCCAGCTTCAGACGCCAAAGCGATCGTCATATCGTTACCGACTACTTGGAACGATACTTGGTTCATGACTTCTGCCATTACCGGGTTGACTTTTCCTGGCATGATGGATGATCCAGGCTGTCTTGCAGGTAATGAAACTTCGGATAAACCTGTGCGTGGACCGGATGCCATGAGGCGCAGGTCATTACAGATTTTCGACTGGTTCAGCATCGTGCCGCGTAGTGCTGCCGATACTTGAACGTACGAGTCTGTGTTTTGTGTTGCGTCTACTAGGTGTGTGGAAGACTTTAGTTCGAAGCCACTGTTTTCAGAAAGATAGCTAGCTACTTTTTTGATATATAGTGGATCTGCGTTTAGGCCAGTTCCGACAGCTGTTGCGCCCATGTTAATTTCATATAAATAGACACGTGATACACGAACGCGTTCGATGTCGCGACGTAGTACCATTGCGTATGCTTCGAATTCTTGTCCAAGACGGATTGGAACCGCGTCTTGCAAGTGTGTACGGCCCATTTTCAAGACCGATTGGAACTCAATGGACTTTTTCAAGTACGTTTTATGAAGTGATTCCATCACTTCTAGTAATTTATCTACTTTCATTAATGTTGCGATATGGATGGCTGTTGGGAATGCATCATTTGTCGACTGCGCCATGTTTACGTGCGTGTTCGGGCTAATGATGTCATATTCGCCTTTTTGGTGGCCTAGAATTTCAAGCGCACGGTTGGCGATGACTTCGTTTGCGTTCATATTGACGGACGTTCCTGCTCCACCTTGGATCGGGTCGACGAGGAATTGGTCACGCAATCCGCCATTGATTACTTCTTCAGACGCCTGGATAATCGCTTCGGCAAGATTCGCGTCCAATTGACCAATGTCGCGGTTAGCTTGTGCAGCTGATTTTTTAACAATTGCAATCGCACGGATCAAGTCGCGGTTGACGCGATAGCCCGTGATCGGGAAGTTTTCCGCTGCGCGCAATGTTTGAATTCCATAATACGCGTCTTGTGGTACTTTCTTGTCACCGATAAAATCCGACTCTATTCTGTATAGTAATTGCTCTTCCATCATGCAGAACCTCTTCTCAAGTAGTTTTTATATGTTTAATTCGTATCTCATTATACACACAATATTTCGCATGTATAGCCGTTCGGGCATACAATCTCATATTACCTTATAGATAACGTTTAAACCACCCGGTAATCTCTTCTAATCGCGCAATTCGTAGATTCGGCTTCCCTGTTCTTGACAAATTATGATCAGATTCGGGGAAACGGACAAATTCTGTCTCTTTGCCTAAATCTTTCAGCGTAATATACAATTGCTCCGCTTGTTCGATCGGACAGACGAAATCTCGTTCTGCGTGAAGAATCAATAACGGTGTCTCGATATTCTCTGCATATTTTAGCGGTGATTGGTTCCATAACTTGTCGACGTCTTTCATTCCGGCTTGTAAATGCCAGTCTGTGAAGTAGTAGCCAATATTCGATACGCCGAAGAAACTGATCCAGTTACAGATCGATCGTTGCGTAACAGCTGCTTTGAAGCGGTTGGTATGTCCGACGATCCAGTTCGTCATGAAGCCACCATAGCTCCCCCCTGTTACGCCAAGACGTGTTTCGTCGATCCAGTTTTCGGTTTTCAACACTTCATCTAGCCCTGCCATAATATCTTCGTATCCACCGCCACCGTAATCGCCACGCACTGCGTCGACAAACGCCTGACTATAGCCGTGACTGCCGCGTGGATTAAGGTAGAGAACGCCATAACCTTCTGCTGCGAGCACCTGCATCTCATGGAAATACGTAAAGCCGTACATCGCATGCGGTCCACCGTGTATTTCGACGATTAACGGATACGTTTGGCCTTCTGTAAAGTTCGCCGGCTTCATGAGCCACCCTTGGACGTTTGTATTGCCGTTCGTATAGTGGATCGTTTCAGGCTCCACCAACTCTACTTTCTTCAACCAGTCTTCATTGAATGAAGTCAGCTTCGTCCGTTCGCCTGTCGCTATCGTTTGACGATACAGTTCTCCTGGATTCGTCATCGTGCTAACCGTCAGTAAAGCAAATTCAGCATCACTTGCGACATCATAGCCGTAGACATGTTCTTCTTCGCCCGTCGCAGGATAAATAGCACCGTCGAGTGTAGCTGCATATAAACGAACGTCTCCCATACTCGATAGTTGGAAATAAAGTTGCTCGTCTTCTGTCCAGACAACACCTGGTGCGATCGTTTGCTGCAAGTGATCAGATATACTTTCGTCTCCGATCGGCGCGTCGAGGCCCGCTGTCAGATTCACCGTCTGACCGTTAGATTGGTCATAAACGAATACATCTGCTTGCGTAACGTTGGCGAACGTCAAAGCATAGCCTGTATACGCGATATAGCGATCGTCTTTTGAGAAAGCAACCTCACCGAAGTATCCTTGTTCGTCAAGGATCACCGTTTCGTTTTTCGTCTCGATGTCTACGAGCACTAACGGTAAACTGAAGTCATGATCGACGTTTTTATTGCAATTGACGGCTATCACCAATTGCTTGCCGTCATGCGAAACTGCTTCAAGCGTATGATCGAATGGTTCTGACGTAAAATCAAAGATGGCGCAAGTCGCAATGTCGACATAGCCGATTTGTGTGTAAACTTCTTGTGGCAGTACCCCGACGAAATCCGCTTTGTATTTCATGTTCGTCACGCGGATCGGCTGTGGCATGTTACCTTCTTTTTTCTCCGTAGTAGAAAACGTTTCGCCCGTTCTAACAGCCCCTGAAAACCAAATTTTCTTGCCGCACGGTGACCATTCGAATGAATCAATTCCTTCTGTACAGTTCGTCAATGCGCGTGCTTCTCCGCCAGCCTTTTGCATGACATAAAGTTGATCCGTGTCACTACGATTCGATATAAACGCGAGTTGCTTGCCGTCCGCAGACCATTTCGGCGCACGTACTTGCTGTTTGCCATACGTCCACCGCGTCACGGCGCCTGTCTCCAACTCGATATGGTGAATAGCAGAATAATACGCATTGTCTTTTCTGTTTAACTCCGTTACCGTAAATACCGCTTCTGAATCATTTGGTGCCAGTACCGGATTCGTTACCGATTTCGTTTCAAATAAATCTTCAATTGCTACCTGTCGTTTTTTCATCTAATCCCTCCTATTACTTGAATGTATCTCCCTAAACCATAACAAGACGATACTCTTTTTGGCAATGGATGTGTAAAGAACGAACGACAAAAAAAACGAGTGATCGACGGTTATCGTCTAATCACTCGTTTGCTTTACTATTATATTTTGATTTGATCTTTTAGTGAACGGCGCAGAATCTTGCCTGTTGTGTTCTTCGGCAATTCATCCAAGAACTGAATGGACTTCGGAACTTTGTACTTCACCAAACGTTTCGCACAGAATTCATTCAATGACTCTTCCGTAGCTTCCGAACCTTTCTTTAGTACTACATAAGCTTGTACTTCTTCCCCAAAATTCATATCCGGCACACCAACGACTGCCGCTTCCACAATATCGCGGTGACTGAACAGCACTTCCTCTACTTCACGAGGATACACGTTGAATCCACCGACGATAATCATATCTTTCTTGCGGTCTACGATATAAAAGTAACCGTTTTCATCGCGTCGCGCCAAGTCTCCTGTATAGAGCCAACCGTCACGGATTGTGGCAGCTGTTTCTTCAGGCATTTTATAATACCCTTTCATGACATTCGGTCCGCGTACAATTAATTCGCCGACTTCATTGTCAGGTACTTCCTCGCCCATTTCATCGACGACTTTGTTCTCGACATTCATGATGTTCGTGCCGATCGATCCCGGAACACGGTCGCGATCTAATGGATTGAAACAAGTAACCGGTGATGCTTCCGATAGACCATAGCCTTCTGAAACACGAACTTGGAACTTCTCTTCAAAATCATGAAGCAATGAAACAGGCAATGAAGATCCACCTGAAATAGCTAGTCTGATGGATTCAAAGTCTTCCGTTTTCCCCTCTGGATATTGATAAAGGAAGTTATACATCGTAGGCACTCCCGCAAATACGGTTGCCTTTTGCTCGCGAATCATATGGAAAATTTCCCCTGGGCTAAAGCGCGGCTCTAGTAATATCGTCGCTCCTTTAACGAGTGGTGCATTCGCAACTACTGTCAACGCGAATACGTGGAATAAAGGCAATGTCGCTACGATTTTATCATTTTCCGAGAAGCCTAAATAGTCCCCTACGTCGCGTGCATTCGAGAAGATATTTTTGTGTGTCAGCATAGCACCTTTCGGACGACCTGTCGTTCCAGATGTATACAAGATGATAGCGCTTTCATTTTCGTCAACTTCCACCACTTCCGTCAATGGTTTCGATTGCTTCATCAAAAGGCTAAATGGATGAACTTTCGGCTTAACCGAATCAGGCAATGCAGCTAACTTCTCCCCTGCATCCGGACTCATTTCACAGACGACATAGTTCTCAATCCTCGGGAATGACTGGCTCGCTACTTCTACTAGTGGCAAGAGTTGATCGATCGCAATAACGGCTTTGGCATCGCTATTTTCCAGGATGAATGAAATCTCATCCGGTGTGTACAGCGGATTAATCGGCACAGCTGTCGCTCCGATGCGCATAGTGGCATAGAGTGAGATTAGATAGTGCGGCGTGTTACCGAGTAGGAATGCCACTTTGTCTCCGTGTTTGACTCCTAGGTCTTGTAGTGCGTTGGCGAACATGGATACGGACATGTCGAACTCTGCGTATGTCGTGTCTTTCCCCATGAAGTGATAGGCAATTTTACTTGGCTTGGTCTGCGCTGTTTGTCGGACGCTCGAAACTAGATTCATGCTTTCATCTCCCTAACAAGTGAATGAATAACCATTCAGTAATTCATTCATTATACTAATAGAATAATTAATTGGCAAGAGTTTACTGAGAAATTTGTATTCTTTATTTATTTGGGTAGGCTGGCAGGGGGATTGGGGTGGGGATTTGCGCTCTAGGCGGACGCGTTCGGGAGGGTGGGCGGTGAACCACACCCCTTCGCTTCGCTCGCCGGGTGTTTCACCTGTCCCACTGATCCTCCCCGAGTCGCCGCCTGCCGCTCCAATCCCTCGCAAAGTAAGTAGAAGATACATTTTGTTGTGCATTAAAATACGTGTTGTAATAGATTTTTAACTTCAGTACTGGAATCTAAATAAGTTAAGACAAAACAATAATTCACACACTACTTACAGTGATTGATCTAAGTATTCATACTATCAACGTAGGATGGAAGCGGAAGTTGGGGGCGACTCCCTCTTGAAAAGGTGATGATGACAAGGCTTGTCGCATTATTCTATTGACCCAAAAAGAATTTATATGACTAGTAAAGAGAATCGTCTACCTGA
>NZ_PDYW01000030.1:0-25202 GCF_002743245.1 Sporosarcina sp. P26b
GTATGCTTCTTTCTCTTTTCTTTTCAAATAAATACCTCCCAAAATGTGTTCTATGGGAGGAGTATCTCACGAATCTTCTTCTATTAATATGTGTTCACTATTTGACGCTTACTTGACAAGAAAGTTTTGTTAAGTCGGAAAATATAATAGTTTTCGAACAGCACCCGGTTTCGAGGGTAGACCATTAGCGCCGTCGCGGATTTCCGTGATTTCATCAAATTCATTTTCAAGCAATGTATAGTTAGTCTTTGGAATTCCTGTTGACATTTAACGCATCGAACTTTCTAATGAAATATGACCAAGCAGCAGCATCAGTTTGTTCTTCGGATGATAAGTCATCCATAGAACCCAATGTACTCTCGAAATCTCCCCCGTACTTTCCTTCATAAAGAGCTATCTGTTCAACCAAGAATAAACGTTCATTCGAATCATAAAGGTTTTCTTCTTGTTCTTCTTCCCATTCTTTCACAATATTATCAACAGTGTACATTTTACCTGTTCTAGATTTCCACAAAGTATTTGCGCTGATTCGTGCTTGTGAGTTTTTCTCAGTTCTTTCAACGCCCACGAATCGACCTTCTTTAATCCAATTATTGATAGTAGTAATCGATACTCCGAAATATTTTGCAATTTGCCCCGTAGTATAAGCAGGGGCAAAATTTGTGTCCTCTGCAGCAATCTCTGCCATTTCCTCTAATATTTTTGAGAGACACTTTTCCATTTCCTCTGTGTTGCCAAGGATTGAATCATTCAACTTACTAAATTGAAAGTTGTTTATGTTAGTTTTTTCTAAGTAATTAACCATTACTTTAAAGAATAATAAACTATCATCCTCATTTTCGAAAAGACGTTTAGTTAATTCAGGTGTTCTTTTAACAAATTCTTTTTTTTCGAACATCGTCAACATGATCATCACCTCTTCACCTCCTATTATAAACAAACTGAAACTAAACTACAAGTAACTAAAACTGAAGTTCATGTTAATTATTGTATTCAATTAAATATTTTTTATACCTGTTCGAAAAGTAGTAGCATGCGCCTGGGAGAATTCAAATAATTACGTATTGAGATGAAAATGTGTAGAGGCCTGGTACCTTTACGAGATATCTTTATGAAACACTTCATCCTACTTCATTTCTCAAACTCCCAACATCAACCCCTCACCCCTATCAAAATCAAGAATGGGTGAACTGTATCTCTCTCTTTCCGGCTTCTTGTCTACAACCAGTTCATTGACATAGTTTTCAAAGTTCGTTGCGTTAAACAACGTAGAGGGTCTAAGGAATGCTTTGAATTCTTGAAGGTTCAACCACTGCTTGGCCTTTAAGTCGATGACACGGATGAAGTCTTCCTCTGTGTAGCCTTCTTTGATCCGTCCGTTGATGAATTTACGGGTAGCAGCGGACTCGGCTTTAAAGTGTTTTCCGGTTTTGTCGTTCAGGTACTGTATCACAGAATGTGCGACGTCGAGATTCATCTCGACAATGGTTTTATTTTTTACATTCTTAAGTTCTTTGGTTATAGGCCGTCCCATAGTGGGATACTCCCTCGTACCACTGTGGGTTTGCACAGCGTCTAATTGTGAGTTGATTGCCGTCTCATGTTGAGATAGTGGGGCGTCCTCTTTTGGGTTGGTCGTTGTTTCATTTGGTGCATAGGAAAATGGCAGCTTTTCATAATCAATTCGATACCATTTCGTGTTGTCGATTTTCATCCTATTGTGTTTGGAAGTAGAGATCAGATATCCCTTTTGTTCCAAGTCGTACGTAATCCGTTTAATCGTGTTTAACGACCAAAACGGAAATTCTTCCATCCAGTCGTCGTATGTATTAAACACCCATTTATGACCATCACGTACGTTTTTTGAAATGTTCAATCGGTAGTGAAGTTGTTGCAAGAATAGCGCAGCGTTCAGTCCAACTTTCATTGCGAGTGAAGGCAATAATGGAATCGGATCTTCGTTAATTAATAATTTCATCTGGTAGTCCCCCTAGAGTCAAACGATGTAGGAGTACTTATTTAGTACTCCTCATACTTCATATAGAGAGTTATCTAGAAAAGGATACACGTTTTATAAAAAAGGGTAGTAGGACATAAGGACTTATGATGTTTATTAAACAGCACAACAGGCAATAGAGCAGTAAGACATCAAAGTACTGAACGATCAATTGGAATATAAACAGGAGTGGAAGAACATGAAACCAGTACCCGAGACAAAAGTAAAATTAACTGATGTGAAAGATTTGATGAATAAAGGATACAATCTGTTGCAAGAGCTACGCGAAGAGGTGGATGCGCCGGTTGTAAAAGCTCAATTTCTCACTAAAGAAATAACTGCTATTTACGGGGAGGAGGCGGCCCGTAAATTTTATGATCCGGAAAACTTCAAACGAGAAGGGGCCTTGCCGAAACCGGTCTTGAAAACGTTATTCGGTGAAGGTGGGGTGCAAACGCTAGACGGTGAAGAACACCATCATCGCAAGAACTATTTCATGGATTTGATGTCCCCGGATAGAATGGAAGCGTACCACGAACTATTAGCGAAAAATGTTTCTGAGGAGTTAGCCAAACAGCACGGTGAATTTGAGTTATTTGACCTTGCCAATAAAGTGTTGTTTAACACCATCTCGGAATGGTCGGGAATCAATTTGGAGCAATATGATTCGAAGACGTTGGAGAAACTTGCGAGAAATCAAATTTCCATGATCAGTGGCGCAGTGACGTCTCCTATAGACCACATAAAAGGAATCAAGGATCGTAATGAATCCGAAAAGTGGGCGCAGGATCTCATAGAAGAAGCACGAAAGCACCCCGTACCAGGAAAAGAACATCTTGCGCTATATGCATTTGCACACGCGACGGATCTTGAAGGAGAATTGTTACCTGCGGAAGTAGCAGCGGTTGAATTATTAAATATCATCCGTCCGACTGTCGCATTGACGGTTTGGGTAGCATTGATGGGGCATGCACTCTTTGCTGAAAGAAATGTGTATGACGAGGTAAAGAGTAATTTCAGTGAATTGCAAGATTCATTCATTCAAGAAATGCGCCGTTACTATCCATTTTTCCCAATGCTACCGGC
This sequence comes from Sporosarcina sp. P26b, assembly GCF_002743245.1. NCBI lineage: Bacteria > Bacillati > Bacillota > Bacilli > Caryophanales > Caryophanaceae > Sporosarcina > Sporosarcina sp. P26b. Next base: position 3,083 of record NZ_PDYW01000030.1, read on the forward strand.
GATCGCTGTGAGTGATGTAGAAATCGATGGGTATGTAATTCCGAAAGATAGCTTTGTAGTATTGGATCTGTATGGCAGTAACCACGATGAGCGTACAATCGCTTCTCCGGAACAATTCGACGTTAAACGATATGTAGGAAAAGCGAAAGATATTTCTTATGAAGAAGAATATGAAATGATTGCACAAGGTGGCGGGAAGTTCAGAGAAATGCACCGCTGTGCGGGAGAATGGATTACACTTCATAGTCTGCGTGTCTTTTCTGATCAGTTAGTCAATCAATACGAATTCACTGTACCCGAGCAAGATTGGACGATTCCAATGAATCAGTTCCCAACGTATCCGAACAGCAAAGCACTGCTTTTTAAAGAGTAAATCGTCTATCGAATAGGAATTAGTCACATGCAAAAAGAGTCTCTCTACTTATGTAGACAGACTCTTTTTACTTACAAATATTCAATTAATGTTGTGGCAATCGAGAAATAGATCAGTAAGCCGATAATATCATTTAACGTCGTGATGAACGGACCGGAAGCGATAGCTGGATCGAATTTCAATTTATTGATGATCAATGGAACGATTGCGCCAATAACTGCCGAAATACCTAACGTCAATAAAATGGAAAAGCCGACAATGAGACCAAGCGCTAAATTACTATAGAAAATATACACTAGCCCTGTAATGACGACCATACAAATCAGCCCAATTAAGAAACCGGTCTTTAATTCACGTCTCACCATCTTGAACGCACTGTTCTTTTCAATTGTGCCTAACGCCAGACCGCGGACGGATATCGCTAGCGATTGTGTTCCAACGTTCCCCGCAGAGTCCATAATCATTGGAATGAACACAGCAAGCAACACGACTGACTCCAATGTCTCTTCAAATCGTCCGATTACGCCACCTGTGATTAAACCAAAAAACATCAGGCTTATAATCCATGGAGAACGCTTTTTGGCAGCTGCGAATGAAGTTAAGTTTATATCGGTTGCGCCTTTAGTAGCTGTTAATTCACCAAAGTCTTCTGTCGTTTCTGCTTCTAAAATGTCCATAATATCATCGACAGTAATAATACCTAGCAAATGATTTTCTGTAGTGACGACAGGAACCGCTAGGAAGTCGTACTTTTTGATGAGTTTCCCTACATCCTCTTGGTCCATTTGATCTGGAACCGATACGACGCGTGTATTCATAATATCTACAATCATTTCTTCAGGATTTGCGACGAGCAAGTTGCGCAATGAAACAACTCCGATTAGCTTGCCATGTTCGTCGACTACATATAAATAGTAGATAATTTCAGCGTCCGAGGCAATGACTCGTAATGTATTGAGAACATCCGTCACGTTGTCAGTAGATGAAATGCCTACAAACTCCTTCGTCATTACAGCTCCAGCAGTTTCTGGTTCATATGATAGAAGGCTTTTAATTTTTTCGGCTTTGCCAGGTTCCATATTGTCGATTATGGAATTCGGCAACTCATTATTGAGCTTTGTTAAAAATGTTACGATGTCATCCGTAAACATATTGTTGAGCATTTCGGAAGCATATTTGTCATTTAGCTCTTGAAAAACTTCTTTTTGCTTATGAAATTTTAAAAGGCCAAAGATAACCGCCATTTCACGTGGGGATACATACACGTAGACGCGGTGACGTTCGTCTTCTTGCAACGTCATGAAGATGTCCGATTGATCGGATGGATGCAACTGTAAAAACATTTCTCGAAACTCTACGATATTTTCTTCTTTCAACTCGTTGATCGCACTAGTCATGTATTGTTCGCGTGTCTTTTTGCTTAACTTCATCATATACGACGCTCCTTAGATTCGTTCTCTCGTAAAGTAAGGCTTACACCAGCATAATAAGAAATTGGTATTTTAATTTTAAGTGAAGCATAAAAAACACCTTCAAAAAGAGAAGGTGTTTTGTCATAAGCAATACGAAAAAAGTTCTTTGAAAAGAACTGTAAATAGCCAAACAAATATCCTCCAGTCGTGGAGCTTTAGCACTGTATGGCATAGGAGTGAATCCAGCTACGTTAGAAATTACCTTAACTCGATAATTCCTGTTGACCCATTGGCGTCTTTGGACGTTTCTGGGCAGCAGCGTTTCTCCATACAGGAGCCTTACCTAACGAGGAGTATCTTGCAATTCATTACAGATACTATAGGAGGGCATGTAGTTTGTCAAACGATGCTAGGGCTATGATCTCTTCTGAAAATGAGGTGCAGGTCCCTACACAATACGATTCCTGCCTTTGGAGTACAAAAAAACTCTCCCAACCGGCTATGTGCGGTCAAAAGAGTTTTATGTTTTTCGCAGACATCTCATTCCCCATCCCATGCTGCTCCGTTCACACGTTTTTCACTCATCAGTTCACTGACAGTCCCCAGACGAAAACCTTTCTCTGTGATTTGTGTAATCATATCTTCTATTCCTTCAGCTACAGGTTTAGTCGGGTGCATTAAAACCATCGAGCCGTTCTCCACTTGAGATACGACCCTGTTCACCATTTCATTAGTTGCCGGCTTTTTCCAGTCGACTGTATCCACGGTCCATAAAACCGTATGCATTCCTAGCTGGCTTGCGGTTTCAACCGTTTGCTGATTAAAACTGCCGCTTGGCGGACCGAACCACTTGGGCGATGTAATCCCGAGTGTTTTAATGATGACCTCATTGGTCTTTTTTAACTCTTCCATTGTTTCAGCTTTTGATTTCTGCTGTAAATCGGGATGGCTGTATGCGTGGTTTCCAATTTCATGCCCTTCACTATGAATCAATTTAGCTAAATCAGGATTTTTACTTACCCAGCTGCCGTCGAAGAAGAAGGTAGCTTTTATTTTATGCTTCTTGAGTGCATCCAAAATTTCAGGAATGTATTCATTACCCCAGGCAACATTAATTAAAAAAGCCACCATCGGTTTATCGGGATTTCCTTTGAAAATGGGGTGGGGGCCAAGATCTTTCAAATGAACAGTGGGGGAAGTTTCTTTGTACACGATTTTTGATTGATCCAATGTACCAGTCTTTTTCATTTTCTTGTAACTGGCTTTCAGATCCACTTCCAGTCCATTGTAGCCGGGGATGGCTTTCCAGACTCTGTCGACCTTTGCATCAACCGCGGGGATATGATGCGCCTTGCTGAATGATTCCAATTCTGTCGTCAGTCTGTCTTTGCTATTTTTAGATGCGGAGGCCGTGCTTACTACATCCGTATCTGCTCCCCAATGATTGGTGAAAAGAACTAGGTAAAGTATTCCTATACAAGCAATGAAAGAAATAAGCCAGAAACGTTTCAGTTTATATCACCTCATCTCTAGTCCGTAGTGTTTCCTGTACCTAAATAAATATACTTGATTTTAGGTGCAAAGTGCGCGCACAATTCAAATCCTCTTGCGTATACTTCCGCTATAAATTGCAATACTAAGCTTATAATTATCATGGGTTTTCCATGTAGGAGGCGAAGAATTTGGGAAAGGAATTTGGCCAGAGTTGGAAAAAACAACACCCAGGCACATTCTTTGGGAATTCGGTTGAGAAGGCAGAACGTGCAGTGAAACAAGCGATGTCTCATCCAGAAGAGATGGCTATCGAGCATGCGTTTACTGCAATTGAGCGCGCGGAAAATGCGTATGTGAATGTGGAGCAATATGACAATGAGTTAGATACCATTCAGCAACATAAGAGTCAGTTGGATTTGATCAAGCAGCAATTGAATGATGCTCGAATGAAAAAAGGCGAGTAATCCATCATGGATCTTAGTTATCTCATTACTTTATAAGTCGTGATCAGTACATTTCTTGCTTGATAGTAGTGACAGGTTGTTAGATGTACACGTCGCTGAATTTATATTGGTACTGCAATCCGAAAAAAACTCCCATCGGATTTGAGGAGTGAGATAGTGTGGCGGTCACTATCATGAAGGAGGTTTTTTCATGTCCAGAAAATTAGTAACCTCTATTAAAGAGCAGGCGATCCCGCTGGATGACCCTACTGCATTTGACCGACTTTTGAGAGATGTGGGGGATGCACAGATTGTGATGATCGGTGAGGCGACACATGGAACTTCTGAATTTTATCGACTGCGCGCCGAGTTTTCCAAACGACTCATAGAGGAAAAGGGTTTCGCTGCCATTGCTGTGGAAGGCGACTGGCCATCCGTACAGTTAATAAACAGCTATGTCAAAGGCTACAATGATCAACCACCCTTTAACGAGTTGCTGTCGCGTTCATTCAGCAGGTGGCCGGCATGGATGTGGGCGAATGAAGAAATTGAAGCATTTGTCACGTGGCTGGCCAATGAAAACAGGCAACGTGGTTCAGATTCTACAGTCGGCATGTACGGCATCGACCTGTACAGTTTATACGATTCCATCGATGAAGTCATGAACTTCCTGGAAAGCCATTCATCCTACGGTGCCGATTTGGAACTTGCAAAGAAAGCGTTCTCCTGTTTTGAACCGTATAATCGGATGCCCGAACACTATGCCTTGTCTACTGCTCACTTCACGGATGAATGCATAACGGAGGTTACGAGCCTGCTGGAATCCATCCGAACCAATGAAGAGCATTATCCCCGCACAAATGAGCAAGACTTGAACTTGACAATGAACGCTTTGGTTGCGAAAAATGCGGAAGCCTATTACCGGGCGATGCTTCAGGATGATGCACTGTCATGGAATATTCGCGACACCCATATGGCAGAGGCAATTAAGGAAGTACACAATTATTACGGCAAAGACGCCAAAATTATTGTGTGGGAACATAACACCCATATCGGTGACGCATCGGCGACTTCGATGACAGACCATGGACTGACAAACGTCGGTCAGCTGATCCGTGAGCAGTATGGTAGGGGAAATACGTACGCGATTGGTTTCGGCACATATGAAGGAACGGTCATTGCAGGAAGCAGTTGGGGAGAGACACCGGAAGAAATGGTCGTACCGCCTGCCCGGTTTAATACATGGGAAGGCCAACTGCACGCAGCGGGCGCACAGGACAAAATGCTGTTGTTCGATGATCAGAACAGAAAGCTGTTTGATGAATGGATCGGTCACCGCGCAATCGGTGTGGTCTACAATCCCGAGTTTGAAGCCCACGGCAATTTCGTCCCTTCCCGCATCAGCGAACGCTACGACGCCTTCCTATATATCGACCGCACGACTGCGTTGAGGCCGTTAAGCTGATAATACTGCTCATAGAAAAAACGGTCCCTGTATGAAGGACAAACATAAATATTAAAATAATCATAAGACTTTCATGCACAGATACCTATATAATGCGAAAAAACAGCGCACCTCATCTACACAAGAGGCTGCGCTGTTTCCATTTTAAAGTACCATGCCCCAACACAAATAGGAAACTATTCTGAATGGATCTGACGTCCTGATTATTTTTCATATGAACCTTGCGATATTCATACATATAAAGGGTGTGCCAAAAAATGAATTTACGGAGGACATCTATTGTTGAAAAAATGGATTGTGGTATGTGTGATTTTTCTAATGGCTGTAACGGGAACGATGCAAAATGTCCAAGCTGCAAGTTTTAAAGACATGAATAAGAAAACGTCGTCGCTGTATGTGGAAGTAAACTACTTGGCGGATCACGGAATTATAAGCGGTTATCCGGATGGTAAATTTAAGCCGAATGAGCCGATCGCAAAGAAGCATATTGCCGCAATGCTTGTTCAGGCACTGGATCTGCCGATGACGAATTTGAAAGATCCTAACTATAAGGACATACCCAAATCTCATCCCTATTATAATGAAATAGCGGCTGCGTATACTGCGGGTCTGTTTTCAAATGCGGCCACTTTCAAACCGGAATCCAGTATTTCTCGCGCATTTATGGCGAGGTTGATGAGTAAAGCATTTAATTTGAAGGTGCATAAACAGGGAGAAGAAAGTCCGCGGTACAGTGACGTGACTCCCAACTCTGAGTTTCACATCGATATTTTGAGAGTGTCGTCCAACAATATTGCTACTGGATATCCTGACGATACGTTCAAACCGAATCAGCTCATTACACGTGCGCATTTTTCAGCATTTCTAGCCCGCGCACTTACAACTAGCGCGATGAATATTATGCCGGATCCGAATTATACCTATTACTATACAGATGGATCCAGTAACTATCGTTATGAATATGACAGAAAAGAAGAAAACGGTTTAGCTTATTGGCGTATAGACAATGAAACGAAACATGAAAAGATTCCTCGTCTAGGCTATATGCAAAATTCTTGGTCCTACGCAGAAGCTTACGATGATTGGTTCCATTATGATCAATATATTCCGTTCCCCTTTGTTGTAACTCAAATCCACAGTGAAAACGATATCGGTCCCGTCAGCTACGGAAATAGTTGGATTACAAAAACGAATGCCGTGAAGACGGTTCGTACGATAGAGTACCGTGACGTGTTGGTAATTGAGAACTATACGCCATGGGACAATAAAACAGTGTTCGAATACTACGCAAAAGATATTGGATTGATTCAACGGGTAGACAGTTCGGGGAAAGAGTTATATGGATTAGTGAAACGTGTGAAAAAATCTAAGTAAATATACAAGGTCTCGGAACAATTCTTCGTTGTTTCGGGACTTTTTGAATTTACAGTAGGTACTAGTTCCAGATACAACTATGTATGTGGAAGTGGATATTTATTCATTAGAAGAAAATCAACTGACTTTATCGGCATATTATACAATGAACAACGATTACATTTGAAGAGGAGAGATTGAAGTTAACGGGAAACCTACATTGTTGGATATGAAAATGGGAGATGTAAACGGAGATGGTATGTTGGACACCGTGTATTTATATGGTCAATTCAATGGGCCACCAGGTATCTATGCTGAAAACATTACGCTTGTGATTCATGATGGACGGTCAACTAAAAGTACAACCGTTCATTTGAAAAATAACGCGGGCTATAACGCGCGCTTGTTTCTTGGCGATTTTAACAAAGATGGTGTCCCTGATATTATGGTAAGTATGGATACGGGCGGCAGTGGAGGATATCGTATTTTTTATATCTATTCCTTTAGAAATGACAGGTTACAGGAATTGTTCAACAGTGATCACTACGATGAAAAGTATGAATTCGAAGCACATTATGAGGACTATTATAAAGTGCGTGTGGAAAGTTCACGGCTTAACGTTTTATTCATCATAGATATAGGCGACAAAGGCTTTGATTATTTATCTCAGTTTTATAATGATAATGGAATATTAAAAAATCCAGTTCAAGGCGGAGTGCTTGGAATAGGAGCCTTAAATCCAATTAATACAACAAACACAAACAATTATTTTGATTTATTAGCCTGGCAACGTATTATTGGGCCAACAAATTCGGATACATTAGGATATGTTGAAAATCTATTGACGTGGCAAGATGTCGAATTTATTTCAAGTCGACTGACTGTGTCTGTATATGGTGTGAATATGGTGCCAAGTCTTAACGCAAGTCAAAAGCAATTCTGAATTGAACTGAAGTTGTGTGTACCTAACACCACCTACAAAAAAACAGCGCACCCTCATCTACAAAAGAGGGTGCGCTGTTTCTATTTATTTCTCTTCAATTAACCCACTCTCCACCAAGTATTCCTTGGCGACGAGTTCAACCATAATTCCATCATTATCGACTTTTCCATTCATCACTTGCATCGTTTCTTCATCGATTTGACCTTCGAGAAGACCGAGTATTTCTTCGAGTTCTGGGTATTCTTTAAGTGTTTCGTCCCGTACTAACGGCAGTGCATGGTAGGGCGGGAAGTACGCTTTGTCGTCTTCTAGCACGCGTAGATTCGCAATCGCTAGCTGTCCATCTGTCGTGTAGGAGTTGATGACATCTACTTCATTTGCGCCAATCGCACGATACATCATACCGTGATCCATCCCTTTGACGTCTTTAAATTCGATGTCATATTCTTTTTCGAAACCAGGTAATCCGTCTGGTCGATCAATAAATTCAAATACGGCGCCGAGAGTGAAGTCCTTGGATACCTTAGCGAAATCACTAAATGTCACAAGGCCTAGCTCTTCCGCTTTCTCTTCATCAAGTGCTAGTGTATACGTGTTATTGAATCCGAACGTACCGAGTGCGGTAATGTTGTCACCGGCGACGAGTCGTTTGGTCGAAGCTAGTGTTTCTTCAGCTGTTCCAGGCTCTTCTTGATAATACGTCACGACAATAGTTCCTGTGTAGTCAGGGATGACGTCGATGTGGTCATTAGTCATCGCGTTCCAGACAACGGAAGAGCCACCTAAGTTTTCTTTGTAAATAATATCTACACCTAAGCGATCTTCAATTAATTGTCCCATGATATTAGATAAAATAATACTTTCCGTATTATTTCGAGAACCGAGTCTAAGTGAATCTTTTTCATTGAAAATACAGCCTGAAAGTAGGCTAGCCAGTAAGGTCGTGACAAGCAACAGTGTCAGTTTGTTTTTCAAGTCATCTCAATCCTTTCGGCGTCGTCCAACGTTCAACCGCGCTAAAGAACGTTTCAAGGGCAATCGCAAGGATCGCTGCTGGAATGGCCCCAAGTAAAATCAATCCGTCAATTCCACGTGTAATACCGAGGAAAATGAAGTCACCAAGTCCACCTGCTCCGATGAATGCTGCAAGTGTCGCGTTTCCGACGTTAATAACCGCAGCTGTTCGAATTCCGGCCATAATAATAGGAATGGCAAGCGGTAATTCTACTTTAAACAAAATTTGCATGTTGGTCATACCCATACCTCTGGCCGCTTCGATTGTGGCGGGATCAACGTCTTTAATGCCTGTATAAGTGTTTCGCATAATAGGCAGTAAAGAGTAAAGGAATAACGCAGCAATAGCTGTTTTAACGCCAATTCCGAAAATGGGAATCATAAAGCCAAGCACAGCTAAACTAGGTATGGTTTGCATAATGCCTGCCGCACCAAGTACCCCAGTTTTTAGTTTAGGTACACGTGTAATAAGAATACCGAGCGTTACCGCAATGACTACAGCGAGGATCATGGAGAAGAATACGAGTTGAATATGGATGGAAGTTGCTTCGAGCACTTCCGGCCATCGTAGTTTGGTTTGTTCCACAAGTTGTTGCCATATATTTAAATCATTCATCTAAATCTGCCCCCTTATCTGTCCATTGACTAGACATCGCAGAGAGCAAGGAGCCGCGGTTTACAAGACCTACCAATATATGCTGTTCATTGACAATTGGAATCATGCCGAACGGGGAAGTGTCCATCATAATAATGGCATCTTTCGCCGTTGCTGTATCCAATAAAAAAGGTACTGCGGGTTTCATTACGTCATCAATGGTTTTGATGCTATCCAAATTTTTAATTAAATCGTAAGCGGAGACGATGCCAAGTAGTTTCTTATGATCATCTACAACGAGAAGATCCGTAATTTTACGTTGACGTATTAGAGAAATGGCTCGTTCTGGAGAAGTAGTAGAACGTGTAGTGACGACCTTTTCTGCCATGATTTCCGTAACCGGCATCAGTTCAGGGTTTTGGATAATACGATGTTTCCCCATAAATTCTTCTACAAAGCCGTGAGCGGGTTCATGTAGTAATTTCTCTGGCGTGTCTAACTGAAGTAAATTGCCGTCTTTCATAATGGCAATACGATCGCCCATCTTTAGCGCTTCGTCCATGTCGTGTGTAACAAAGACAATAGTCTTCTTTAACTTTTTATGTAACTTCAGTAATTCTTCTTGCAATTGCTCCCGTGTAATGGGGTCCAGTGCACTGAACGGTTCATCCATTAAAATCACATCTGGATTCGCTGCAAGCGCTCTCGCAATTCCGACACGTTGTTGCTGTCCACCTGATAATTCTTTTGGATACCGTGTAGCATAGATTTCCGGATCCAGTCCGACTAATTCAAGTAGTTCGAGTACACGTGCTTTAATTTCTTTTTCATCCCAGTTTTTAAGTTGCGGTACAATAGAAATGTTTTTTTCGATTGTATAATGAGGGAAAAGACCGATTTGCTGAATGACATAACCGATATTTCTGCGGAGATCAGCGGCATTGTAAGATTTGATATCTTTGCCGTTGATAGAAATTTTCCCACTTGTGTGTGGAATAATCCGATTAATCATTTTCATCGTAGTAGACTTACCTGAACCACTGGGTCCTATGAGAACTAGTAATTCACCTTCAGCAATCTCGAAGTTGACAGATTTCACAGCTTGAAATCCACCATCGTACACTTTTGTAACATTTTCAAACTTTAGCATAAGTACCTCCTGTGTGTTATTAAAGGGAAATCCTTATAACTATTCGGTTTTGAAATAAGGAATTAAAAAAATAGACGTGGCTTCTTAATAAATTAAGAAAGTCGTCTGAATTAATACCTTAACATATTAGTTAAGTTTATACAAGAACAGATTGAATACCAGTCCGAAACACCGCCCAAAAATCGTTCGAAATTGAACTAGAGTCGTGTACGGATCTGGTATCGTTTACAGTCATTCAATCAATCGCTCCTGTTCTTTCCGACCGTAGTTGACGATAAATCTGCATGCTCATCAACGCAACTTCCGCGATAATTAAAAGAACAATCACAACCGGCAAGAAGAGTTGCAGCAACTGTGCTAACACATCGATCCATTCATGCTGGCCCGCAGGAATTCGTTCCGTAAAGAAAAGGAACATGCCGAATGTGAAAACCCGAGCCCATTGCGTCGGTGAATAGACAAAGATGCCATGATGCCAGCCGAGTTTCCGAATACGTTGAAAAGCCCACAGAATCTCAAGTAGTTCAATAACCAAGAAGAAAACGAATGAAAGAATCCAAACGATGTATAGGAGGGAGAAGGCTGCAGGATGGGAGAATGTCAAAGCCACGCCTGTAATGGATATAGCGCCGTGTAAAATGCAATTCGTATTAATCCAGTTGACTGTTAAGTCGTTAGTCGAAGCATTTACATAACGAAACACGATCAGCAAAAAGTTTAGTATGTAAAACAGTGAACCAATAATGAGCAGAGTAGTAGCGGGAACTGTCCAATTCTCACCAGTGAAAACATGGTAGCCAGAAATCACAATGGATTGTGTGGACACGCACGTCAGCAGCAATCCGCCATGAATTTGATCTATATACTTTTTCAGGTTGGTGAAAATGAGACTATAATTTCTTATAACGAGTCCAATATAAATAAACCAAAATGTGAGATTAATGTAAAAGAGAATGTTCATTGAATTGGAGATGTTTTGATCGGACAGTAAAATAAGTATGATTGAAACAGAGGCAATCCAAGTGCCGATTGAAAAACTCGATATCGGGTCTTGTACATGAAGCAAATAAAAATCTTTCTGAAATACATCGAATACGTAATGAATCAGTATCCAAAAAGCGCCCGCAATAATTACATAAAATACGGTGCTGTTTACGTGCGGAAAATATACGAATCCGACGCTTTTCAGTGCTATGCCCATCGACATAAGCGGAGCGCCGGCTACTGTGGAAATCACTGGCTTATGTCCAAGGCGTCTAACGGTGATCGCCAGAATAAGAACCGTAAAAAATAAAAATATAAACATCATTGTATCCCTCTATTTTGACTTTCTTTTTATTGCATAAATCATATCATAATTAATTGTCGCCAGTAACGGTGAGTACTATACAGTATAGAACAGAAGGGAATTCTAATTACTAGATTCTTCAATGTGGAGGAAATTACAGCCAAATATATAGTGTTTTTTTGATGTCGTTGCGCTATTCCATTCAGTTATTAAACTTCCCCTTTGATTTCATCGGTTAATACGTATAAAATATACTTCTGTGCTTCTTTACAGTACGCAAGAAGTATGTATGATTAGTAATAATAAAAGTTTTAGTGGAGGGTCTTTATGAATTATAGAATTAGTAACAAACAGGTATTTGAGCAAGCCCAGTTGCGATCCGTTTCAGACGTACAATTGACTGAAGATGAACTTCAAAATGGGATGAAGTTAGCGACGGCTAAGGAAGACGCTACGTTGATGCTGTATTTGATAGAGGTAGACGGTCAAAAGAAGTTTGAAGTTCGTTGGGATGATTCGCACGAGCAATTCACTGGCTGGTATTCAGCATGGGAAAATTTCACTTGGTGTCTAGATATCGCAGGTAAGTAATTTCAATATTACTTGGTTGCAAAGCTATTCATTCATATATTCTAATTCATAGACTCCGCTAGTTTTATACAAACTGGCGGAGTTTTCGCGTCCCAAAAAAGATCCGCGGACATATGCTACTACAATAGAATAGGTTTGTGCTACTTACTAGGGGAGAGGGGTTACTGATTGATGGCTACGAAACCGCAGCAATTAAAAAGAGGTGACACGGTAGGGATTGTAACGCTTGGAAGTCCGCTCGCAGCAAATCGTATTACGGAAGGGATTCGAATGTTGCAAAGTATGGGCTATAAAGTCGTGGTGGGTGAACATGTGTATTCAGCTGACGGCTTTCTTGCCGCGACTCCTCAGCAAAGGGCTTCGGATTTAATGAAGATGTTTACAAATCCAGCAGTGAAATGGATTTTACCTACGCGAGGTGGCGTCGGCGTGGCGAGTATTTTACCGTTCCTTGACTTTAACGTAATAAAACAAAACCCTAAAATTGTTTCGGGATATAGTGACATTACGATATTATTGAATGCATTGTTTGAATATGGCGATCTTATCGGTTTACAAAGTTTATTGTTGTTAGACTTCAATTCGCGAACTCCAGCATATAATTTCAATCAATTTTTCGCAGCAACATCGACTATCACGGCGCCCTGGCCCATTGTCAATCCACCTGAAGTTCCGCTGATCGGAGTAGTGCCAGGAAATGTTACAGGCCCGCTTGTCGGTGGGAATCTCACGTCATTTATAGGCACGTTAGGTACGTCCTATGAAATCAATACGGAAGGCAGAATTCTTTTATTAGAAGAGACGCATGAACCGATCAATACGGTGTACCGATACTTAAGCCATTTGAAGTTGGCAGGGAAATTTGAGGATTGTGTAGGAATTATTATGGGACAATGTACGAACTGTGAAACGGCATACGGAAAGAGCTATGTAGATTTGATCAATGAATTTTTAGTGCCACTTGGTAAACCTTTACTGACCAACCTAGCCACCGCACATAGCCATTACAAAGCGGCCGTACCTATTGGTGCCAAAGTGAATATGAATACCGTCAATCGAACGTTGACGGTGATGGAACCGATCGTGAGGTTGTAAGAGGTAGTGGATCCAGTAAAAATTCGTAACACATTACCGCACATTGCAGTTGCTGAAATATTTCACAGTTACACTCAGACCGGCTAACTTTCTTAAAGTTTCAATTATTGTTATGATAAGTATAGATTCTGCGCGATGTTCTCTAATTCCAATGAAACGCTTTGTGGTGATTAGATGATATAAAAGGGCAATAGCCAGCAGAAAATACTTAACAAGGTGTGACATCTATTGAATTTATTAAATGTTAGAAAAGGCCAGTTTGTTTACTATCAAAACAAACTGCATCAAGTCTATTCTGTGAAAGCTTTCTTTAAGCAGTCGGTTCACCTTATTCGTCTCGAAGATTATGAACAGCAGTTGGCGACGGCTAAGGAAATTACATTGTATAGACCACAGCATATGGATAGTTTTATTGTGAATCATAAACGATATACTTTGCATAAAGATGAGAAAGCAAAAGTGGGGGACTATATTTTAATTATTAACCCACAGCCGGATTCATTTGACCATTATCATCTTCATGCGATGGAGATCGTCTCGTCAATTGAATCGAATGGCGTAATCAGCAACCAGTCAAACGGGATCAAGCATAACGAATATTGGACGATGATCCCAGGGCTTGAAGAAGGCGCGAACATTATTGATCTCGAAAACCCAGACGCTGATTATATAAATGAACAAAAACTAATCAAGAAGGAAGTCCACACACCGGAAACGTATATACCTAAAATCGGAGACATCTATCAATGCAACAGCAGTAAACCCATTCTACAGACGATGGTATTAGCGATCGAAGGAGATACCGTTTATTTAGGCGGAAACGTTGAATTGCAGATGGATGAGTTGACTGATTTAACTTCTTGGAGTTATGTACACAATATCTTGAATTAATCATGTATAGAGCTGTTTGAAATACTTTGGCTTGTAAGATATCAGAAAAATGGATTAGGCATTATGCCTGATCCATTTTTTGTGTTTTTAAATGTTTCCATTCATTACGACTGCATTTTACCGGCAGTATAGCCGCCATCTACCGCAAGTGTGACGCCGCTGATTGATCTGGCGAGGTCTGAGCATAGGAAGACTACCGCGTTTGCTTGATCTTCTGCAGTGGACATTCTTCCAGCTGGAAGTGATGCAAGTACTGCTTCGTATTGCTCGGGAGATGTTTTGGCCCAGCCTTCGATAGCAGGGGTAATTGTAGCACCTGGAGCGATCGAGTTGATCGTGATGCCTTGTTGACCGTATTCCAACGCAACGGATTTAGTTAAGCCGGCAATGGCGTGTTTGGATGCAGTGTAGGGTGTCATGTTTGGTGAACCTTCAAGACCTGCACCGGATGCCGTGTTGACAATTGCACCGCCACCCGTTTTTAGCATAGCGTTTACTTCATGCTTAATGCAGTAGAATGTGCCGTACAGATTGACTTTGAGTGTAAGATCCCAGTCTTTTGAATCCAATTCACCGATCGGTTTTTGACCTTTGTTAATGCCTGCATTATTCAGTGCGAAGTCTAACTGGCCGAACGTTTCAACTGTTTTATCTACTAGTGCGATGACTTGCTCTTCATTACTTACATCACATGCTATGAAGGCTGCTTCGCCACCAAGGTCTTTGATCATTTGTACCGTTTCTTGTCCAGCCTCTTCACTTACATCAGAGACCATAACTTTTGCGCCTGCTTTTGCTAATGCAAGTGCAGATGCTCTACCGATACCCGAACCTGATCCTGTAACCAATCCTGCTTTTCCTGCCATCATTCCTGTCATACTAAACACTCCTTTATATACATGTAATTATTATCTACAGGCTCAATATACGCCCACATTTACGTTAAATCAACCGTTTAGTTTAATATCTAACTATGTAAATTTACAATCTATCTTTCACAAGAAGTTTCTACAACACATAAACTTTTCCCTTTCGCATGAGAATCCATTATACTAAAAAAGACGGAACGAATATACGTTCTTGATTCGACCGTACACTATACAACTAGAGAGGTTTACATATGAAAGGCACTTCACATTTATTGATCGGTACAACCGTCGGGGCGATTGCGGGTTATGCTGCTCAGCCAGATATTAAGACCGCATTGATTGGTGCGGCAGTAGGGGGGATATCTGGCGTTGTGCCAGATCTTGACACGAATGGGCTCGCGAGCAATAGTATTACACTAAGTAAAAAAGTAAGTAAATGGATGATGGAGACTGCGGGGATCGTGATTTTATTGACGCTTTGTTATCAAGTCATTACACAAGGGCTTAGCCAAGATATTTATGTGTATGGCGGTATTGGGCTTCTGTTGCTCATTGTTTCACGCATCATCACACAACGGCGAATGCTGACGATCACAGGAATTCTCGTCATGCTTCTCGGTTTCGTACTGGATCAGTCAACAGGCATTTTACTCGCGGGAAGCTATATTATTATTGCTTCCTTCATACCGCATCGATCGTATACACATTCCATTCTCGGCATTGTGTTCTATGGGTATATTTTGCAACATCTGCATGCAGAGTGGCCGATCGAAGGACTAGTCGCTGCGGGGCTTGCCGGTTATATTAGTCATCTCATCGCGGACTTAAAGATCCTTCCTGTTAACAAGCGTGGCGTCAAATGGTTCTTGCCGTTATGGAAAAAAGAATTTTGAGATGATTGCTTGCCTTTAGTCTTTTCAATCTAGTACATAAACATATACCGGACAAAGAAAGAAGGAGATCGCTTTGACTAAAACCGTTTGTATCATTGGAGCAGGTATCGGAGGGCTGATGGCAGGCGCTTTGTTAGCAAAAGAAGGCTACGCGGTCACTGTTTTGGAAAAAGCGACAAAAGTAGGTGGATCAGCGGGGGCGTATGTACGAAACAAGCATACATTTCCTACTGGTGCGACGATTGCTTTCGGTTTGGAAGAACACGGTTTGCTTGATACGTTATTCAATGAACTCGATATGAATATTCCATACACATTGCTCGATCACCCAATGGATGTTGTGCTAGAAGACCGCAGAATATCATTGTACAGGGACAGAACCGCGTGGAAAGAAGAGCTCGGCCAAGTCTTTCATGAAAGAAAACGAGATGTCTTGGCTTTCTGGAATAGAGTAGAGCAAATTAGCGCAGGGGTATTTGATGTGACGGCTACCGGTGTTTCTTTACCCATTCAGCATATGTATGATCTCGGGAAACTACCTGGCCATGCTGTATTCCATGCGGGCAGTATGTTGCGATTGGCACGCTATGCGACACGCACGGTGGAAGATTTGCTGCGTATATATAAGCTAGATACATATGAACCGCTACGGCAATTTCTTGACGCGCAACTGCTTGATGCGGCACAAACGGATTGCACAAAAGCCGCTTTATTACCCTCGAGTCTTGCGCTGACGATCTATGGAAGAGGCAGCTTTTATGTTGATAAGGGCATGTCGCAGTTAAGTGAGGCACTGGCGGAGCGGATTATTGAACTAGGTGGCGAAGTGGTCAAAGCGTCCGCGGTGAATGAATTGTTTTATAAAGACAAGAAGTGGCATGTGAAGAGTAGGAAGCGTTCAGGTACGTATGATCTTGTCATCAACAATTCAGGTATATCGTTTGGTCCACGGACGAGTCATTCGGAATCGAATCAGTTTTCCTGGGGTGCTTTCCGAATCGATGCGCTTCTGAACGGAACTTTCTGGCAACAGGAGCTAGATGGCAGACAACTTCCTTTCGCACTCCAAATCGTACCTGATAAAGCCCAGTCTGTATTATATTCGGACGGACATGGACCCGTATACGTAACTTTCCAGCCAGCTTACGATAAACGTAACAAACGGATCGAAGATGAAGTGATGATGACGTGCTCGATACATGCGGACACAGAACAGTGGGGATTATTGTCTACAGGCGAGTATAAACAATTGAAGGAAGCCATAACGAAAGCAATGTTCACAGAAATCCAAAAAGTTCTTCCTATTGAAGATTATTTGATTTATTCGGAAGCGGGAACGCCCGAAACTTATAAGACCTACATCGGGAAGACGAGCGTAGGTGGGTTTCCATTGACGGTACGAAACGCGATACTTAAGCCGAAGAGTGTGCGTTCAGCGTTGCCGCAGTTTTATATTGCGGGCGAGCAGTCGTTCCCGGGTCCCGGTACTTTGTCTTCCGCGCTAAGTGGTTCACATATTGCGCGAGCCATTTTGAAGGAATGGCCCATAACGTAATCTATAAAAACAATAGAAGTGACCGATATAATAACAGAATAGTCAAACTGAAATTATAGAGGAGGAAATTAAATGAAGATTACACCAAACCTATCTACTTTTAAAATGCCTCAAACACAAAAGCCAGCTCCTGAAAAAGAAGAAGCTACAAAGAAGAATGAATCGACAAACAATAAACCGGTCGATCAGTATATACCCTCAACAAACTTCAAAAATGCGGGGTATGACAAGCCGATGACAAAAATTGACGGACCGACGATTGAACGGCTGAAGGCGGAAAGCGAGAAAGCGTATGAGAATTTACAAAACTTGGTGCGCGAACTTCTCGAAAGACAAGGGATCACCGTGGAAGATGTACGTAGCGGCAAGAAGACCATTGTAGTGGATGAAAAAATACGGTTAGATGCGGAGAAATCCATTAGCGAAGGGGGAGAGCAAAGTCCCGAAAAAGTCAGTGATCGGATCCTAGAATTCGCCAACGCTATTTCAGGAGGAGACAAAAGTAAGTTCGATCTTCTCAAGAGTTCTATTGAGGAAGGATTTAATCAAGCGAAGCAAGCACTTGGCGGAACACTCCCTGATATTTCGCAAAAGACGTATGATCTAGTGATGGAGAAGTTGAATAATTGGAAAGAGGAAGCGTAACCCGTTCAGTTGAATGGTACAAGAGCTGAAAAAACAAGCGAGTGTAGAAAAATAAGAACAACAAATGGCATTCGAATGAACGGTGCCATTTTGACGTATAAGTAGGCTAATGGTTAAGTATTTGAACCAGATTACTGAATAGTTATCAGAAAGGTGATTGACTATGAAAATATATCTGAAAGAAAGATATAAGTCTTATATAAGTATCTCTATTGGTTTATTAATTGGATTTGTCGTTGTTACATTTCTATTTGATCAACCTGATTATACATCAGGCCTTGTCGCCATTTTATTTGGATTAATAATCGGGGAGTTACTATTTTACTCAAGATGGTCAATACGCCAAAAAAGAGAACGAAATATATAAACTTTTGGGTGCGTTTGTTATATAGGCAAATGCCCCAATACAGCAATAGGGCCAGATTCTTAAATGGAATGGTCCTTTCTTTGTTAAAAAGGAGAATGAAGAATGATATTAATTATCTACGCAGTCACTAGTTTTGTTAGCAGTTTTATATTTGTACAACTGATTTCATTAAGTTATTTTGATTCATTAAATTACTTTGAGCTAACTGATTTTCTTGCATTATGGGGATTTTTTGTATTGCCAGTCTTTTTGATTGGTGGTTTTATCGCTTTATGCGTAGATTTCTTTGTACAGGAGTTTTTTAAATCAAAAAATTACTTTATTTCTTTAATTATATTTATATTTTTGGGAATAGCTTATAACATTTATGCCTTAGGAGATTTGGTAAGAAACGGATGGGGCGAAGGAGTTATGGAATATCTAGTTTTAGGAGTTGTGGGCTCTGTTCTTTATCTTCACATTTGGCTGTTTTTGAATAAACTTGCCATAAAGACAAGAGCTAATTTACTGGGACAGTCTTAAAAATATAGAATTTTATACTTAGCAATCGGGCGCGTTTAAAGAATAAAGTTTAAAGCACTCACTTAGTTGATCGGAGTGGAAGCCGGCGACACTGGGAGGTTCACAGCCCGCCCATAGGATACGCGTCCGGCTGCAGCGCAGATCAACGGCCTCCAACCACTATCCCGCAATCGGATACGGGTTACTTAATAAATTAAGCCGAAAACTATTAAAAGGGTGAGAATTTGCCATTTACTATATATATGATAATTATTAACACTTCATTTTGGCTTATACTCAACTATGGCGTAGCGTATGGAAGTCGTTTATTGCCTAAGGGGGTCTTTCAAAGTAATTTGTTTTTCAAAGAAAAATCATTTGAAAGAAAACTATACAAGTTAATAAAAATCAACAACTGGAAAGATCAATTACCGGCAGTGAATTCTACTCTTAAACGTTTGAAAAAAGAATTAAATCCTAAATACTTGGATCAAGTGATTATGCAAACTTATTATGCTGAAATTGGGCATTTAACCATAGCTGTATTAGGTTTTCTTTCAATATTCATTAACCCTAATGAATATTTTTGGATGGCCTTTATTTGTTCTGTTGTTAATTTCCTCATTCATATCCCTTTTTGCTTAATTCAACGATACAATCGGCCGAGATTATTTAAATTGAAATCGAGAATAGAGCGCCAATCAGGCAACAGCCCTTTTTCTAATATGGGTCACTTATAACTGAACTTCTTGTACTCTCTGTAGCTGCGACTGATGTGGGTTTTAAATAAGCGAAGAGGGTTCACCACGCGCTCGGCTACATATAAATCCCTTATTAATACAGACCAAATAACACGACAAAAAAAGCCTACCCCTCATTTATCTTTTTGGTAAAAGAGTGTCGAGGGGTAGGCTTTTTACAATCATTTTGGTTTTTGGAATGTTTTAGTGCTTACGCTTTACTTCAATTCTATAGCCGTCAGGATCAGTAACGAAGAAGTAAGATGGTGCTCCACCTGCAAGTCCTTTTAACTCACCTGTTTCATAAGGAGAAGCTTTACAAATTTCATGCATTTTTTCTAAATCATCTGCGGTTACGCCTAAATGACTGAAACCATTTCCAATAACATATGGTTCTGCATCATAATTATACGTAAGTTCTATTTGTACTGACGCGCCTGGTGAATTTAGATAGATTAAATCAAATTTATGCTCTGGGAATTCTCTGCGACTGGCTACTTCAAAATCAAAGAGCTCAGTATAAAAATCTAAAGTCGCATCAATGTCTCTAACACGTAAACAAATTTCAACAAGTACTTGGTTCATCACTATCATCCTCCATGATTTTATTGACCTAATCTTATCATAGATACTATTTCAATACACTTTATGCGATTGAACAAAGTCAGTTGTCTTAGAAATTATCACGCGCGTTACGTAATTCGATAAAGTCTTCCAAAGTTTCCGCTTGCAAAAAGAGGTTAATTTCCTTCTCTCTGCCGATTGTTGACGGGAGCGTTGGCTGATCTTTAGCACGCATTTCTTGGACTTCATCCAATGAGTTGGAGATTTTTTTATTATCCGGCTGTATTTCGTATGTAAAACGTAAATTAGTTTCGGTATACTCGTGACCGGCATAAACGTTTATATCATCGTCCAAGTGCTTAAATTTCTGCAACGTTTCATATTGAGCTTCGTAATCGCCTGTAAAGACCCGACCGCATCCTGCTGAAAATAAGGCATCTCCACAAAATAGATGATTTCCCATTAAGAAACTGATGTGGCCATGCGTATGACCTCCTGATTCGTAGACTTGGAAAGTTTGGCTCAACAAGTTAAAGGAGTCCTCTTCCTTTACCACACTATTCACCAAGTCTTTCGTTTCTTCCGGTCCATAAACAAGACATTCCGGATGACTCGCGAGAATCTCTCGTACTCCGCCAGTATGATCTTCATGCATATGCGTTAAAAGAATGGCAGCCAAACGAAGCTGATTTTCTTCAAGGTAATCTAGGACAACACTCGCTTTTCCTGGATCCACCACAACTACCTCTGTTTCTTCTTGAATGCACCATATATAATTATCAGAAAAGGCTTTGATTGGATGAATATTCACGTCATGATTCCTCCTCTTTTACTGTATGTAATTTGCGGTTTGGAGAATTTTTCCCTTCCACCGACAAGTTCTAATTGATCCTGCTATCATAACATAGAGGCTTAGATAGTTGAATTCAGAGGAATGGTTTGGTCTTGGAAAGACTATTATATTAGGAATCTCCGATAGGAAATGCGCTACCCACGCCTCTCATTTTGGTATATGCTTAGTATAGAAGAAACTACTATACAAACACTCGGGTGAAAAAATGAAAAAACATAATAAGAGACCGATTAGTATGCAAGTCTGGTTGACTGCTTTGGTCGGTCTAGTGGTCTTTGTTTCTCTAGCTGTCACTGGTTTTTTAATTGGAGGCAGTGCTGCGGATCGGGCGAGGGATACACAATCGGAAAAGGCGATGAATATAGCCATCACGATAAGCCATACACAGTCGGTCATTGATGGGTTGACAGGAAAAGGGCCGATTGAGGAAATCCAGGCGTTTACGCAATCGGTTCAAGACGAAACACAGGTGGAATATATTGTCGTCATGAATACCGAACGTATCCGACAATCCCATCCGGTAGCTGAACGTATTGGTCAATATTTTGTTGGCGGTGACGAAGACTTGGCTTTTGACGGGGAGCAGTATACGTCGATGGCGACAGGGACGCTTGGGAAATCGATGAGGGCGTTCGTCCCCATTTGGTCGGAAGGTCAGATTATCGGTGTGGTTGCGGTCGGTATTATGATGGATAATGTTCGTTCCGCTGTTTTAGAAAGCGTTAATTCTAGTTTTATTGGAATTGGATTTGGTTTACTGATCGGTTTAGTGGGCGCTATTTTATTGGCGAGAAAAGTAAAGCGAACGTTATTTGGACTGGAACCGGGGGAAATTGCCCAGCAACTTCGCGAACGAGAAGCGATGCTAGAAGCGGTTCGTGACGGGATTATTGGTAAGCGTCAAAAAATGAACACGTTGTTTCATATAAAAGAAAATGCCCCAAAGAATCGATTAAAGATTCTTCGGGGCATTTTCTATTTCTTTGACTGGATATAACAATTCTTTGGTAAGGTCTTCGACCAAGG
>NZ_PDYW01000004.1:0-246419 GCF_002743245.1 Sporosarcina sp. P26b
AGCTCGAGTTTCATTTGCTGGCATCAATTAAGATACTCATTTTGTTTGTGTCACTGGCAAGCCAGGCACAAACTGTATTTCGTTAACGTTTTGCTGTTCAGTTTTCAAGGTTCATTTGCTTTTAAAAAATAATGGAGCGGGTAGGGAGAATCGAACTCCCATCATCAGCTTGGAAGGCTGAGGTTTTACCACTAAACTATACCCGCGTGTAAGTTGTATTTTAAATTGTTATAGTGAGAACGTTTGGTGCGGTAAAGAGGATTTGAACCTCCACGGGGTTAACCCCCACT
Organism: Sporosarcina sp. P26b; assembly: GCF_002743245.1. NCBI lineage: Bacteria > Bacillati > Bacillota > Bacilli > Caryophanales > Caryophanaceae > Sporosarcina > Sporosarcina sp. P26b. The sequence goes on from NZ_PDYW01000004.1 coordinate 291, forward strand.
AGGCCCTCAACCTAGCGCGTCTGCCATTCCGCCACTACCGCTTTGTTTCAGCGACAATTACTAGTATACACCTTCAGTTTAATAAGTCAAGAACTTTATCAAAACTTTTTAAAATGAATGGTGAGCCGTACAGGATTCGAACCTGTGACCCTCTGATTAAAAGTCAGATGCTCTACCAACTGAGCTAACGGCTCGTATTATAATGAAAGGAACAAACTGTCCTACATACCTTTGATCTCTTTATCGCGTACACTACGTAATAAAAATGGCTGGGGTAGCTGGATTCGAACCAACGAGTGACGGAGTCAAAGTCCGTTGCCTTACCGCTTGGCTATACCCCATCAATGATAACCTGTTATCAAGTCTCCAGGGATTTGTTCATTTTCTAAAAGTGACCCCTACGGGATTCGAACCCGTGATACCGCCGTGAAAGGGCGGTGTCTTAACCGCTTGACCAAGGGGCCGTAATTACATTGACGCTTCATCAAGCGAATCGTTTGTTGCGCTTGTCTTAGTCGACTTTTACTATTATAGACAGGGTTCTCTTATCCGTCAACCTTTTTCATCAATCTTTTTTAAATAACTTTTCTATAGTCTATTAAACGTTGGTATAACAGCCTTTTACCATATCTACTTTATTATTAAAAAGCCGTTCACCGCTACCATATCTCAATAAATACAAAAGGTATGCAATCGCAACGATTGCATACCTTTTGCGTTTCATTTAACCTTTTCTATCTTCCCTGCACATTTCCCACAGCGATATTTCGTGCAATCCATTCTTCTGCGCCTTGGATAATCCAATCCGCAAGCCGTACAACGATATAAATGGATAATCGTACTTTTCGCTCTGCGTTCCGCAAGCGGCTTACAATGTCGAGGTGAATTTGTCTCTCTAAGTAGCTCTTTAAAGTCTGGATCCCCATGTTTATATCCCTTACCTTCTATATGAAGGTGATAATGGCAAAGTTCATGTTTAATGATCCCGATTAATTCTTCCTCATCATGAAGTTCAATAACTAACGGATTAATCTCTATAAAATGATTGCTTAACTTATAGCGACCACCCGTTGTCCGCAGTCTGCTATTAAAAATTGCTTGATGGACAAACGGTTTATAAAAGATTTCCAATGAGATTTGCTCAACCAGCTGCTGTAAATATTCTTCTGACATGCTGATTCTCTCCTTTATTTCTTAAGAGGAAGCATAGATAACGCGATACGTCCTTTTTTACGATCTACAGAGTCTATCCATACTGTAACAATATCTCCGGATGCTACTACGTCTAAAGGATGCTTTACAAAGCCATTTTTCATTTTAGATATGTGTACTAATCCATCTTCTGAAACGCCAATATCTACAAATGCACCAAAGTCCACTACGTTACGGACAGTTCCTTGTAGTTCCATACCTTCATGCACGTCTTTGATATCGAGGACATCTGCTTTCAGTAAAGGCTGAGGATAATCATCACGTGGATCGCGATTTGGACGCTGCAATGTTTGAATAATATCTTGAAGCGTGATTTCCCCTACATCCAACTGTACAGCAAGTTGTGCAATATCCACTTGTCCAAGTGCAGTTGTCGCTTCTTCAGTACCTAACTGAGACTTAGTAAGTTTCAGCTCTTTCAATACCGCTTCTGCAACTTTATAGCTCTCGGGGTGAATCCCTGTCGAGTCAAAACGTTCTTTTGATTCCGGTATACGCAAGAAGCCAATTGCCTGTTCATAAGTTTTCGCTCCTAGTCTTGGGACCTTCTTCAATTCTGTGCGTTTTGTAAACTTCCCTACTTCTTCTCTCGCTTTGACTATATTCTCCGCCACTGTTTTAGATAGGCCTGAAACATATTGCAACAACGACGATGAAGCAGTGTTGACATTAACCCCAACTCGGTTAACCGCTGTTTCTACAACAAATGAAAGTGAGTCCGTTAGATTCTTTTTTGCTACATCGTGTTGGTATTGCCCAACGCCAATAGATTCTGGATCTATTTTCACAAGTTCTGATAACGGATCTTGTAGTCGGCGCGCAATGGATACCGCACTTCTCTGTTCCACTTGTAAGTCTGGGAACTCTTCCCGCGCTTTTGCAGAAGCTGAATACACACTTGCCCCCGCTTCATTAACGATTACATACGAAACCGGCTCTTTCACTTCCTTAATTAAATCCACGATGAACTTTTCCGTTTCCCGTGACGCGGTACCATTACCGATCGCGATGATGGAAATCGGATACTTTTTAAGCAAATCCAGAATTACTTTCTTGGATGCATCTTTCTGAGGTTTCGGCGGATGCGGATAAATAACAGAGATATCTTGGAGTTTCCCTGTTTCATCTACCACGGCTAGTTTACAACCTGTTCTGAACGCTGGATCTACACCGAGTACTGTTCTACCCTTTAGCGGCGGTTGCAGTAATAGACTACGCAGATTCTCGGAAAATACATGAATAGCTTGTGTTTCAGCCTTTTCAGTCAGGGCTGTACGAACTTCTCTTTCTATTGAAGGTGCGATTAGACGTTTAAATGAATCTTCAAGCGCTTCTTTTATATAAGTTGCTGAAGTAGAAGGGTGTCTTTTAAGATACGTACGTTCTAAATCACCGATAATGCGATCTGTAGGGAAACTTACGCCTACACGCAATACATCTTCTTTCTCCCCGCGGTTAATAGCTAGAACGCGATGAGGTACGATCTTGTTAAGAGGTTCTTCATATTCATAGTAGTTTTCGAAGACTTTTCTTTCATCTTCCGCATCCTTTTTCAAGATTGCAGTTAACTTCCCAGATGCCCATGTGATTTTACGTATTTTCTCACGCATCGTTGCGTCTTCCGATACTCTTTCTGCAACGATAAACTTTGCTCCTTCTAGAGCATCTTCTATTGAATGGATTTCTTTTTCAGGATTAATATAAGTTTGCGCAACAGTCTCAATGTTCGCAGACGACTGTTGCATGAGTTGGTCAGCCAGTGGCTCTAGACCGTTTTCAATCGCAATCATTGCCTTCGTACGTCTTTTTTGTTTATAAGGGCGATATAAGTCTTCGATTCGTTGCAATACACTCGCACGCTCTATCTCAGCTTTTAACGTATCGTCCAGTTTACCTTGTTCTTCTATTAAACGAAGAACTTCTTCTTTTCGCTGTTCAAGCGATTTTATATAATGATAAGCATCTTCAATATCTTTGATCTGCACTTCATCGAGTGAACCCGTTGCTTCTTTTCTATAACGCGCAATAAAAGGTACTGTGTTGCCTTCTTCCAACAATGCGATAACGCTTGCAGTTTGGCGTTTACCAATTCCTGCTCTGCTTGCAGTTGCTTCCATAAGATCTCTTGACAATTTAACCACCCCTTCTTCTTTCCATATAATAGCATGTTTCGAAAACAGTTTCCTTCTGCAACCTTTTATTTTTTGACACAAAAAAGCCGCTTCAATTTAATGAAGCAGGCTAGCTGAGATGAATGTGGCATCATCGTTATCTTCAATTGTACCTTCAACTTTTTTGTACAATTGGTACGGAGTAGAGTTTTCTTGTAGATACTTTTTAGGACTGCGTAAGTTTACGCCATCAGAATGAAGGAAGAATCGATCATTCTTATTATAAGGATATCTTTGCGTACGCGGTGATTGTGGTCTGCCCGATAGATATCCCATGACTGGCAAAGGATAAATCATCTGACCACTTGATTGCAGGATATAGATACGGATGTTACCAACACAACTATATTCCAGGGTTTGTTGTTCGAAATACACTTTTACAATCCCAACTGCAGCACCTCGTTTATGCAACATCTTTTTATTGCAGCGGTGCAACAAATCGTCAGGTGATTCATGATGATAGAGTTTTAAGACTTGTGGAATTATTTCAGCTGATTCTTTCGCTTCTGTTCCACTACCCAAACCGTCTGCAATAGCACAAATGAAATAATCTTCTTCTGAATGAATGTAGTATGCATCCCCAGAATCTTTATTACCCTTTTTGGACTGTTGATATATATATGCCTCTACATAGTCATTCTCAAAAGTTTCCACTAATTTGCACCACCACTCGTTAAGATTACTTCTTGTAGCTTTTTAATCGCTTTACGTTGAAGACGGGAAACGTGCATTTGGGAAATATCCAGTAATTCACCAGCTTCTTTCTGGCTCATCTGATCGATATATGTATACTGGATAATCTGACGTTCCCGTTCACTTAGAACGTTTAGGGCGTTTAATACAAGCATGCGTTGATCTGTTTTTTCAAAACCGTCATCCGTCTCACCAATAATATCAAGCAGTGTGATCGTCCCGCCCTCTGAATCCGCATCCAAAGTATGGTCAATTGACAGAGCTTGATAACTTCTGCCCATTTCCATCGCTTCAAGAACTAATTCTTCGTCGGTACCTAGATATTCTGCTATTTCATAAACCATTGGTGAACGTTGAAATTCAGTCGTTAATATTTCCACGGCTGCTTTGATTTTCGGACCCAATTCCTTAATTCGGCGCGGCACGTGAACAGCCCATGTCTTATCACGAAGAAATCGTTTGATTTCCCCGATGATTGTCGGCACAGCAAACGCTTCGAAGTTACGTCCTTGCTCAGGATCGTATCTTCTAATTGCGCCTAAAAGTCCAAGCATTCCTGCTTGTACAATATCCTCATGGTGTGATTGCCCGCGTGAATATTTGCGCGCAATAGAGTGCACCAGTCGCTCATAATGCAGGACTAGTTGTGTTTGTGCATGGTCGTCATTATTCTCCTGATAGTCATGTATCCATTGAATGACCTGTTCCTTTGTTTCGTTATCACGAGAAGACTGTTGATTTGACATGGTCTTCTCCCCGCTCTCTGCCCAAATATTTGGTCATGAAAACAATGACACCCTCCCCGTGGTCAACTTTGACTTCGTCCATTAAAGTCTCCATCAAATATAGTCCTAAGCCACCTTCTCTAAGAGGTGATTCTTCATTCCAATCTTGATAGGGACCGACCTTTTTCTTCGTTTCTTCAAAATCGAAACTTTGACCATGATCCGTGACGACAATTTCTAGGCGATCTTTATAAAGGGCGCAGCCTAAAATTACTTCACCTGTTTTTTCGTCATTGTACGCGTGCTGGACAGCATTTGTTACTGCTTCACTTGCAGCAATTTTCAAATCTTCAATTTCATCGTATGTAAATCCAATGCGGCTTGCAAGCCCCGATATGGCTAATCGAGCTACACCAACGTATTGAGGTTTTGCCGGAACTTTTATTTCGATGTAATCAAACGCTTGCATTATCTTCGCCACCTTTAGACTGTTCTATCTCCATAATCTCACTAAGGCCAGTAATTTCAAACAATCGATAAAGGCGTTGGTTTAATCCTTTGATAACCAATTTTCCATTGTGCGCTTTTACTTCCTTATAAAATCCAACAAATACACCTAGACCAGTACTATCCATATAGTTGACTTCAGACAAATCCAATTCAACTTCAATTCCTTCAGCCAAGTCTAAATTAGTCAAATGCTCTTTTAGCTTTGGTGCTGTATATATATCGATTTCACCGATAACCTTAAAATTATGCACAAGATCTTTATCCACTTGCTCAACTTGTAAATTCATTTCGCCACCCCGATCGATTTCTCTATTTTCTTAGAATGTAAAGCGTAACCTAACTTGCTATACACTCCTTGTTTTATACCCATTCCCTTATTTTCTAAACCTTTATTTTGTTTTTTTCAAAATAACTAGAGTAAAGTCATCATGCAATTCATAATTCTGCATTTTAGAGAGCTCACTAAATAAATGATCTACCATGGTTTGAGCACTTTCCGCGCGTACGTCACATAGCAAATCCTGGATGACATCCATTTCTATAAATCCTTTTTCCGTTCTCGTTTCTGTTACGCCATCTGTCATGATTGCGACGAAGTCACCATTTTCAAGACGTACTGTACGTTCTTCGTACTTTGCATCTTCTTGTACTCCTAGCAATAACCCTTTGCTCTCAAGCAAACTGAAGTTATTCTCGGATGCGCGATAAAATAACGCAGGTTCATGACCAGCAGATGAATGGCGGAACACAGAGCTTTCCGTGTCATATTTTCCATAGAACATAGAAATAAACATCGTATCGGCAATACTTCGCTCCACCATTTTATTGATGAAGCTTAGCACTTCGGAAGGACTTCTCTGTTCATATCGCAAACTGTCCATCCCAAACTTGACCATGGACATATGCATAGCAGCGGACATACCCTTTCCGATAATATCTGCTACCGCTAGACATACCTCATGTGTATTATCATTCAGGAAGTAGACATAGTCCCCATTCATTTGCTTAGACGGCTTTGACGTCCAGCCTATATCTAGACCCTCGACTTGGGGGGTCGTTGTCTGCAACAACGTATTTTGTACACGAACCGCAATATCCATCTCTGTTTGAATGATTTCCTGTTTGCGAATCAAACTCTGATGTTCTTTTAGTGCTAGTCCATAATGAATCATCATTTCAATTAAAAAGTCGAACGAAACACTCACGTCAGATGGCAGATCCTTAATCAGTTGTTCAATTGACGTCTTATGAATACTGATAACATCTTCTGGCGCGATATCCTTTTCTATGAAGCTGCGGCTGAATTGCTGTCCCAAATAGAGATCTTCTTCTCCTTTGGAGTGCAGATAATTCTCCAGCATTTGTTTATACTGCTTACCCGCCTCCTGTGGCAATACCCTTCAACTCCTAGTGCAACCATTTCGTCGCTGTAATAGTGGTTCCTATGCCCACTTCTGTTTCCACACTAAAATCATCCATTAACCGTTTGACCCCTGGCATACCTGCACCCAGTCCTCCTGAAGTCGTATACCCATCTGTCATAACTTTTTGCAAATCAGAAATTCCCGGTCCATCATCGGAAGCTGTAATAATTAAGCCTACACGTGGACCTACTTGAACAGACTCTATTTCAATTCTGCCTTTTCCTGCATAAAGATATATATTCCTTGCCAATTCACTAATAGCCGTCGTAATTCTAGCTTGGTCAACTGTCCCAAAGCCAGTGCTCTTCGCCTCATTACGGCCCAATTGTCTAGCAGCAACTATATCCCATTCTGTATTGATCTCTATAGAAGACCTGTGTTCCATGGTCAGGCCTCCAATTCTCTAGTTAATTTCTCTAGCCCATTCTCTAGATCTAATGCTGTGGTTACATTCTCTAAACGTATACCTAATTCAATTAGTGTAATGGCTACAGAAGGCTGAATGCCTGTGATGACAACTTTTGCACCCATAAGACTCGTCATATGAATAACATCCCCAAGAACTTTTGCGATGAATGAATCAATGAAGTCGATTGGTGTCAAATCGATCACAACGCCGCGTGCAGATGTTTTATGCAATTGATTCAGTAAATCTTCCTGGAATTGTAAAGCTGTCTGATCATCAAGCTCCACTTGGATAGATACAATCAATGTGTCTTTTAGCTTTAGAATCGGGATTCGCATCTTCATACTACTTTTCCTCCTCCACAATTGTCCGCCCTGTCATTTCAAGCGCTTTTTGCATGCCTCTGCGTAACGTACTCGTTGTTGAGAAATCTGTCAGATTAATGCCTAGCGTGACAATAGTCTGCGCAATCTCCGGACGGATTCCGACTAGCATACATTTCGCACCGACTAAACGAACGGCATCAGCCGCTTGAATAATATGGTGTGCAACCATCGTATCTACTACTGGAACACCCGTGATATCTAGCAATACGACTTCAGCACGTTGCTTGACAACGCCCTCTAGTAGGTTCTCCATGATCAGTTTCGCACGTTCCGTATCAATCGTACCCACTAACGGCATGACAGAGATCTTGTCAAATACAGGAATCAACGAAGCCGAAAGCTCTTGCAATGCAATCTTCTGCAAAATATCTGTGCGCTCCCACTTTGTAGAGTATTCATCGATGATGCTTTCCCTTAATGGATTAATCCAGTTAGAGAAGATATTTACACCTTCGCGTAGATTGGTATCTTTCAAAATCCCCGTTTCAAAAAATAAGTTATAGACTACTGAAGAAAACGTATCAATAGCACGGTTGATAAATTTAATAGACCAACCAAAATGAATGATCTTTTCCGTGAACTCGTCCAATCGTGCCTTGTCCACTTTTTCGCGGGTAGCTAGATTGGAAGTCATAAGTTCAGTGAATTCCCTACTCGTCGTTGCCACCACCGCAGCTGGCATTAAGTCCAAAAAACGCTCATCAGCATTTTCTTTCATTTCTTCTACCCAGCGCATTGTAATTGTATCTATATTCCCGGTTATTCCTTTTCTCATGACTTCATTCATCGTTATTTGTTCCTCCCTACATCTTCAATTATCTCTATTGTATCGAATTTCTCTACAAACTACATGTTTTTACTCATTTTTTTTAAAATCAAAAAAGTAAAAACACTATAACCGGTTGGCTATAGTGTTTTTAAGCAGCCATTGGTTACTAGCACCATCTGCAATAAAAGTTATTAGAATATGTATGCTAAAATTTAATAAGCCCGAAGCTTACTTGCAATGCTTCGTCGACTTGTTTCATTAACGCATCGTCTAAGTGAGTTATTTTGTCTGTGAGCCTTGACTTGTCGATTGTGCGGACTTGCTCGAGCAGAATGACTGAATCCCGCTCGAATCCATGTCGTGCCGCCGTAATTTCGACATGTGTCGGCAATTTTGCTTTTTGTATTTGTGCAGTAATGGCTGCTACAATAACGGTGGGACTGAATCGATTACCGATATCATTTTGGATGATCAGTACCGGTCTAGTTCCACCTTGTTCAGAACCGACTACAGGTGACAAATCTGCAAAAAAGACGTCTCCGCGTTTAATTGCCAACTTTTCATCCTCCGCTGACGCAACGTTCCACGGTATGCTGAGCCTCAAATTCCGCATATAAACATTCTGCCGCTATGTTGAGGTTGATCTGCGACATTTCCACATAACCTCTAATCATGGCTTCACGCAATAAGGAAGCTTCACCATTTTCGATATGTTTCACATCTGTCATATAAACGAAATCTTCTTGCACTTGCTCCCATTGAAAGATTGCGTCTTCATTTTGCTGTTGCAATCTGGTCGAGGCTATACTAAGTATTCTTTTATCGTTTTTATCCGTACGCAAATCGAGCACCTCCGACAAACCCATCCCTTTATTTCTATATCATTTCTATCTTACCATTTATATTGGAATATGAAAAGACAAGGATTTGAGTGTTCTGACAAGAAATACTAGTTTGGTCAGTAGAATGTCGAATTGTATGGACATTGCGTCATATATTAAGCCAGATAGTTTCGACCTTTATTACGTATAGACTCTAGGTATTCGTGTGGAAAACGTTACAGCTATTTCATAGGGTATTGTGTGTAAGCGTTCAGACCATTCTTCTATAACTATTTCTTCGTTGCCTTGTTTGCCTATCAATACCACTTTTTCACCTTCAGGATATTCACAAGGTAATCGGATCATGCATTGGTCCATACAAATGGTTCCGACAATAGGTACCCTTTTACCGTCAATTAGTACTTCCTGACCATTTAACGAACGCTTCAATCCATCTGCGTAGCCTATTGGCAATGTAGCAATCCATTCTCCTTCAGCTGCTTCATACGACCCACCGTAGCTAATTTTTTCACCAGCCGTCATTCTTTTCACATATGCTACTTCAGTTTCAATCGTCAATGCCCGCTCGAGTTTAAATGGTAGTTGCTTTGCTACCGTATCGGAAGGCGGGATGCCGTATAAACCTATGCCAAAACGAACAGCATCTAGTGCATAATTAGGAAACAGTAATGCCCCTGCACTATTTGACGCGTGAACGAGACGCGGCTTTTCAGGCAAGCGATTCACAAGGTGCATAAATCGTTCAAACTGTCGCCGCGTTGGCTCCCGATCATCTTCATCAGCACGTGCAAAATGAGTAAAAACGCCATCTATAGTTAGACTAGACTGTTGAATGCATTTCACTAATTGAGCAAGTTCTTCTTCAGTTCGTACTCCAATTCTACCCATTCCACTGTCGATTTTTACATGAATTCTACATTTATTATCAAACGGTTGCTGAGCGTTTACTTGTTTTACCCAATTCGCACTTGTGACCGTTAAAATAATACGTTGTTGTGCCGCTATCGCTGCAAATGAAACTGGCGAAACCCCTAGCACAAGTATATCGGCAGTCGGTTGTGTTTTTCTGAGCGTCATCGCTTCATCTGGCGTGGCAACAGCGAACATTTCTGCTCCCGCCTGCAATGCAGCGGAAGCAGCCTCCGCTACTCCATGCCCGTAACCATCTGATTTAACGACTGCGATCAGCTTAGTTTCTTTAGGTAAATAAGAAATGAGGTGTTTTGCATTATGCTTAATAGCCGCTGTATTAATAATCGCACGTGTTGGCCGATATTCCGTTTCGTTGAACATTACTTTCCACCTCGTTATAGGATAGACTGTCGCATAAAATAATTATCTATCCAAAGGCATAGCCAAGTCAATTGATTTCAGTTGTTGATTATTTCGATTCTGTTGCTGTCATCGAGTTTGCTACAGTAATCAATTCTTCCTTGCTTAACATATCCGATGCCACAAAGAACGCCATACCATTTGCTTCCCAGTGAATCGATTGTTCTGTCAATGCCGCCACTGCAAATCCTAGATCAACAGGATCACCTTCTATGGATACAGGCATTTCATTTAATGGTTTTTCAGCTGGTTCCTGAATAACGACATACTCCTTATCCCCACTGAATGTCATGATCACACGCTGCCCATTCTCAATCTCTACACTCTTCTCTTCTGACAGTGTTGTACCTTGTAGATTTGCAACTGGATAGTAGGTTTGTTGATTTGCCTTAGCTTGGTCTTCCCCATCACCTTCTGTTGCTCCTTCATCAGTATCCGCTTTGTCACCGTCCGCTTTCGGTTTATCCATTTTCACCTTATATTCAGCAACTTTATGCTCTACACCCAATGCAATTTTATCGAACTTAATGGAGATCTTTTCTTCACCATTTTCATCGTGAATCGTCACCTTGCTTGGCAACAATGTCTTTTTATCAATATGAATCTTCTGAGTTGGTAAAAGTGACTTATGATTATTGCGTGTAGCCGTTTCAAAGATATACTCTTTTTCCTTTTCTTCCATGACCGCTGCTTTGTCTGCCTTAATATCTTCAGCAAGGGTTCCGATTAAATATCCTTGACTGTTCTGGGCAGGCCAATCACTTTGAAACTTATACGTTTTGCCTAGTGATGGTGTAATGACGAATACACCTTCTTCGTTACGAACAATCATTTGTGACTCGCCATTACCCGATTGCGTCACATTTACTTTGTAAAACTCCGGCTTGGTATGCCATACTTCTACATTGTACACCCGAGGTTCTGAACCTGTTTTGATTTCCATCGAGGCATTTAATTCATACCCTTTTGTTTCATTCCACTTATTGCTGAGCTTCTTCATGACATCTTCTTTGGAAGGCTTACCGCATCCTCCTAGTACCAACATAACTGCGACGACTGTTAATAACATAATCTTTTTCCGCATTCTTTTCATCCTTTCTCCAATCAATTCGGGTAGCTTATCTTATGAGAGGGATGAATCGAATATGCGAGCTTGTTTTAATTTCTATTTGACTGTCTTCAGGATTCTATCAAAACCACTTGCGCCGCAGCTACTGTTTGAGTATGTGTAATGCTGACGAACCCTTGAGCTAGCTGTTTACGGAAGTACAGTACAGGACGTCCGCTTGCTTCCGAAATGACTTCAATATCGAGAAAATTGCAATCTGTTCCGATTCCAGTGCCGCGAGCTTTGGAAAACGCTTCTTTCGCAGCAAAACGACCTGCCAAGTATTCTATTTTCCGGTGACCACTTAAAGTTTCATACACGTATAATTCCCTTTCAGATAGTATGCGCTCTCGAAACTTACTATTGCGACCATCCAAACGAGCTACGCGATCCAATTCCACGATGTCTAATCCAATTCCTTGAATCAAAATGAACAACTCCTTTCCCTTCAAGTTAAATACTATGTATAATCAGTAAAGAAGATTGAGGTGAAACCATGTTTATACGAACAGAAAACTTTTCACAATATGTTCGCGCCTATCCCGTCGTGACATTTTTGTTAGCCTTGAATATCGGGATATTTATCTATACACTGATTCCCGGCATTGGAGATCAACTCTTTTTACTCGGCTTGGGGGATAACTTCCTCATTGCGAATGGAGAGTATTGGCGCCTAATAACACCGATGTTTTTGCACGGCGGTTTCATGCACCTGTTATTTAACATGTTCTCGCTTTTCGTTTTCGGGCCAGAGCTTGAAAAGATTGCAGGGAAAGCACGTTTTATTACGGTGTATATGTTAGCCGGCTTGTTCGGTGATATCGCAACATACTTCGTGCAGCCTGCTGCTTATACCCATGTCGGTGCAAGTGGAGCGATTTTCGGTGTGTTCGGTGCGTTTGGTGCACTTGTGTATTACACGAAGCATGCATTCCCGCAGTTGAGACAGGTTATTTTACCGATTATCGTCATTAGTATTGTGATGACATTTGTCGGGACGAACATTAACGTGACAGCGCATATTGCTGGGCTGATCACCGGCTTCCTGATTGGGCTGAGCTTCTTCAATCCGAAGAACATCGTCAGTTGGAGAAAAAAATAGTGTGATGCAAAGTCAGATAAGGAATAGTCCTTGTCTGGCTTTTTGCATTGAAACAGAGAGTTTTACACATGTGTTGGGGGTGGGGATTTGCGTTCTAGACGGACGCGTTATGGAGGGTCCGCAATGAAAATCCCCTATCTAACACCAATGCCAGCCTTTCTAATTTCATTAAGCCACAAAAGCCAGACAGGTTTAGTTGTCTGGCTCTGTTTGTGTTTCTGGAATTTCTGGATGATATTCATACCAAGACAGGAACTTTTCCGCATCTTCCTGTGGCATGTGGCGAATCGCTGGAGCGTCGAGTGTCATGCCAGATTTGACGTTGGCAGTGATGGTTGCGACTCTTTTTCTCCGGTGGAAATAGTTCTGATCTACTTCCATCGACTGAATACGATTCTTCTCAGTGAACACCGTCTCCCGACTGATTGCGCGGAAACGCATCGTCAATTGCTTTGGCAAGATCGTGTATGCAGCTGTATTGTATTGCCAAATGCCCAGCAATCCAACTAGCGGTAAGAGCAACAATGTCAGCAAGCCATACGGGAAAAAGTTATACGAGACAATCGCTATTGGAATCAATGTCACGAGTAACTTAAAACGGTAATAAAAACGCTTACCCCTGCTTCCGATTTTCTCTTTTGGCTCACTAAAGTCTATATTTGGAAACAGCTCCTGCAACGGTTCTATAATGCGGTTTCGTTTTGCTAAAGGAAAAAGTTTGATTCGTGAACCTTCCCCTACTCCTCCCGCACTGTTGATAATGACCGCCCCATAGCCGAATAGTTGGCGTAAAGGATTTTCAGCTATAGTAATATTTTGTACACGTTTCAACGGAACAGTTACTCGCTTCTTCTCAAGCAACCCTCTCGTTATGATTAGATCATCTTTCTCAAGCATGACTTTGAAATCATAATTCGCAAGGAATGTCATCGCAACGGATAGTAGCCAAACGATCAGAAAACCGAGTACTATTAAAATCGTGATGACGAAGACGCCAATACGGATGAACGATTCTAACTCTCCAAACAACCAGTCGTACGGTATAAGTTCTTCGATTTGTGATAAAAACACGAGAGCACCGGATAAAATAACCCCAATGCCCCCTGACGTTGTCGCAAGCATGAGCAAGTCGCCTGTCGTCATAGAGAAAATCACGGGTGCTGGTTGATGCACAGTTTGAATTTCTTCTTCAGTTTCTCGAAACAACTGCCATTCCTCTTGATCAGACAAGTCAGGCATAGGTCCGATTATCTTCACTTTTTTCGCTTGTTGAATTTCACGTTCAATCTGTTCGGCTGCCTCTTTCGTGATCGCAGTCAATTCCGCTTCAGCATCTTTACCGGAAGAAGACCCCGCCGTTTCGATTTTAACCTTTACTAATTGAAATGGACGGTGAAAAATACCTTCTGTGTAATCTAAGCTTTGAATGCGGTCAAAAGGGATATAACGCTTTTTCCTGACAAACAAACCCGATACGATGCGCAGTTCTTGGTCCTCGAACCAATAGTCGAAGCGACGCCATTTCACAATACCTGATACGAGCGTAAATACGATTAATACACCGAATAGGAGTAACGTCCAATATTGGATATACCAAGGCGCTGTACTTTCTCCTTTGAAGCCATTCACAAAGACTAAAATAATGAATGGACCAATTAAATCTTTCAGTGTTTTCGCAGTCTCGACGACAGCTGTGATCCAATGAAGTTTATAGCGTTGTTCAGACATCGTCTTTCGCCACCCTTGCAAACGTCGATATCCGATTGCGCAGTTCATCCGCCTCTTCCGTTACCAATGCAGGAATGGAATGATTTGTTGCTGCAGTAGAAATCGTGATGGACGCTAGACCATATTTGCGTAGAATTGGCCCTTCTGCTGTATCCACGTGCTGAACACGCACCATCGGTATAAGCGTGCGATTGACGATGAATAAACCGTGTTGTAGCTCTATCTCCGCTTCACGCACTTCGTAACGCCAGCGTTGCCAACGTATTTTCGGAAATAAATAAATTGATAAAAATGCATACAATAGTACGACTACAGAAACGACAATCATAATCCAAACAGGCCAATCAAAAAAATACGATAAAAAACCAACGCCGACTGCGATTACCAGTATAATAACACTTTGAATCGTTCCATATAATCTCCATACCGTTAACCCTTTTCTGGAGATTTGATTTGAAGGTTGTTGCCTCACTAGATCCACCTCTTTTCGAATACCTACACATACATACGTAACAACATGAAAAATGTTTCATTTAATCGATCATATCATATTCACGACAAAAAAATCCGGGCTGCTATAATGCAGGCCCGGATTTTGTCTATTCTTATCTTTCTGAACGATTACTGCTGCTGCGTCTTGATGCGCCATCTCTTCTTGCGCCATCACGAGGCCCACTGCTACGTCTATTAGATCCGCCAGCTGAACCACCGCTTCTGCCACGTCCGCCTTGTGAACGTCCGCCGCCGCTACGATTGCCGCCTTTATAACCGCCACCTGAACGTGAAGAACCACGTGAAGGTAATGGACGCTCTTCAGAAATACTAACAGGCGTCTCATCAACGTCTTTAGTCAATGACTTAAGAGCAGCTGACAAAATTTCTTTTGCATCATATTTCTCAAGCAACTGTGCTGCTAATCCAGCATAATCTTCTGAATTGTGCTGATTGATTGTTTCTTCCAATGCTTCCACAGCATTTTTCTTCTGTTCAAGCAAAGCCTCATCAGAAGTTGGTGGACGTAAAGGAGTCATACGCTTCTTAGTCGTTTCCTCAACGATTCGAAGGTAACCCATTTCACGTGGCGTTACGAATGTAACTGCAACTCCACTTTTACCAGCACGGCCTGTACGACCGATACGGTGAACATAGCTTTCTGGGTCTTGTGGAATATCAAAGTTGTAAACGTGTGTTACGCCTGTGATATCCAATCCACGTGCAGCTACGTCTGTCGCTACAAGTACGTCGATTTTATTGTCTTTGAACTGACGCAAAACTGACATACGTTTCGCTTGTGTCAAGTCACCGTGGATTCCTTCAGCAATATAGCCGCGAATACTTAGTGCGTGAGCCAACTCATCTACCCGGCGCTTTGTGCGTCCGAATACGATAGCCAATTCAGGTTGTTGAACGTTCAACAATCTTGATAACACATCAAACTTCTCACGTTCATGAGACTTTACGAAGAACTGTTCAATGTTCTCAACAGTCATTTCTTTTGATTTGATTTTAACCATTTCTGGGTTTTTCATGAAAGTTTCTGCAATTTTACGGATCGGAGCTGGCATAGTTGCTGAGAATAGCAACGTCTGACGCTCAGCCGGTACGCTCGCAAGAATTGTATTGATATCTTCGATGAATCCCATGTTCAACATTTCATCTGCTTCATCCAAAACAAGTGTTTGAACGTGATCAAGCTTCAATGTTTTACGGTTAATATGATCCAAAATACGTCCCGGTGTACCGACTACGATATTTGGATTATTACGAAGTGCACGGATTTGACGCCCGATTTCCTGTCCGCCATAAACGGAAAGTACTTTCGCACGGCTGCCGTAGCCTACTTTGTAAATTTCTTCGGATACTTGGATTGCCAATTCACGTGTTGGTGCGATGACCAAAGCCTGAACTGCAGTGCTTTTAGGATCCAATTTCTCAATGATTGGAATACCGAATGCTGCCGTTTTACCAGTACCTGTTTGTGCTTGCCCGATTACGTCGCGGCCTTCCATACCAAAAGTGATCGTTCCCTCTTGGATAGGTGTTGCCTCTTCAAACCCCATGCGTAGCAAAGCGTTTTGTGTTGTTTCACTAATGTTCAATTCTGAAAACTTCGTCAAAATATTCAATCTCCTTTATTTCTCCATTTGACAATTGGTTACATCTGCAAATGAAAGCGCGGCAAATTCGAGCCATGTACTTTGAAAGTTGGGAGCGTTTCCGATATATCCATCTCTGGTTTATAAAAAGAATCTTCTAGAAGGATTCTTGTGGGTGCAGAGGGGTCATATCAATTACACCTATCGTAATTGCGTCCAGATTTTTATACAGCACAATGTAAAACCCGTGACATACAAGGAAAGCTCGGTCCTTGCCGAGCGGTGAAAACAGCAAATCATTGCTAGTCTGCCTACTAATCACCGTTTTATTCAAAAAAAAGTACTCTCCGTGTAGTATAACGGAAGAGTGCCGTGTAAATGTATCCAATTCCTTTCATCATTCTACCATGGCTTACACAAGACTGCAACGAATCCGCTTAAGTTCCATTAATCAGTCTTCGCCCATGAACTTCAGTACTTTTGGAAACCACACATGGCGGTCTTCGCTATAACAAATATGGTGTTTGCCATGTTCAGAATAAATCAGATGTTTTTCTTTTGATCCGAGCTGTTCGTACAGTAAATCTGCTGTGACTGCAGGAACGATACCATCTTGCTTCCCCTGCACGATACAAACAGGCGTTTTGACTTGATGGTGATACGGTCGCACTACGCGTACTACGCGCAAAAACTCTAACGCCACACGCACTGGGGTATTTGTCAGCTTATAGTTATACAGATGATAGAACGAGTCAGGAGGAAAATCCCTATGTCTTAAGGAACTTATCATGATTCTAGCGTCCTCCAATAAAATACGCGGACTAATATATTTTGCCGCAGCACTTAATAGCACAAGTTTTTTTATAGGATAGCGCAGAGCCAAATACATAGCGATCAAACCGCCCATGGAGAAGCCAACGACTATGATGTCATCCACTTCTTTTTGCAGCCTTCTTAATTCTAATTCTGCGACCATCATCCATGACTTGGCTGAGCCTTTCTGGATACCCCGGTCCATTTCATGCCCGGGTAAAACCGGCACTACTACTTTCCAATCGGTATGATTCTGTAGAAACCTTTTGAACGGAGCGACTTCAAAAGGACCGCCCGTGAATCCGTGAACGATGAGAACACCTGTCGTCACAACTGTTCCTCTGTAAGCATCGCGATGATTCGTTCTAACTTCATTCCTCTAGATCCTTTAAACAGTACTACTGTCTGCTCTGTTAGTTTCGGGCGCAATGCCTCCGCCAGCAAGTCCGTATCATTCGCTGTCCACATGACTTCTCCCGGATAATCCGTCAATTGATCAGCCAACCACTTCATGCGTGATCCAAAGAGCGCAATTCCCTTCACGTTCATTTTCTTTAAATCCTCCGCCAGTCCTTCATGATAGTGCCGTTCATCGGTGCCAAGCTCCAACATATCGCCAAGGACGAGCCATTTGTCTTCTTTGACGGACGTTTCATCTATAAAACGGAATGCCGCACGCATAGAAGTTGGCGCTGCGTTATAAGCATCATTAATAAGTAATGATCCGTTTTTTCCCACCATTGGTTGCATGCGCATATCCGTTAACAACGTTCCACTTAGTGACTCTTCGATTTGTTTTTCGCTTAGCCCCAACTCTTTTGCGATCATTACCGCGGCCAGTGCGTTTTTCACTTGATGGGACCCGTAAACAGGAATCGTAAACTGACCTTCAAGTTTACCCGTCACAGTGAATGAACTGCCTTTATCGGTAGATAAAATATGTTGCGCAGTCAAATCTGCTTGTTCATAGCCGAATGACACACTATAGAAATCCGGTTGCTGGCGTACTAGCTCTTGCAGCAATGGTTCGTCACCGTCGTACAATAGCATGCCGCCACTCGTCAAACCGTCGGTAATTTCAAACTTTGCTTTGGCAATCCCTTCACGAGAACCAAGATCTTGCATATGCGCCTCACCAATATTTGTTATGACAGCAAACTGCGGTTTAGCAAGTGTTGACAAGAAAGAGATTTCTCCAAAGCCACTCATCCCCATTTCAAGAATGGCAACTTCTGTGTCGTCTTCAATAGATAATAATGTTAACGGCAAGCCAAGCTCATTATTGAAGTTGCCTTCCGTCTTTTTCACTTTGCGATAAGGTGATAATACTCCGGCAATCAGATCTTTTGTCGACGTTTTACCATTCGATCCGGTTACTCCGATGACAGTACACGTCAATTCACTTCGGTAGCTACGGGCCATTTGCTGTAATGCGAGCTCTGAATCCTCGACGAACAACAGTGGTATATCTGCGGGCGGATTCGGTTCATCTTTCAGCCATAGTGCTGCGATTGCACCTTTCTCAATCGCCCCTTTGACGTATTGATGGCCATTTACTTGTTCCCCTCTAAAAGGGATGAACAAATCCCCTGCTTGCACATTCCGTGAATCGATGCAGACGCCTGTCACTTGTTGCGCTGCGATATGCTGTCCTTCTGCTTGAAGCCATTGCTGGATCGTTGATAGATTTCGTTTCACGATACTTCCTCCACTCAGTCCATTGTATATTGTAGTTGTTGCTTTTCTATATGACGTTCTACTGCCAGTTCAATTAGCTGATCGATTAATTCAGGATAGGTCAATCCGGATTTTTGCCACAGCAATGGGAACATACTAGTTGGCGTGAAGCCTGGTAATGTATTCACTTCATTGATCAATACTTCATCGTCTGCTGTGACGAAAAAGTCTGCGCGTACGAGCCCTGAACAGTCGAGAACTTTAAATGCACGGATCGCCATATCGTTCATATGCTCTGCGACAGTATCTGGCACTTCAGCGGGAATCGATAACTCTGTGCTTTGATCTTTGTATTTGGCTTCATAATCGTAAAAGTCAGCAACTGGACGAATTTCTCCTGCAATCGACACTTTAGGTTGATCGTTTCCAAGGACTGCCATTTCGATTTCACGTGCCACGATGCCTTGCTCAACGATAATTTTGCGATCGAACTTCAACGCTAACTCAATTGCTGTTTTAAGCGATTCACGATCGTCTGCTTTACTGATTCCGACACTCGATCCAAGGTTAGCCGGTTTGACGAACATCGGATACGATAGTTCTTGTTCCGCCTGATCTAATAATTGCTCAGCGTGTTCTTTCCACGCACTACGTATAAAGTGGACATATGCAACTTGCGCTAATCCGGCTTGAGCAAATAATTGTTTCATTACAACTTTATCCATGCCTGCTGAAGAAGCAAGCACCCCATTACCCGCGTATGGGATGTTTAAAACTTCAAATAATCCTTGTACGGTTCCGTCTTCCCCATTTGTTCCGTGAAGAAGTGGCAAAATAACGTCGGGCATATCTCCTTGTAAAAAGCTACTGATGTCATCCGACTTCGGTTGTTCACTTTTTAGACGTAATGTCTCGATCTCCGACACAGGTCCAGTCAACGGTTCACCCTTCAGCCACTCACCTTGCATCGTAATATAGATGGGTAACACCTCATACTTATCTAAATCAAGCGCTTGTGTAACCGCGCGCGCTGTGGATAGTGACACTTCATGCTCTGCGGATTTCCCGCCATATACTAAACCTAATCGTCTTTTCATGTAATCTCCTCGCATTCCGTAGTTTTCATTCATACAGTTTACCATGAACGGAGCCAATTCATGAATGAAAAGCCAACGTTCTTCATTCTTTTTACTTCTTTTTACTTCTAATAGAAACCAATCATTTCACAACTCGTCTAGTAATGGGTGTACTTCTTAAAAAGTTTTGCGATATAATAGGTGATTATAGTAAGAGAATACTAGCTTAAGAAAAGGTGAGTTCATAATTGAAGCAATCAAACAGGCTAGGTGAACGATTTGACTGGACACTTGCCTTTATCATTTTACTTTTCGCGATCATCAGTTTTTTCGTCATTGGATCTGCTCAAACCTCTGAGCAATATACACAGAACTTCGTTTTAAAACAAGTGAGGTGGTATATACTCGGTTCCTTCATCGTCGCAATGGTGATGTACTTTGAACCAGAACAGTATAAAAAGTTCGCTTGGTATTTCTATGGTTTCGGTATTTTTCTATTGGTTTTTCTTATGTTGGCGCCCGGTGGACCAGGTCAAATTGCAGAAATGCGCTACAGTGCAAAGCGATGGTTGCATTTACCTGTCATCGGAACCATTCAGCCTGCTGAGTTCATTAAAACGTTCTTTATTATTGGACTTGCCAAGATGGTCAGCACGCATAACGAACGTTCTTTAAACAGGACCTATACAACCGATTTACTGTTGCTTGGTAAAATTGCGCTAATGCTAGTCGTTCCGTTATTCCTTATCATGAAGCAACCCGACCTCGGAACTTCACTGGTATTTATATCGATTACGGCAGCTATCGTCATCGTTTCGGGTATTTCATGGAAACTGCTCGTGCCTATCTTTTCGTTGGGCGCTGCAGCCGCGGGCGGAATATTATGGATGTCATTATTCGCACAAGACTTACTCGATAAATTCGGCTTCTCACCTTATCAGTTTAAGCGAGTGTATTCATGGCTTGATCCGTACTCTTACCCGACCGACGAAGGGTATAACCTGATTACAGCAATGACAGCAATAGGCTCAGGAGAACTGACAGGAAAAGGGTTTCTAGAGCGCGTCGTTTACATCCCCGAGAATCATACCGACTTCATCTTCAGTGTAATAGGTGAAGAATACGGTTTTATCGGTGCATGTTTAGTCATCACCTTGTATTTCATTTTAATTTATCATTTAACAAAAGTAGCCCTTTCACTACATGATCCGTTTAGCGTATATGTATGTACGGGTATCATTGCGATGATTGCGTTCCATGTGTTCGAAAACATCGGCATGAATATTCAACTATTGCCGATTACAGGAATCCCATTGCCGTTCATCAGTTACGGAGGAAGTTCCTTATTCAGCAATATGCTGGCCATCGGTTTAATCTTTAGTATGAAGTTCCATCAGCGGACCTATTTATTCGATGCGGATGACGATGATTTGTAATGAATGAATGCCACGCCCCCTTTTCGAGCAGTCACAAATTGTGTAGACTGTATAGGAATGGGGGTTTTTTTATGTCAACTTTACCAAATTGTCCAAAATGCCAATCGGAATATACGTACGAAGATGGAAACCTTCTTGTTTGTCCGGAATGTGCATACGAGTGGACTCCAGGGTCAGTGGAAGAATCCGACTCATTAGAAACGCCAGAGATCAAGGATGCTAATGGCAATGTGTTGCAGGATGGAGATTCTGTAACAGTCATCAAAGATTTAAAAGTAAAAGGAAGTTCCAATCCACTGAAAATGGGAACGAAAGTAAAAAGTATCCGTTTAGTAGAGGGCGACCACAATATCGATTGTAAAATTGATGGATTTGGCGCTATGCAACTAAAATCGGAGTTTGTGAAGAAAATTTAACACTTCACCTAACGCGAAAAGCTCACCCTCGAATATTCGAGGGTGAGCTTTTCGTATGATCTGATGTTTAGTTGGTTTGAACAGGCGGTACTTGTACTGCAGGCGTCAACGCTTGCAACATATCGCTTCTAGATTTTGTGAGTTTTGCGGAAACACCAAGCTTTGCCAAATTGGAAATAATCTTCTTGAAATCCATCTCTTTAGCCACTTCTTCCACCTCAACCTTCTGGGTTAATTATATAGACGTTTTATCACTTATGAAGTTCTCGATTTTTTAAAAAATTATTGATTACTTATATCATACCACTTTACTTGCATTTTAAATCTTTCATTTATGTTACATTTTCACTTTTTTTGCAAGTTTTAAACCTTTTTTCAAAAAACAGATGTTTTGACATACCCCCCATACGTATATTACGATGAAAATATATGAAAGGTGGTGGACAACCAGTGACATTATTACCCGAAGACCCTTTGCTAGAAGAAGTAGAAGTTTCCTGCCGCAAGAGTCATCATTCAGAAGAAATTAAGACGAACTTGACGCATCGTTTAAACCGTATCGAAGGCCAGATCCGTGGCATTAAGGGAATGGTAGAGCGCGATGTCTATTGTGATGATATTATTACCCAGCTGTCCGCTACACAATCTGCTTTGAATAGTGTCGCCAATGTTTTATTGGACGGACACTTAAAAGGCTGTGTCAAAACCAGATTAGCTGAAGGGGACGAAGAAGTATTAGATGAACTGGTCAAAACCATAGCTAAATTAATTAGAAAATAGGAGGAATCATACATGACAGAAACAACATTGAAAGTATCAGGAATG
The DNA here is from genome assembly GCF_002743245.1 of Sporosarcina sp. P26b. NCBI lineage: Bacteria > Bacillati > Bacillota > Bacilli > Caryophanales > Caryophanaceae > Sporosarcina > Sporosarcina sp. P26b. The sequence continues at coordinate 23,038 of NZ_PDYW01000004.1, forward strand.
ACATGCAACCATTGTGTACAAGCAGTTGAAGGTGCTTTAACAGAATTAGCAGGAGTAGAACGTGCTTTGGTTGATTTAAAAGCCAATAACGTAGTAGTTCAGTACGATGAATCAGCGTTAAACGTAGCTCAGATGACAGAAGCAATTGAAGATCAAGGATATGACGTCGAAGCGTAACGAAAGAGGTGTCCTGCATCATGAGTGAACAAAAATCAGAATTCGCTATTACTGGTATGACGTGTGCAGCTTGTGCTAATCGCATTGAAAAAGGTCTACAACGATTAGAAGGCGTATCTACTGCTAACGTGAATTTTGCGACAGAAAAAGCAGCTGTTACATTTGATTCCGAACAAATCGGATTAACTGACGTAGAAGAACGAATTCGCAAGCTAGGTTATGATGTGCTGATGGAAGAGGTAAATCTTAATATTAGTGGCATGACATGCGCGGCTTGTTCCGCACGGATTGAAAAAGTATTGTCACGTACGTCTGGCATTCAATCCGCTTCCGTCAACTTAGCACTTGAAACAGCTCATGTAAGCTATGACCCTGCCGCTTTAGATTTGACGGATATTTTACAAAAGATAAAAAAGATCGGTTATGAAGCGGCACCTCGTTCAGAGGAATCCGCTGAACAAACTGATCATCGGCAGAAAGAGATAGATGAAAAGACGCGCAAGCTGATTATTTCCGCTATCCTGTCCTTGCCGCTTTTGTGGACGATGTTCGCACACTTTTCCTTCACTTCTTGGATGTATGTGCCGGAAATATTTATGAACCCTTATTTCCAATGGGCATTAGCTACACCCGTACAGTTTTGGATTGGGGCTACGTTCTATAAAGGCGCGTATGCTGCGCTACGTAATGGCAGTGCCAATATGGACGTACTGGTTGTACTCGGTACGTCTGCCGCCTATTTCTATTCGGTCTATCTTGTATTGACCGGTTTTGCACTAGAACATGGGTTGTATTTCGAAACAAGTGCCGTGTTAATCACATTGATTTTATTAGGTAAAGTATTCGAAGCACGCGCTAAAGGTCGTTCATCAGATGCAATAAAAAATCTGATGAAGTTGCAACCACAAGTGGCTATTTTAGAACGCGATGGTGAAGTCATCGAAATACCTATTCACGAAGTAGCTCACGGAGATATTCTAGTTATTCGTCCTGGAGCTTCTATTCCAGTGGACGGAATTATCTTGTCAGGAGCTTCCGCAGTGGATGAGTCGATGCTAACAGGCGAAAGCTTACCTGTTGACAAACAAAACGGTGATGAAGTATTCGCCGCTACAGTGAATGCTAACGGTTCATTACGCGTAGAAGCATCGAACGTAGGTAAAGACACGATGCTATCAACGATCATTCGGGTCGTAGAAGAAGCACAAGGATCAAAAGCACCCATCCAACGACTGGCTGACCGAATTTCCGGCGTGTTTGTACCTGTCGTTGTCGGAATTGCGATCATTACGTTTCTCATCTGGTATTTCGTAGTCGCACCTGGTGATTTCGAAGCTTCTCTAACAAGCATGATTGCCGTACTGGTCATCGCATGTCCGTGTGCACTAGGTCTCGCTACTCCTACTTCTATAATGGCTGGTTCAGGACGAGCTGCAGAAGAAGGCGTGTTATTTAAAACAGCTGAAGCAATGGAGCAGACCCGTTCTATTGATACGATTGTATTCGATAAAACAGGTACGATCACAAAAGGTCTTCCAGAACTGACAGATTTCCATATTCGCGATGAAAAACAGCGACTGTCTTTGTTATCACTTGCTGCGGCTTCCGAAAGTGACTCTGAGCACCCTGTTGCAAAAGCTATTACATCTTATGGATTGGAGCAACTTTCTACATTACCAACGATTGATTCATTCGAAGCGATTCCAGGTTACGGAATTCGTACAGTGATTGATGGACAGACTGTTTTACTCGGTACAAAGAATCTACTCTCTCGCTATGATGTGGATTTTGATCCGACAATTGCTTCTGTAGAACAAATGGAAGGCGATGGAAAGACGGTTATGTTCATGGCGTTAGACGGTGTACATGAAGCGGTCATTGCCGTTGCTGATACGATAAAGGAAACATCTAGTCAGGCCATTGCTGAGCTACGGGCTATGGGTCTCGATGTCATCATGTTGACTGGCGATCAGCAAATGACGGCACAGGCTATTGCGAATACGGCTGGAATCGATCATGTAATTGCAGGCGTATTGCCGGACCGTAAAGCAGAAGTCATTCGTTCGTTACAGGCTGAAGGAAAGCGTGTCGCGATGGTCGGTGACGGTATTAACGATGCACCTGCCCTCGCAGTTGCCGATATCGGTATGGCGATGGGTACTGGAACAGCGGTCGCGATGGAAGCGGCTGACGTGACGTTGATGCATGGTGATTTATTGCGCGTTGTGGATACAGTGAAGATGAGTGGGTTGACGGTCCGGAACATTAAGCAGAACTTGTTCTGGGCACTTGCGTATAACTCGATCGGCATTCCAATTGCCGCAGCCGGTCTGCTAGCACCATGGCTAGCAGGCGCTGCGATGGCATTCAGTTCGGTGTCAGTCGTGTTGAACGCCTTACGTCTACAGCGTGTGAAGTTGCATTAAAATTATTAGGCTACCCCAGAAGTCGGAACATACGACTTTCTGGGGTAGTCTTTTTTGTTTTTGAAGTGAAGGTTAAATAAGCTAAACAGATAGGCTGGCAGGAGTGTTGGGGTGGGGATTTGTAATGTAAATAGATGATACCTTTTGTTGCTCATTAAAATAAGTATTGTAATCGATTTTGAACTGTAGAACTTGAATCTAAAGAAGTTAAAACAAAACAATAATTCACACACTACCTACAGTGAGTGATCTAAGTACCTGCACTATAAAAGTAGGATGGAAGCGGAAGTTGGGGGCGAAGTGCAAAGATGTGCTCCTAACGCTGCGCTTTTACTCGCAAAAGCCGTTCTTCGTTACGGCTCTTCCCCGCAGGATCAGCCCGATCAGGTGAGACAACTAAGAGAGCGCAGCGAACAGTTGGCTCACCGCGGGCCCATGGGAAAGCGTCCCCCAACTGGAGCTTCCATCCCGAACCACTCACAAACTCACTCACTACTCCTAAGACTTTGACTTTGACTTTGACTTTGACTTTGAATTTGAATTTGAATTTGACTTTAAATATTTCAAAAACCATCTACAATCTGCTTCCGTCCCCTCACGTATACCAATTCCCTCACTCCTACTTGAACGCTCCCCCTTTTCATCGTACGATAAGAAAGAAACTATTCAGACAGAAAGCAGGTTACATATGAAGAAAACGATCTTATTATTGATGTCCGTCCAGTTCTTCGTTTACCTCGGATTCGGCATCATCATCCCTATTTTACCCGAAGTCATCCTAGCTGAAGGCTTTTCAGAAGTGCATGTCGGTGGTCTGCTGACGATCTATGCCTTGTCCTCATTCTTCACCGCGCCATTATGGGGCGCGCTGTCTGATCGTACAGGTAGAAAAAAACTGATAATGATCGGCTTGCTCGGTTTTAGCGTAAGCTTCTTCTTATTCGCAGCGTTTATGCACCATATAGTTCTGCTCTATGTTTCGCGCGTAGTAGGAGGTATCTTCTCAGGTGCGTTATATACCGCAGTGACTGGGTTTGTTGCTGATATCACGACAGAAGAGAATCGGAATAAGTACATGGGTCTACTCGGCATGTCAATCGGTCTCGGATTCATTTTCGGACCAGCAATTGGGGGTATTCTTGGTGACGTCCATTTACAACTACCATTCTTCGCTTCCGGTTCATTGACTCTGCTATTAACCGTGTACGCTATGATTATCCTCAAAGAGCCTGACCGTCATAGTGAAGGGAATAAACGAGCTATTATCCCAAAAGGTGCTTCTACCTTATGGACGTATCGTATTCGCTATCTATTCATCACATCATTCATCATCACGTTTTTACTTGCTGGCGTCGAAGCGACATTCCAGCTGTTTCAAATCGATAAAATTCAAATTACACCATTGCAACTTGGCTATTTATTTATGGCAAGTGGTCTTGTGGATGCCGCCATTCAAGGTGGTGTGGTACGACGGGTGAAGAATGGTACAGAAACTTCGTGGATTATTGTCGCGCAAGTCGTTACAGCAATCGGCCTAATACTCATTCCATTTTCCACGAGTTTACTATGGGCAGGTTTTGCAATGAGTGTATTCACTGCCGGTAACGCGCTTGTCAGAACAGTACTCGTGTCACTCACAACTAAAGAATCGGGCGGTATGTATGGAACTGCCGCGGGTCTCTCCTACTCTATGGATAATATGGGGCGAATTATTGGTCCGTTGTTATTTACATGGGTATTCACCTTGCAAGCAGGTAATATGTACTTTATTTCTGCAATTATCGCCTTACTCTCTATAATCTTAGTATTTATTTTCCGTAAATCAACACGGTCTTTACGAAGCACTGCAGAACCTGCTGCTTGATACCATACGGATGGAATTTTATCTTGCTATGTAAACAGGTTATTTTTTCACAACTCCGTTATACTAAAGGAATAGTATATATCCCGTGGGAGGAAGCTTATGACGCAAGTGATTAGTTTGATTATCACAAGTACGTTGGTTATTAATATATTTCTAGCGGTCGCTTTGATATTTTTAGAGCGTCGAGATCCTACCAGTACTTGGGCATGGCTTCTCGTGCTATTCTTTATTCCAATTTTAGGCTTTGTTATTTATTTATTACTCGGTCGACAATTGCGACAGAAGCACTTATTCCGCTGGGAAGGCAGGAATAAAATCGGTATTGAAAAGCTGATTAATTATCAACTTGAGGCAATAGAAAATGAAACATTCGAGTTTCTAAAGACCGATACAGAAGAATATGGCGATATGATCTATTTGCATTTACGCAATAATCATTCCGTACTAACACAGGATAATGATGTGCAGATATTCACAGACGGTCAAGAGAAGTTTGAAGCACTACTCGAGGACTTGGAACACGCTCGTGATCATATCCATATTCAGTATTATATTTTCCGTCTCGACGGAATAGGGAAACGAATTGAAGAGCTTCTAATCCGTAAAGCGAAATCTGGCGTGAAAGTACGGATGTTGTTTGATGATATTGGCTCACGTGGTTTGCATGTGAGGCACTTTCGGGAATTAATTACTAGTGGTGGTGAAGTTGCTGCATTTTTCCCTGCCTTGCTACCACTGATCAATCCACGTTTAAACTACCGGAATCACCGAAAAATCGTTATTATTGACGGAAGAATCGGATACATCGGTGGTTTTAACGTCGGCGATGAATATTTAGGACTCAGCAAAAAGTTCGGTTATTGGCGCGATACACATCTTCGTATTGAAGGAAGTGCAGTTCATCCCTTACAGACGCGCTTTATACTCGATTGGAACCAGGCATCACCGAGAACAAATATTCAGTATGATGAACGATTCTTCCCTGCCATTCCCCGTAAAGGAACTGTAGGAATGCAGATTGTATCTAGTGGACCCGATTCCGAGTGGGAAGATATTAAAGATGGCTATTTGAAGATGATATTCTTGGCGAAAGACTATATCTACATTCAGACGCCTTATTTTATTCCTGACACAAGTATGTTGGACGCTCTTCGCATTGCATGTTTATCAGGTGTGGACGTTCGGATCATGATCCCTAATAAGCCGGATCACATGTTTGTCTACTGGGCGACCTATTCGAATATCGGACTGTTACTAAAAGCTGGAGCGAGAGTATACATTTATGAAAATGGCTTTATCCACGCCAAGCAAATTGTAGTAGATGATCAAGTATCGTCTGTCGGAACAGCGAATATTGATGTTCGCAGTTTCCGCTTGAACTTCGAAGTGAATGCTTTTATTTATGACCGGGAAAAATCTCATGAGTTGGCGGAGATTTTCGAGGAGGATATTCAGAATTCAACCGAGTTAACACTAGATGCGTATTTGGAGCGTGAGCGATTGATCAAAGTTAAAGAATCGATTTCCCGCTTACTTTCTCCAATCTTATAAAAACAGCCGACAGAGAATATATCTTCTGTCGGCTGTTTTTATCGTACTTCTAAATATTCTTCCAATGTAATGTTACGTTTGAATATTTGTTCCGCCATGTCTTTTCCAACATAACGATAATGCCAGGATTCATGCATGTAGCCAGTCATTTCTTCTTTTCCTTCAGGATAACGAAGGATAAATCCATATTGATGAGCGTTAGCAGCGAGCCACTTAGCCGCTTCTGTATCTCCAAACGAATTCGACGCCCAATGTTTTTCATGATTCACTTCCCCGATATCAAACGCAAGCCCTGTCTGATGCTCTGAATAGCCTGGACGCGCACTATACCGGTCGGCTGCTTCCTGTCCGTCTCTTTCTACATATCGGTTATATAAAGTCACTTGATAGTCATACGAACGATAGGTACTGAACGCTTGCAAATTAATACCAGATGTTAAAGCTGAAGCCGCTAATTCATTGAATGCCTCTCTCGCTTCTTCGCTTTCTCCAGGTGCGTAATCTTCCGGTAGAGGATATTGTTTATTAGCAAGTAAAACGCCATGTATAAGCATCGGTTCTTTAGGTAATTTCTGTCCTTTGATATAGCTAGTCGGGTTAGAAGGTTTCACTGGTTTTTGAGGTACCGCTTTTTCCACGGACGTTTCTTCTTGAGTTTCATTGATCAATGGCTTATCTACGTCACGAAGTCGTTCTTCACTCGGTAAAGGAGCTTTTTCTTCGTCATGACGTTCTGTTGTATCCGTTAGGCTAGAATCCACTGACTCTTCTATTTCTTGAAAGTCGGTAGATGATTCTGTTTCACTTTGAATACTATCTAGCGCCTTCTCCACACTCCATTCATTCGTCCCAATCCATATCACACTACCCGCAAGGATAATGAAGATCAAAATGATACCTCCATCTATCCATTTATTTTTCCTCTTACGCTTTTTATCGTCTCTATTGTTTCTCATACAATACCTGCTTTCTTTCTGAAACGCTTATTAAATATCTACTCTCTTTTTAATATAGCGTAAGCTTTGTTTCAAACTATGTATTCTAGTGTATCATTATTTTTCTTTTTCGTCTGTCTATGATAATATTTACCTAACTTAAGATTCAGCTATTATTGTGAGGTATTGCATTTGAATAATCAACGTTGGCTCTCTATGAGCTTTTTTGTGTTTTTCTTTACGTGGGGCATCTTCTTACCTTATTGGACAGGTTGGTTGACTTCAGCAAAAGGCTTAACGGTGACGCAGGCTAGCATTGTTATGGGGGCCGGTATGATTGCTAGATCCTTTTCAACGTTTTTTCTATTTCCATACGCCATGCGAAACTTGTCACTTTTGCGCGTTATACGCTGGACTACGCTATTATCATTCATTGTCGCGCTAGCTTATCTTCCGGAAAGTCCATTTTCGGTGTTATTTGGTTTGACGGTTTTGTTCAGTGCTGTATATCCTATTATCCTTCCAGGCGTGGAAAGTGGTGCTTCCTTATTGATGCAACATGAACGCATTCATTATGGGAAGAGCCGTTCATTCGGTTCGATCGGCTACACTGTCGCACTACTATTAATCGGTTCTGTAACAGCTATCTGGAACGAGCAAGCCATTTTATATATGATGATCATCGGACTCGGTATGGCATTGCTATTTTTCTATCAACAGGCTCCGGAAGTGGTCCAACAATCGCCTGTTGCAAAATCGACTGCACAAAAAGGACAATTACGCGCTCTGTTTGCTGATAGACCTTTTGTTATCGTGCTATGTATTGCGATTTTACTACAAGGCGCGCATGCTTCCTATTACAACTATGGTTTTATCTTTTTAGATGACATGGGTATCAACGGGTTTTATATCGGAGTTATACTCAATATTGCTGTATTGTTTGAAATTATATTTTTCACACAGGCCGACCATCTTCTGGTCGGAGTCAAGACATCCACTATTTTTTTAATGGCCGCGACAGGTTCTACAATTCGTTGGATTTCCATCTTCTTATTTCCTGTAGCAAGCGTATTTATCGCAACGCAGGTGCTCCACTCCGTATCATTCGGCATGGCACATTTTGCATTCGTTCAATATATCTCAAAAAACGTACCGAATTATCTAATCGCTTCTGCCCAAGGCATCTATGCTGCAGTCGCAATGAGTCTAAGCATAGCGATTCTGACATTCCCCGCAGGTTATCTATACGATCAGTCACCACGCTTTGCATTTCTTAGTATGGCGGCTTGTTCTATTGCTGCTTTAATTTTAATTTTATGGACGAGACAGCGCATTTCTCATAAAAATGACTAAAAGGAAAGACCGCAATTATATGCGACCTTTCCTTTTTTCAAACTAACAAAATATACGCCAGTGTAGCAAGTGATGCTATCCCGAAAAACAACGCCATCCAAAGCATCCATTTCGCTTCGCGCAGCAGACCTTGATTTCTATACATAAAGGTTCGTGCGGTATTTGTGAAAGTAAACATTATCAACATGAACAAAATGGCAAACTCCAAATTCAGCTTGATGATAAAGTACAGTGCTGCGGCAGCAGAGGCTGTAATGGCCAAGCCCATGATCCATTTCAATTTCATGCGACTCTTCCTCTCTATTGTTAGAAACAAAAAAAGCTGGTATACACCAGCTCTTCTGTATCTTACTTTTCTTCAATGACTGCTGGCTTTACTTCTTTAAAATAAAATTTACGTCCAAGATACGTCTGGAAAATTAACAGTAATCCCCCGACTGCCCAATAAAGTGGCAATGCAGCCATCACAGTATACGAGATGAACATAATCATAATTGGAGACATGTAAATGAATAACTTCATTTGTTTCTGTTGTTGCTCAGGCATTGTCCATAATGATACGCGCGCCTGCACAAAGTATACAGCACCGGCTACTAACATCATGATGATATCCGGTTCGCCTAGTTTGAACCACAAGAATTCATGGTTTTTCACTTCAGGTGGTGCGTAAAGAATGGCGAAATACAAGCCCATAATGATTGGCATTTGAATCACAAGTGGTAAACAACCCATATTTAATGGATTGACGCCATGCTTGGAATACAGTCCCATCATTTCCTGCTGGAGCTTCATTTGCTCTTCTTTGTCGTTGGATTCTTTAGATATTTTCATTCGTTTTTGGATGTCATCCATTTCTGGCTTTAATCCATCCATCTTTACTTTCATCTCTTGTTGAGCTTTATAGTTCTTTAACATCAATGGCATCAAAACTAGACGAATTGCTACAGTAATCAGTATAATTGCAAAACCATAATTACCATTGAAAGCTTCACCTAGATAATGAAGTAACCAATCCATCGGCCTAACAAACGTACTGTAAAAAATACCTGTTTTGTTTTCCACACCAGAACAACCGCTCAAAAACACAGCAGTAATTGCCAATAAACTTACAAGCCCTATTCTTTTCTTCAATGATTTCACCTACGCTATCTCAAACTAATGAAAAGTATACAGCAAACAGCGATAAATTTACAGTGAATCACCTTTATTTATAGTAAAACGAAAGTAATTTCCGTCCAGATCCTTACGAAAGCGTCTAGGAGTTAACCCCGTATACTTTTTAAAGACACGTGTAAAATAACTTTGGTTACAAAAATGAAATCTTTCCGCTATTTCCGCTATTTTTTGATCAGAAAACCGCAAATAATACTGTACTTCTTCTATTTTACGAATTGTAATGTATTCAACGAGCGTAACTGAAGTATATTCTCGGAATATGCGGGAAAGGTGACTAGTACTCACATTAAAACGCTTGGCAATGTCTTCAACAATCAATTGCTTTTCAACATTTTTATTAATATATTGAATCACTTCATTAACTGTTTCATGTGAAAGAGAGGGTTTTACTCTTTCTTTCAAGATGTAACAGTAAAACTCGATTAGTTCATCACCGATTTCCTTCATATTGTCTTCATGCAAATTGTTTTCAATCATTTCGATACAAGCTGTGCTGAATGTAAAAGCATTTTCATCAGTTAAAATACACTCAGTTTGTAACCGTCTAGTGACAAGGGAAGAGATGATGATAAAATAGTATTTCACGACTATAAATGTAAATCCAGGCGTATTCTTGTATAAATCATCTTGAATTTCCTTAAGAGTAGAACGTGCATTGTCTTTCTCTAAGTTGAAGATTTGTGTGAGGAGTTCTTTTTCCAGATTAAAAATCGACTTTGCCTTTTTTGTGCTCCTCTCTTCTTCAATTGCATTAATCAATTCCAGATTAGAACCTTCTGTCTTTTGGCCAGTCATGAGTCTCACCCCACTCATTCTCTCTGTATACATCTAACTATGCTGGGCACATTACTATATGTATATCATTTTACCTTATTCTCCAAGATTATCTACCTCATCTGCATTTAACGCTATATATGTATTAAAGCGCCCCTTAATAAGGGACGCTTTTAGTATTTTATTCTTATTTAACTTAATTGGTTTTATTGTCTTTTTCTGCTTCTTTAGTTGTTTCATCTTTATTGTATAGGGGCTTATTATCTTGAGCATCTTCATTTTTCTTATAAAGACCATCTTTTTTTGATGCCTTTTTATCTGGATCTTGTACTTCTTGGTTGTAATAATGAACACTTGTCTGTGCTCCCTCGGAGACCATGTTGTTGTCGCCTAAATCCGTTGGGTCTGAATAACCCATTTTTTCAGTCGCTTGATCAACCAGCTTATTGTTATTAACGAAAGTATCTACTTTTTCTTTTAGCATACCTACTGTTTCCATTGCCTTATCACGATTTTCTTTTTTACTGAAATATGCGTACGCACCAGCTGCAAGTGTTGCGAATAATAATCCATTTGATTTTTTAGCCATATTTACCATCCTCCGTCGTTATACTATTAGTAATTTTCTACTTACTGCTTAATATACCCCATGAACGTACTTTCAAACGTCTTCAATATGGTTAGTTATTTAGTTATCGTAGATCTAAGTTGTATATGTCTTTTCTATGTCAATTCAATAATCGAAGTATATGGGGCCGTTTTTTAAGTCGTCAACAGAGTAGTCCTCACTCTTACGGCATAGTAGTTTTGTAAAGCGTAATTTGTTATACTATGTAGAAAGAGAACTAGAGGTGAGATCACTATGATTCGTAAAATGACAGTAGAAGATATTCAAGATGTTCAACAGATTGCACTTACGTCTTGGCAACATACATTTCAAGAACATATACCTGAAGAAGTGATCGAGGTGTTTATTGAACGAACCTATTCCGACTTAATGCTGAAGAAGCAATTAGAAAAAACGATGGTATTGCTTGCGATAGATGATCAGGGCAAGTCGATTGGATATTTAAGTTATACTCCGATTGATGTAGACGGTGAAAGTGAACTGACAGCACTTCATATGCTTCCAGAATATTTGAATAGCGGGCATGAGGAAGCGTTGTTAAAAGAGGCGCTAGGTACGTTGCAGGAAGCTGTAAATATAGATGTGTATGTGGATCAGAATGATATGGCGCTTCAAGATTTCTATGCTAAACAGGGATTTAGATTTGTCGAGTCATTTCCGGAGTTGTTTGAAGGTATTGCTGTGAATACTCTTCATTATTCATTGCCTATTACGCAACCTGCACATACTTAAAATAATGTGCTGAAAGTGTTTTCTCCAAGCGCTGAGAGAGAAGCAATTTAAAAGATATAACAAAGACCCTTTTCTATAGGAAAAGGGTCTTTGTTTATAAATATTTAGCTCATCCAATTGGACTGTGTTGAGACATATTCGTCAGGTGAAGGTCCTGGTGCCATCGGGGGTTTCTTTGTGAAGCAAAGAATGGCCGCGATATAGAGTAGGATGGATGGTAAGGATAGAATTCCACCTAGTAAACCTGCAATAATGAATAATATTCCCGCTGTTTTCGGACTTTTATTATTCCAAACTTTCACTAATCCGATAATGTTCAATACTAACCCTATAAACGCTACTGCTACTAAAACCCAAATGACGGTGGAAAATGAGCCCATGAACGACATGAACATATCCACTTCGTCTGTGTTTAATACACCTTCATTCACTATTTCCATTCGAAACTCTTCCATGAATGTCGGATCCGTGCTTGCCATATTCCAAAAGAATGCAATTAGCGCGGTACCTACAACACTCAATGTTAATAATATCAATGATATGATACCGAGTATGCGCTCTGCTGTACGATTAATCATTCCACATCACCCTCTTCTGCTAATTTGTTTCTCTATTACTTATACGCGAGTAAAGCGAGAAAAGTTTCAAAAAGTGATGTGGAACATTCATCACGTATCTATTCCATCACAATACTTATGCTTTCACGTCGTTGTATTCATCACTTCGATCAAATGCATTCACTACGTATGAGCAGACCGCTTTCATCTTCAATCCTTTATCACGTGCATTATCAGCTGCTTGGTCAAGTAGTTTTTTTGCAACCCCTTGACCACGCAAGGATTCGTCTGTATACGTATGTGTCATCGTCATAATACCATTCTCTTCAGACCATTCGATTTCGGCTTTTACTTCGCCAGCTACTTTATACTGATACGCGTATTTAGTGCCGCCTAACTCCGCAAGCTCAAAATCAATACCTTCACGCTGTTCATTGTTTTTGTTTTCACTCATGCAGATCTCTCCTTTGTAGTTGTACTTCTACCCTATAACGTACCACAATGGCATCTTAACTAAACAAAGATTTGAGCGAATCCGCCATATTTCTGAAAAATTCTTTTACCTTCTCCCAGAAGCTCGGATCGATATCACCTAACTTATCTTTGATTTTCAAGGCCATATCGGACAGTTGTTCATTCAGCTTCGTGAAGTCGATGTCTAGTTTCGAAATTCGATCCATTAAATCGATTAACAATTGGCGATCTGCATCATTCAATTCGATATTAAATTTCTTTAATTGGTCTTGGACAATCTGTTCTACGTCTTCTTTGGTCGCAGGCTTCTGTTCTGAAATCTGCTTTTTGATTTCCGTCAGCAACTTAGCAACTTCGTCTTGATCGACACCTGCTTTTTCTGAAAGCTTTGTCGCCAAACTCAATTCATCATTTGCTACATCGGTACGCTCCGTATCCAGAACCTCTCCAGATACTTCATACGCCTTGTAGATTCCAACAAGAGCTGAGTGGCCTGTTACTTTTTTGGGAGCCGCTACTTCTACGACCGCATCTTCTATACCTGCTGTTAACATTGCAGTTGCATACATATCCGCTGTTACTTGTGTAATATTGTCTGGTGTTACAATATTGATGACAATACCTTCACCTTCTTCTTGTCTGGTGATTTTCGCAGAAGAATACATACGCGCATTGCGGTCGCCGCCAGGAATGTATTTAATTAAATCATTGCCGTCCACTGACAGCTCTTCCACTTCAGCTTCCTCAGCCACTTTTAGACTTTCTTTAACACTCGCTTTTTCATCATCCGATAAATTAGCACCATACACTACAATTGGAACTCCAAGTTTTTCATTAATGACATCATCCGCTGAAACAGCAGAGGGCGCTATGATTGCAACCATCATCATGAAAGCCAATAGAGAGGCTAATCCTCTTTTCATACAGTCACTCCTCCTTGTTCTATATGTATAGATACGTTGAGGTTCATGGAAAAGTTGCGTTTGTTACACTATTAAAGTCGTCCAGCCATCTTGTTGTGTAATTCTTCGCTCTCTCATCAACGTGCCTAATGCCCGTTTGAAAGCACCTTTACTCATCTGGAACATCTCTTCGATTTCTTCAGGAGTAGATTTATCGGTAAATGGCATTTTACCACCTGATTGTTGTAAGTACGCTAGTATTTGCTCTCCATCTGTTTGCAAGCGATCTTGTTTTCTCGGCAACAATGAACCATTCATCGTTCCATCTTCATGGACATCGATAATACGAACATCTACTTCTTCGCCTAATCTAGGTTCTTCTTTACGCTCTGTCTCGTGAACAAAAATACGTTGTATATCTTCCGTCAACAAGAATGTGCCGATTGGCAACAAGCGGTAAGCTCTTGCTTTAACATTCTGATTGTACATGTCTGATTCCGCCATAGTATAGTGCTCCAGAATTCTTTCTTCTGTAACTAGACGTCCGAATAAATTACCGCCAGGATCTGTGCGAAGCGTCATATACAATTCGTCGCCCGGCTGTGGCCATAATTCTTTAATCTGCGGGAAGTCGGCCCGATTGATCAGTACTTCAAATGATGCACCAATATCTACATAAACCCCTTCACTTCTTTCCAAACGAATAACTTTCGCCCATCCGAATGAATTCATCGTAACTGTTGGTATTTGTGCAGTGCCGGTCAGTTCGCCTCTTCTATTGATATAAAGAAAGACTTCAATGGTCGATCGTTCTTGTGCATCGGGCGCTTCAGATTCATTCATATAAATCTCTTCTCCAGCAGCGTCCAATACAAAGCGCGAACCTTCTTTGCGAAGGATTTCAAGTGTTGCAAGTGTACCTGGTTGTAATAATGTCATATGGATAGTCCTCTCTAGAGTGCTTTACTTTTTAGTTTTTTCACGAATTCAGGATCAGACTCGAGTGTCTCCACCAAATCAGTAATGCGATCCATCGCATTCCAGCTTAGGTGATGTTCAATCCCTTCTACATCTCCGTAGATATTTTCTTCTTCCACGCCAATGATACGCAAAAATTGTTCTAGTAATTCATGGCGATGTACAAGTTTTTTACCAAAGCGTAAACCGCGATCAGTTAATGCCAATCCTCTGTAGCGCTCATAGTGCACGTAACCTTCACGATCAAGACGCTGAGCCATTTTCGTTACGGAGGACGGAAGGACAGAGAGTGCCTCTGCCACGTCGGACACACGCGCTTCTCCTCTTGCTTCTAGCTGCAAATAGATTTGTTCAATATAATCTTCCATACTGGGTGTAGCCAAACTATCGCCTCCTCATTTGACCGCCAACATCTACAAATTATTATCTTAAAAGTTTAAGATTTGAAAGCGTGGGTAAAATACTTATATAGCAAATAACAATGAAAAGGAGTTGATTCACTATGGGTCGTATATTATGGCTTGTTATTGTAGTACTAATAGCATTATGGGTAATTGGTTTAGTAGCGAATATTGGCGGTGGGTTAATCCACACACTTTTAGTAATTGCCGGCATTATCTTTGTTATTCAATTAATAACTGGAAGACGATCGGTATAGTGAAAACTACCGTATAGTGCTCCTTTTGTGATCAGGTAATTCTTGCGTATACACATGTGTTGCGTAAGCATTGCCCATTCGCAGAAGGGGCATTTTTGCGTAAAATACCTTCCAGTTCAAACCCAGTTCTCTTTGCTACTGCGCGACCTTTACTGTGATTCTCATCACAGAAGAATTCCACCCGTGCGGCCGATAAATCGGCAAACGCAAATCCCACAAGTTCTTTGAGTGCTTCCGTCATATACCCTCGACCTTCAAACTTTGTGTCCAACCAATATTCCACTTCAAATTTCCGAATACCCCAGTCGATTCTATGGAATCCTGCACAGCCAATAAACTCACCTGTTTCTCTTAAGAATAAGTGAAAGCTTAAAGACTTCCTGCCAATAAATTCTGAAACATACTGACGAACATATTCTTCTGTCGACTCAATTGTCATTTCTTTTTGTGCCCATTCAGTCCACTTTCGTAACGTAGGCATTGAATGCGAAACAGCACCCCAAACATCCATCGCGTCATTTAATTCAGGTGCTCGTATATATAACCGTTCAGATTGCATCTGCTCTCTAAAGCCGGGTATACTTTTTTCGAAACGCTCTCTGTCTTCCCAACGTACAGGAGTTGTCGTACCCGCCTCGTAATCTTCTCTCGTCATACCATAGGTTACCGCATCATAATACGTGTTTTCTTTCGGTAAGAACCATGCTTGACGCAAATGTGCTTCCTTTACAAAGCCTGCCCGTTCAAATGCTTTGCGCATTGCAGCATTGTCGTGGCGTGTATGTCCTTCAATACGAATCTTGTGCTCAGGTAACTCAAATACATACTGCGTGAGCTTTTTTAATGCACGAGAACCATATCCGTAGCCCCTGAAGTGATCAGCAATCCGAAGGTCGAATAAGGGGACATCTTCTTGTAAGTCATAGACTTTCACGATTCCCACTTTTTCATTTTCATTATTTTCAATCCAGAACGTTTTTACGTCATCAGATGCATAGCCGCCCTCTTCGATCGACTTTTCAAGTAACTCGCGACCAGGCTGACTAATATCATGGTAGGGCCATGAGTTTGTTGTCATAAACTGAATTAGTAAATCTTGTTCTTCTATTGTCCATTCTTGTAAACGCATTAAAACTCCTCCATCATGCCTGCCTGTATGCAAGCGCCACACGTGACGTTACATCGTTTGCTGGGCTTCAATTGCGTGTTCGTAAGCAATCTTCACCAGGTCTGCAACATGTTCATCTGCTAAAGAATAGTATACCATTTTTCCACGTCTTTCTGATTTGGCCAATGAATGATCCCGTAAATAACGTAAATGATGGGAAGCGGTAGCGGATGAAGATTGAATCACTGCCGCTACATCACAGACACACATTTCTGATTCCAAAGTCAGTGAATAAGCAATACGCAAACGTGTTTCATCAGCCAGTGCTTTGAATATTTGTACCATCTCGGTTACATCTGGAAGTTCTTTACGAATTTTACGAACAACATCTTCGTGCACAATCGTTACTTCACAGGCATCTTGGTTTACCACTTTTTCACCTCATTCAATAGACTGTAGATTACGGTCATTATATAGAATATTATTCAGAAAATCAATTTGATCAAATGGTCGTTTGAATCAATATTCTAATCATTTATCCGATCTTTCCCCGTGAATCTTTTCATATAATTCATCTTCTGTAGAAATATCCGCGAGCTTCACTTTCGACCGATACGCAGCACGAATAATTACATGCCCAGCTACCGGCGCTGTCAAAAAGACAAAGCCGATACCTAGAAGAAGACGTACACTTACAAAGTTTTCCGAGAAGAGAAAATAGATGAACGCGCCCGATAATGTCAATAACACGGCCAACGTTGAACTTTTCGTTGCAGCATGTGATCGAGTATAAACATCTGGCAAGCGAATCAAACCAAAGACACTCAACATACTGGCAACAGCGCCTGTCAAAATCAATAAAGCCCCTATAAATTCACCAATCCCGCTTACGTTCAACGATTTTCCCCCTCTCAATAAACTTGGAAAATGCAATGGTTCCGATAAAGGATAGAATACCAAGAATCAAAATCGCTTCCAAAAATGCTTTTGTATTTAAAATCACAGACACGACTGCAATCGTAGCAATCAAATTCACTCCAATGACATCGAGTGCTACGACGCGATCCGGCAGCGAAGGCCCTAGGATAATCCGGATGACGGCGACCAAAATAGTCAATGCGAATAGTATGACCGATATAGTAAGCATACCTGCTATCATCGTGTCACCTCCATAATCGCTTTCTCGAAATTCTTCAGTTGCTTAATCAATCCGGCACGAGACTCTTCGACATCCATTGCATGGATATATAATTCGTTGCCTTCAGGTGATACTTCCATCACAACCGAACCCGGTGTCAGAGTTAGCAACATGGACAGCACGGTCACTTCAACATCACTCGTCAAGATCGTCTCGTACTTAAAGATACCCGGCTTGATTTGCAATGTAGGTCTCATGATTTGGGAGATAACCACAAAACTTGATTGCGTTAGCTCTCTTATAAAGATCAACAAAAGCTTGCAAGCAGCGTATACTCTGCGTAAATAGAAATGGGTGCCAAAAAAACGACTCATGGCGAAAATGATTCCGAGTCCGACTAAAAAACCCATGAAAAACGTATTGAATCTCAGCTCGTCTTCATCCATTAATAACATCCATAAAAACGCAATGAATAAATTCAGCAGAAGTTGTATTGGCATGGCCATTTCTCCCTTCTATTTTAAATCGTCGCCCAGAACGGCACGAATATATTGTTCGGGATTGGCCAGCGTATCGGCTGCGTCTTGTATATAAGGTGCTATTAACTCTGCACCGATACCTAATCCCACTACTAGTACCGCAAGTAATACTAGCGGTAACCCCATCTTCTTCTCAAATGGCTTCTGATCATCTTCGCTGATCGTCGTTTCTCCCCAAAAGCTGTTGAGGAAAACACGCAGCAATGAATATAACACACCAATACTCGACAAAAATGCTACGACCAGCAGTACATACGATCCCTTTTCAATTGCACCCAAGCCTATATACACTTTTCCAATAAAACCGCTTAGGGGTGGAATACCTGCAATGGCAAGCATCGTCATGAAAAACAACCAGCCGGCAAGCGGATAGTTCCGGATCAATCCACTGATCTCATGAAACTTCGTACGACCTGTTAAATACACGACTGTGCCTGCCAATAAAAACAGCAATGCTTTACTTACCATGTCATGGACTAAATAATAACTTGCTCCCTGAAATGCTGTATACGTACCAATCGCCAAACCTGTCAGCACAAAGCCGACGGAAATGATCACGTTATATGAAACGATCTGACGCACGTCTGTATAGGCAATAGCTCCGAGACAGCCCGCTACCATCGTCAAGACCGCCAGCACACCAATGATTGTATAAATTAATGGATCATGTATGAATATTAACGTGAACATCCTGTATAGCGCGTAAATCCCGACTTTCGTTAATAATGCGCCGAACAGAGCAGCAACCGCTGTAGGTGGTGCGGAATAGGAACCAGGCAACCAGAAATACATTAACAAACCCGCTTTTAAACTAAAGACAATCAAGAAAATGATCGCAATTAAGGTTAGCAGCGGTCCTTGTCCCGTTTCCGCCACGCGGACTGCGACATGTGCCATGTTTAACGTACCAAGAGCACCGTATAAATACGCAATACCCAGCAAGAAAAACCAAGATGCCAATACATTGATCAAGACATATGTAATACCTTCTTTCAATTGCATCTTGCGTCCACCAAGAGTTAGCAATACATAGGAAGCTAGTAACATTACTTCAAAACAAACAAAGAGGTTAAATAAATCTCCAGTCAAAAACGAACCGTTGACACCCGCGACCAAAAACAGGAAGAACGGGTAGAAAAACATGGTCTCTGTCTCTACTCCTGTCGAAGCGAATGAATACAGTAAAATAATACTTGAAACAACGCATGTGGTAAGTACTAGCAACATAGCGAATGAATCGCCCACAAACAAAATACCATGTGGTGGTAGCCAGCCTCCAAAATCTAGTCGCATAATGCCGTGCAGATGAATTTGCTGCAGACAATACGCAGCGATCCCAGCAGAAGCAATTATCGTTAGAATACTCAGCACACGTTGCAAACGGATATAGGGGCGTAAGAACACTAAAATCACACCTATCAAAATAGGCAGAATCATAGGCAATACTAATAAATTATTCATCTTGTCGTCCTCGCAATCCAGGTCCCCGGTTAGACTCCTGATACAAACGGTAAGATAATACGAGCAAAAATGCCGTCACCGCAAAGCTGATGACAATCGCCGTTAAAATAAGCGCTTGTGGTAAGGCATCCGTATATTCAGCCGCATTTTCTGTCAGCAAGGGCACATCCCCTTTTTTCAAACCGCCCATCGTCAGTAATAATAAGTTAATGGCATGCGATAGGATTGCGGTCCCTAAAATGATTCTCAACATCTCTTTTGACAGAAGTAAATAGACGCCTACAGTCACCAGCACTCCAACCAGAAGGGTAATTAATGTCTCCATTACTCCACGTCCTCACTGATTCCTAAAATAATGGTCACGACGACACCGAGCACAGTCAACGCGACGCCCGCTTCGAAAATCGTCATCGTTCCAAGTTCCGTCTCACCGAAAACCGGTAAATCCACTAGCCACGTTGTCTGGGTCAGGAAAGGCTCGCCGAACACTATCGACAACATCCCCGTCCCTACCGCCAGCAACACACCAAGTGCCGCCACTCGCTTAAAATCAAACGGTGTTCCGCGGTGAACGGTTTCTATGTCATAAACCAAGTACAATAATACAAACGCCGAAGAGAGTACAAGTCCGCCAATAAAGCCACCACCCGGACTATTGTGTCCCGCTAAAAACAGCTCCACGCCAAACGTCAAGATGATGAAGAAAACAATCTTCGTGACTGTTTGTAAGATCACATCATTTTTCTTCAGAGTGATCCGCTCCCTTCTTGCGACGCAGTTTGACTAATGAGTAAACGCCAAGACCTGCGATGAACAATACCAATACCTCAAGCATCGTATCGAACGCACGGAAGTCCCCAAGTATCGTGTTGACCACATTTAGACCGCCAGCAATCCTTGATGCCGTTTCATAATAAACTGAGATAGATGGATAGATGGAATGACCTTGCACGAGTAGAGCAACCACTGTGACGGCTATTCCCGAAGCGATCGCGATCAATCCATTACGCACTCGCATGGAAATCGATTTATGTTCAGGCTTCCACTCCGGTAAGTAATAGAAGCAGAGCAAGAACAACACTGTTGTGACCGTCTCGACAACTATTTGCGTCAATGCCAAGTCTGGTGCGCGGAATACGACAAATAGAATCGCAATCGAATAGCCCAATACACCATTAAGAACAATAGCAGCAATCCTTGATTTCGCATACAAAATCGCCACACTTGAGCACATCATGACGAAGATAATAATGCCTTCATTGATCTCAATTGGGGCATCATTCGAAAAGTCGAAAATGAATTGTTGAAAACCTAGTAACCCTACTCCGACAAGTGCAATGAAAACTAACATGATGTAAGCAACATAGTCACGTACCGATCCAGTCATGTAGGCTTTCGTCACAACAGAAGCGATTCGTTCAGTGCGAATTAAAAACGCATTATAAAAGCGGTCGAGTGTCCATTGTAAAAAGCCTAATCTGTAAATGCCTTTCCAGTAACGCAAGAAACGATACAGTAAGATTCCGGCGACAATCAAACCAATCGTCATAAAGATTGGCATCCTCCATCCATGCCACACATGAATTTCAGGTACTAGACCGGTCATTCCTTCAAATTTTGGATACACGGCATTCATTGCGGGCCCTAAAATATACGTACCGAGCAGATTCGGGAAGAAAAATATCAGTACGACTAGACTCCCAAGAACTATCGGTGAAATCAGCATTTGAATCGGTGCTTCATGTGCTGGTCGCTGTCCCGACATCGGTGGCGGTACTTTGCCAAAAAACGTCTGAAACACAATAATCATACAATAAATGAAAGTGAATATACTTCCGATCCATGCAACGATCGGGAACAACAACACCATCGAATCCATCGTCAACAGATTCGCATCTTTCAATGACAGCATGGCTTCAAAAAAGAGTTCCTTACTTAAGAAGCCGTTAAATGGTGGAAGGCCCGCCATGGAAAAACTACCGATCAGTGCGATGGTAAACGTGATCGGCATAATAGTAGCTAATCCACCGAGCCGTTTAATATTACGTGTACCTAGCTGATGATCTAAAATACCGACGACCATAAATAAAGCGCCTTTAAAGGTAGAATGATTGATTAAATGAAATAATGCAGCGAACGTCGCAGCAGTAAATAATGCAATTTGCGCACTCTCAGAAGATGCGAATGCCAGTGAACCGATGCCTAACAAACTCATGATCATTCCGAGCTGACTCACTGTAGAGAACGCGAGTAGAGCTTTTAGATCCGTTTGCTTCACTGCATTTACAGACCCCCATAGCATCGTCAATAATCCTACACATGACACAACATAGAACCATGTCGCATCACCTGCGAAAATTGGTGTGAAACGTGCCACTAAATAAATTCCTGCTTTAACCATCGTCGCGGAGTGTAGATACGCGCTGACGGGCGTAGGTGCTTCCATTGCATCAGGCAACCAAATATGGAATGGAAACTGTGCAGACTTAGTGAACGCACCGAGCAAAACAAGTAGCATAGCAGGGATGAATAACGAATCCGCTGCAATCACTTCCCGCATAGCGATTAATTCCTGCAAATTAAATGTCCCTGTGATCGTATAGAGCATTAAAAATCCAACTAACATGAAGACACCGCCCGTGACGGTAATGAGCATGGATTTCTTCGCTCCGTATCTGGATTGTTTTCGGTGATACCAAAATGCAATCAATAGAAAGGAGGAAATACTCGTTAATTCCCAAAATACGTAAAGAACGATCAAGTTATCAGATAAAACGACTCCCAACATAGCGCCCATGAAAAGCAGTAAATATGTATAGAAACGCCCGATCGCTTCTCGCTCTGAAAGATAATAAATGGAATACAACACAACTAAACTTCCAATACCCGTAATCAATAAAGCAAAAATCATACTCAATCCATCTAAATGAGTGGAAAAATGTACACCCGCAGAAGGTATCCAAGGGAATGTATATAAATAAGAAGCTCCATTTGAAAGCGATGGAACTAGGCGGAGTAATAAAATGAATAAGAAGAGCGGAATTGTAATCACGAACCAACCAATCCGTCGACCTGTCAGGAATTTATGTATAAATGGCACTAAACATGCTGCGATAAATGGTAAGAAAATTGCTAGCAAGACAGTTATCAATCTAACACCTCCAAAAAATATTTTTTTATATAATACTGAGGGACTCTTGACTGAACCCTATACGTTATGCATAATGGGACTCTAAGTATAGAATATATTCTCTACTGAAAAGTATACACTACTTTATCAAAAACCGCATAGCAAGCGCGGTCAGCATACTGTAAGGCCAAGTTCGTAATCCCGTCTCTGGGATGAGGTTCTCTGGCGGAATTGCAGCGGAAAGCATTCCCCTAATATGTGAACCGAATACACGTAGTTTATAGAATTCAAAGAGGTGAAGAGTCATTATGGGCAAAATGAAAAGCCGTATGGACGAGAGCATTCTCGTTTGTGTGTATTACGGTCCAAATGGTGAACGTCTCATTAACAGAGGATATAAAATTGCTGCAATCATGGACTGTCCACTCTATATCCTGACCGTCGACCCTGCTCCACTAGATGATTTCGATGTGGAGAAGTCAGAGTATGTAGACCGTTGGAAAGAACTTGCGGAAGAGTTGGATGTAGAAGCGTTCATTATTCGCGATGATGAGAAGCGCCCTACTGCAAAAGTCATCAAAGAAGTGGCTCACCAGTACGGTATTACACAGATTATTATCGGACAGACTGCACAAAGTCGCTGGGAAGAAATCACAAAAGGTTCATTCATGAACGTTCTGTTGAGAGAAATTCCATTTGTGGACTTTCATGTCGTGTCGGTTGATCGTGCGATTAAGGTTGAGACGGAAGGGACGTTTGAAAAGGGAGTACGTGCCTATCTGGTTCCAGATGGCGATAACTTCCGCATAAACTTCACGCTTTCGAAACATGCGCAGTACGAGGGAATTTTCTTTAAGGAGATCGGTACGGATTTCAATAACGGTCTTTTTAAGTTCATGCAGAATAATAAGATCTGCCAGGTACAGATAGAAGATGACCAGGTGATCGACTCAAGCAAGATCCAGTGCAAGATACAGAATTAATATCACTTGAGATGTCCCAGGATGGGGCATCTCTTTTTTTGTGTAGGGTTAGATTCAAATGCAAAGGTCTTGGAATGGGGTTCTATAGAAGTGAGTGAGTTTGTGAGTGGTTCGGGATGGAAGCTCCAGTTGGGGGACGCTTTCCCATGGGCTCTCGGCGAGCCAACCAGGTCGCAGGCTCCCTTTTGGTTGTCTCTCCTTTCGGGCTGATCCTGCGGGAAGAGCCGTAACGAAGAACGGCTTTTGCGAGTAAAAGCGCAGCGTTAGGAGCACATTTTTGCACTTCGCCCCCAACTTCCGCTTCCATCCTACGTTGATAGTGTGGTTACTTAGATTACTCACTGTAAGAAGTGTTTGAATTATTGTTTTGTCTTAACTTATTTAAGTTCAAGTATTGAAGTATAATATCGATTACAAGCCTAACTTCAATGTACAACGAAAAATATTATCTACTCACACTGCAAGGGATTGGAGCGAGAGCCGTAGCGAAGGACGGCTTTTGAGAGTAAAAACGTAGCGTTAGGAGCACATCTTTGCACCAGGGGGTAATTCACCGCGTCCGCTCCGAAGCGCAAACCCCCTACGCTATCACATCGCCAGCCTATCCGCAGCACTTTTCCTACCAATTCCAAACGTAAAAAAGCTGTCCAAATAAGTCATTAAAGCCCTGACATTTTGGACAGCACGTGCACCTCTTATTATTCCGGAAGCTCTTCCCCGACGATCTTCACTTCCATCTCTAGATCAATCCCGAAATTCTTCTTCACTTCCGCTTTCACCATCTCAATCGTACGAATATAATCTGACGCCGTAGCATCCTTCTTGTTCACGATGAATCCCGCATGCTTAGTAGACACTTCCGCTCCACCAAACCCTTTACCTTGCAATCCACTATCCTGGATCAACTTTCCGGCGAAGTAGCCCGGTGGTCGTTTAAACACACTACCCGCTGAAGGATATTCGAGAGGTTGCTTCGACTCACGCTGGAACGTTAAGTCCGCCACCGCAGAATCGATATCGTCTTGCTCACCTTGAGCGAGTGCGAATTCTGCTGATAGAACATAATAGCCTTCTGTAGTAATGATACTTTTACGATACCCTAGTTCCAACTCGTCTTTTGAAAGCACAAAAATCTTTCCTGTGCTATCCATTACAGTTGCTTGAAGAATGATGTCTTTGATTTCCCCACCATATGCACCTGCGTTCATTGCCATGGCACCACCGATTGACCCTGGTATTCCACATGCAAACTCAAGACCCGTTAAGCAGGCTTTTGCTGCTTCTCTAGAGGCTTCAATTATGTCAGCACCAGCTTCCGCTATCATTCTATTACCTTCAATCTTTATATGATTGAAGTTCGCCATATACATGACAATTCCTCGTACACCGCCATCACGAACGACCATATTCGAACCGTTCCCCAGCAATAAAATCGGTATATTGTGATCGTAAGCATAGCTAACAACCGCTTGCACTTCTTCTATTGTGCCAGGCGCGGCAACGACATCCGCTTTACCGCCTAGGCGTGTTTTCGTATATTTGTTTAGTGGTTCATCAAGTAACAACCAACCGCTTTGTATTTTCTTTTGAAGTTCTTCAAACCATCGATGTTTTGACACCTACATCAAGTCCTTTCAGTATACGTGTCTCCAATTTTACGGAAACAATCTTATCCATCTATTAGTATGCTTGCAATCGGCCTTTTTGACAAGGTATTTCATTTTGACTTTTGATGTTATTTCAATTACAGTTTAGCTAACTAAATATCCATAAGGAGGAGTGAAAGTGAATAGATGGAAAGTAGATCGCATAGCGTCCGCTGTCGGCTTTTCAGTTCCACATATGATGGTATCCACTGTAACGGGAACGTTTGAAGAGTTTTCAGGTGAATTACAAGGGAATATAGCAGATCTAACAAAGAGCAAGATTAGTTTTCAAGTAATTGTCCCTTCCATCCAGACCAAGAATAGAGACCGTGATCTACATTTATGCTCGGAAGACTTTTTTGATGCACAAATCTTTCCACAAATGACTTTCACTTCTCGCTCCATTTATAACGACATAGACGGCAAGTATCAAATGTCGGGCGATCTCACTGTTAAAAACACCACGAAGCGAGCAGTATTCTGTATCACTCCCAAAGAAGTCACCATATTCGGCGCCACTTATCTTGTCGAGGGTGAAATCAAAAGAAAAGACTTCGGTTTAATGTGGAATCGCGCAATCGAAGCTGGTGGTGTCATGGTCGGCGATGTAATTGATATTCGAATGACGATTGTAGTTTCTAAAGATGAAGAAAATATAAAACAGCAGCAACCTGAATAGGTCACTGCCTTAAAAGCTTGAAGACAACTCGAAAGTTTTTCTGAGTATATCTTCAAGCTTTTCTTTCATTATAGTGTGGATTCACTGCCTTAGGACAAGGTGCTAGTTAATCGTAAATGAAATGCGTCCACCAAGAGTGTAAACTATACCCTTTTAGCTCTTCTGTCTTCCAAGAAGGTTAGATATCACAAGAATCGTCGTCACATTGACCGCCGTTATCAGTGCCTAGTACTTGTAACGTTGGTTTCGTAATGCCTTCTTCTTCCGCAATCTTTTCTAACGCTTCGACAAATGCTTCTGTGGGCTGTGCACCGCTTATAGCATACTTCCTATTAATAACAAAGAACGGTACGCCTTTAACTCCAACTTCCTGCGCTTCGTCAATATCGCGTTTCACTTCGTTAGAGAAGTCATTACTATGAAGCATCGCCTTGGTTTTCTCTGCATCCAATCCAGCTTCCGTCGCGATCGCTACGAGTACTTGCTCCGTATCGATGCTCTCCCCTTCCACGAAGTAACTATGCATTAGCTGCTCTGTTACTTCCTTCTCGAGTCCGTGTTTTTCTGCGAATTTCGCAAGGCGATGTGCATCAAATGTATTGGATGTTTTCATTTTATCCACTTGATACTGAAGATCCACTGTTTTTGCTTGCTCTTCGATATTCTTCATCATATTTTCTGCTTCTTGTTTACTAACATTAAATTTAATAGCTAATCCATCCAATAATGATTGGCCAGAATCAATTGGTGTACTTGGATCCAATTGATACGCCTTGAATATGACCTCCGCTTTTTCGTCAAGTCCAGACTGTTTCAAGGCATGTTCCAAACGTCTTTTACCAATATAGCAAAATGGACAAACATAATCTGACCATACTTCAATTTTCATTTTTTTGCCCCACCTTTCTATCTTCTATTTTAGATTCAAGTAAAGTTGGCAACAATGTTAATGCTTACGTTATGTAAATTTATAGAATGAGGTGTCCAAATGAATGAATCATTATGGCTTGCTACTGCTTATCCGAAGTCTAGTTATCCAACAGTAGAAGATGATTTAACATGTGATGTGTTAATCATCGGAGGTGGTTTAAGTGGAATAGCGAATGCTTACTTTTTAGCGAAACAAGGAAAAGATGTGGTGTTGCTCGAAAAGAACAGCTTGTTGCACGGTGCAACAGGAAATTCTACAGGTAAATTAACCGCCCAACACGATTTAGTGTATGCGGATATGATTGAACAGTTTGATGTAGATAGTGCTAAACAATATTTCAATGTAAATGAACAAGCTCTTGATTTCGCACGATCCATTTCTGAAGCGGACCAATTGCAAGTTGCCCATTCAGCACTTTATTCTCAATCGGCTGAGGGTACAGAACGATTACTTGCGGAAAAAAAGGCTTACGAAGCGATCGGAATTCCATTTGTTCTTGCAGGAAGCGCATCCTACTTGCCATTTGAAACTGCTCATACATTACTAGTCGAAGACGAAGCACAAATACATCCCGTTCGTTTCGGGCAACAATTAGCGCAACTTGCTGTGAAAGAAGGCGCACGAATATTTGAACATGCACAAGTCGCTGCTTTAGATACCGATCGTCATTTCGTCAAGCTCTCTTCATCTAAAATAGTCGGTTACCGTCAGCTTGTCATCTGCTCTCATTATCCTATTGAAGCTCTAGAAGGGATGCAAATTCTCAAACTGGATGTGGAGCGATCTTATATCGCTGCGGCAAAGACCGAAACACCATTTGACCATCAATATATATCAGTGGACGAGCCGAAACGCTCCATACGAACCGCTACGATTGATGATCAATCCTATTTATTGCTATGTGCGCAATCACATCCTGCCGGTTCAGAAAAAGAAACACAGTTACATTATGATAGCTTGACCGAGGATATAAAAACGACTTTGGGACATCCTGATATTGTCTACAAATGGTCGGCACAGGATCCGTCTACACCTGATTTAGTACCTTATGCAGGAGCCATTTCAACTTCTTCTCCAGACGTTTATATTAGTACGGGCTATCGGAAATGGGGACTCTCCAACTCTTTGGCGTGTGCAGAAATCATCTCGGATGCAATTGTCGGACGATCGAATGCCGCAAGTGAATTGTTTTCTCCAGGCAGAACCGATTTTGGTTCATTATTCAATCGCGCTTTATTATTAGGTGGCCGTACAGTAAAAGAATTTACCGGTGGACATATCGCTCGAACCGACTCTCCAATCTGTACGCATATGGGTTGCCGCACTCGCTGGAATAAAGGAGATCAAACATGGGACTGTCCTTGTCACGGTTCCCGGTTCCGTGCAGATGGAACCGTATTAGAAGGGCCAGCCACCCAGCCTCTCGATTTAGGATAAAAAAACTGTCACAGAAATCGTTTTACCGATTCTCTGTGACAGTTTACTAATTATGAAAGTGCTTCAGTCAATACAGGAACAATTTGTTTCTTGCGTGAAACGATTCCTCTCAACAATGCAGAATTATTATTGAAATCTACATTAAACGCAGATCCTGCACGTTCCGCTTCTTTTCCAAGCGCAATGATAACCGAGTCACTATTAATGATGTCAGTCACAACAAATAGGAATAAATCCAATCCCTTTTGTTCGATCACTTCATTTAATACAACTTCTAGTTCATCTTGGCGCCCAAGGATATCTTGCAAGTCCACTGCGTTTACTTGTGCGATTTCCATTTTCACATCGCCGAAAATAAATTCTTTCGCATCTAAGTTAGCCAATTCTCTTACAGGCACTGAACTCAAGTCCGCCCCTGCTTTTAACATGTCTAAACCATACACAGCCGCATCTACTTCTGCAATAGCGGCAAGCTCTTCAGCTGCTGCCTGGTCTTGCGGTGTGAACGTTGGTGATTTGAACAGCAATGAATCCGACACGATTGCGGATAGCATTAAACCAGCAATATTTTTCGGTATTTCAACGCCATGTTCTTTGAATAATTTATTCAAAATCGTTGCTGTACAGCCTACTGGTTCCGCACGGTAATATAGCGGATCATTTGTCTGGAAGTTCGCAATACGGTGATGGTCGATCACTTCCAACACTTGTACATCATCCAAGTCATCCACACTTTGCTGCTTTTCATTGTGGTCGACTAAGATGACTTGGGATGTTTCAGTTGCCGCTTTTTCAATTAGACGTGGGGCTTCAAAGCCGAAAGTTTCAAGAGCGTATGCTGTTTCTTTCGTGATATTCCCTAGACGTACAGCTTCCGCATCCACACCAATTTGTTGTTTGAGATATGCATACGTAATCGCAGATGCGATAGAATCCGTATCCGGGTTTTTATGTCCAATAACCAAAACTTTTGACATTTTTTAATTCCTCCTATTTCACTATGTTTACTAACTATATTCTATCACACTAATTCTGATTGACTAGTGGGAAATAGTAAAGATTGTATTTCATCTTTATTATGAAGGAAGTCTGCAATCGTATAACGGTCGAGTACGGCAAAATAAGCTTGGAGTGCTTCATATAACACACCCCGCAACTGGCAGGCCTGAGACAACACGCACATGTTTTTATTTGGATCAAAACATTCGACTAAATGAAAGTCGTCTTCTGTTTTACGAACTAATTCTCCTACATTGATACTAATCGGTTCTACACTGAGACGGATTCCGCCACCACGACCGCGAATAGTTTCGATCAGTTCCAGCTTCCCTAATTCATGGACTATTTTGGTGAGGTGATTTTTTGAGATCTGATAAGCATCCGATATTTCTTGAACAGTGGATAATTCACCCGGTTTCTTAGTAGCTAAAAAAATCAGAACACGCAGCGAATAATCTGTATACATTGTCAAACGCATAATATCACCACTTTCTGCTCTCCCTTCATTATAGCATTTCCGATTGGAAAATCATCGATTTACGCTGGTGGTTATAAGTGGAAGCGTGGCTACTTTTTGAATAGAATGTGACAACCTTCACATTTTCTTTTTAAACATGTATTTAACATATAGCTTTTAAAACATAAATGATTTATGATAGAGATATCAAATACGGAGAGGTTGTGCATTATAAATGTTAGATCAAAAAACTATCGACGTTATCAAATCCACAGTACCAGTACTAGAGGAACACGGAACAGCTATTACTACAGCGTTTTACAAAAATATGTTTGTGGCTCATCCCGAATTACTAGATATATTCAACCATGCTAATCAGTCTCAAGGACGTCAGCAGACAGCTCTTGCAAACACAGTATACGCAGCAGCGCAACATATCGATAACCTAGAAGCAATTCTACCGGTTGTTGTACAAATCGCTCACAAGCACGTATCACTTGGAATCTTGCCGGAACATTATCCAATTGTCGGAGAGTATCTATTAAAAGCCATTAAAGAAGTACTTGGCGATGCAGCGACTCCTGAAATTATGGATGCATGGGAAGCCGCTTACGGTGTAATCGCTGGCGCATTCATCGGTGTAGAAAAAGATATGTACGAGAATACAAAAAAAGCTGACGGTGGATGGGAATTATTTAAAGACTTCGAAATCGTCGACAAAGTAGAAGAAAGTGATGTCATTACTTCATTTTACTTAAAGCCTGTTGACGGTAAAAAACTACCATACTATTTACCAGGACAATACATTACAATCCGCATGGAAATCCCAGGCGCGAAAAACATTGTTAACCGTCAATATAGTTTGTCTCAAAAATCAAATGATGAGACTTTCCGTATCTCGGTTAAACGTGAAGATACATTATCACCAAACGGCGTAGTATCTTGCTACTTGCATGAAAATGCAAGCGTTGGCGACATTGTTGAAGTCAGTGCACCAGCAGGTGATTTCTTCTTGGATCCAACAGGTACAGCACCTGTTACATTAATCAGTGGCGGTGTAGGTATTACACCTATGAAAGCTATGTATTCAACGATTGCAGACTTGTCTCCTGAACGTGAAGTAGCATTCTTGCATTCTGCACGTACACGCAGCCAACAAGCATTTGCGAATAAACTAGAGCAATTAAATGCAAAATTGCCAAACTCTACGTACAAAGCTCTTTATTCAGAAGAGGGAGACGGCATGTTCACTCGTAAGTTCCTTGAAGAAAACGTCATTGCAGGCAGTGATGTCTATGTATGTGGACCTACTGGCTTCATGGAGTTCGTTCTTCAGCAGCTTTATGCAATGGGTGTACCAGAAGAGAAAATCCACTTCGAGTTCTTCGGTCCAGCTGTAGCACTTCAATTACAATCAGTATAAGCACAAAATACCCTCGTGAATCAATTCACGAGGGTATTTTTTATATTTTATTCGGCATACGGAATGAAGCCATGATGAGTGCTGCTACTAAAAACAAACCCAAATAGCCAACAACTGGATATAGCGTACTGACCAATTTAGTAAATCCAAAGAAGCTAAGTACATAGCCAATTACTAGTGATAATGCTACAAACACTTTAAACTTTAGCGTGCCACTTTTGATGAACCGAGCACCAAATGCATAGAACATGCTAACTGCTGTATTGAATATCATGCCGTACAAAATACATGCCATGAAAATAGCAAAGATCGGTGAAATATTATTAATAACCGCAAGCATCGGCAATTCTGCCCCTGCTACGCTCTCTACTTGCGAGAAGATCGCCAAGTGACTTAACAGAATTAAAATACCCAATCCCAAGCCACCTGCAAATCCTCCCCATGCTGCTGTTTTTTCATTTTTCTCCGCACTCCCCATGACAATCGCCATCGGTGCACCTAGCGCAATATTAAACGATACATAATTAATTGCAGATATAAACCAGTTAGGCAATGTTGTGGGCAAGGCTTTTGCAATAGGGTCAAGAACAGCGAACGTTGTATCCATCGTGACGATACTATAAACAGATACAGCGACTACCGCAATAATTAAAAACGGCGTGACACTGCCGATTATCGCAACTACCTTATCTACGTTTAATAATACCGTCAAGAACACTAATACTATCATTAGTAAACTACCTACATACGTCGGCAAGCCGAATTGCTGGTGTAAATTGGCGCCTGCACCTGCAAGCATCACCACTCCAACGCCAAATAGCGTGAAGATAATAATGCCATCCACGATGACGCCTAGATAACGTCCGCTGATTTTGTAGATTACGTCTTTATGCGATGGTGTCTGCATTCTACTTCCAAGACGCGTTAATGTCATTCCTAAATACGCGAACAGGGCCGTACAAATTACTGCGCCAATCATGCCTAAATAGCCGAAGCTCGTAAAATACGTCATGATTTCATTGCCAGAAGCAAATCCTGCTCCTACAACGATTCCAATAAAAGCACTGCCCATTTTTAATAATTTCTTCATGATTTCCCCTATTCTTCTCTGTAGCTAGATACATCTAAAATGTTCGTTAGCCTATTTTCTATATTTCGAGACGAACGGATTGTCTTTTTCGTAAAAACGCCAAGGATAATGTACAGCTTCTCCTGTATTCCCAATCCCTACTCGTGGCCCGGCTTCTATCTCGCTTTGAGGTAAGCCCTCTGCGATATAGAGAGGCTTTTGCGTCCAATGATGCCCATAGTATGACATCGTCACTCCAAGCGCCTTGGAAAGCTTGCCTGGCCCATTCGTAAGATCCGTCACTTTCTTAATGTGTATGCCGCGCCTTGCCTGCATATGACTTACTCCCTCTATCGGCTCACCCGCACGTAATAAGACCGCATGAGGTGTACCTTCTTGTGCGCTCACGACATTCATCAGTACATGGGTGTGCATCTGATATGTATAGACGGATCCCGGCTCTCCGAACATCACTTCCGTACGTTTCGTTCTACGGTTACCGTAACTATGTGCAGCACGGTCTTCGGCCCCATGATACGCTTCTGTTTCCACAATCCTGACTACTGATAGTCCTTCGGGTTGTTCATGGACAATATATTGGCCGACTAAATTGCGAGCAAGCTCTAAGACAGGAGCATCAAAGAACGATGGATCTATCGGTTCATACATACTATCTTCTCCTTTCACTTCTTATGCCAAGCCTTGTCCTGTTGCGAATTCACGATAGAGATCATGTGTATTTAATAGTTCTGTGTGATTTCCTCTACCGGTGATCTGGCCATTCTCTAAAAATAATAGTTGATCTGCATGCAGCACCGTTGCTAACCGATGCGCAATAATGAGAGTCGTCCTACCGTACATTAAATGACGTAGCGCTTCTTGAACATGCGTTTCCGAACCACTATCTAAATTTGATGTCGCTTCATCCAATAATAAAATCTTAGGATTATGCAGTAACGCACGTGCAATCGCAATTCTCTGGCGCTGCCCCCCAGAGAGCTTCATGCCACGCTCCCCTACCATCGTATCGAATTGATCAGGCATATCTTTTATGAAAGTATAAGCATTGGCAGCTTTTGCAGCTTCAATAACTTGTTCAATAGGTGGTCTTTCTTCAAGACCATATGCAATATTGTCGAGAATGGTTCCGCTGAGTAACGGGCTTTCTTGTGAGACGTAGCCTATGCGCTTTCGCCAATCAGATAAAGGAATAGTATCGATCGGATTTTCTCCAACTCGTATTTCCCCAGATGTAGGTTGATAAAATCTTTCTACCAGTGAAAAGATCGTCGTCTTCCCGCCACCACTTGGTCCGACAAATGCCGTTACAGTGCCTGGCTCAGCTTTGAATGAAATTCCGTTCACTACGTTCTTTCCCTCTTCATATGAAAAATGAACATTTGAAAACGTAATGGCTTCTTCTGCTTTCGTTATACTGTTACCTTCTGCAGACTCTGAATCCATTCGCAAAATCCCTTGAATTCGCTCCGTTGCACCTACTGCTTTTTGGAATGAAGTGAAAAACTGAGCCATTTGTGCAAATGGTACGATAATCTGAAATAACAAGAATATAATTGCGACGAGCGTTCCGGCCGATAATGCGCCTTTTGCGACTTGGGCTCCACCGTATCCAAGAATCACTACTAGGATACCCATCATAGTCAACATCATAATAGGCGAAATTACTGCTTGGATTTTCGCTTCTTTCAACCCATATCGAAACAAAGACTGAATGGCGATTTTTCCCTTTTCACCTTCAGCAGGTTCTGCGCGATACGCTTTCACTAAACGTATATCTCCAAGCACACGTCCGAGATGCCCGGAAAACTTCGCCATTTCAGCTTGTGTTGCTTTTGCAACTTTATGCATTAACCGCCCAAGCGGATACAGAATCGCCATACTGATGGGTATACTGACTAACATAATAACTGTCATTTTCCAATCCAGTACCAATAGAATAATGACCGCTCCGATAATGGAGATCATACCTGAAATGAACGATACCAGATGCTCCGAGACAAGGGATTTTAATACAGTGGTATCTTGTGTGATGCGGCTCATCGTTTCTCCCGTTTCATTTTGATCAAAGTACGGTACAGGCAACCGGAGTACCTTTTGCCATAATTGATTGCGCAAGTCCGCAACTACCGTCTCACCTATGTAGGCAAGCATGTAGTAGGAAAATCCACCGGCAATTGCTTGCACTACAAATAAGACGAGCAAGAAGATACCCGTTTTCCAATTTAGTAATTCACTTGTGAAAGAGTCCACTAAATCTTTGGTAATTAACGGTACAGCCAGTCCTGCAGCTGTTTCAACTAGAGAAAGTATCAATGCGAAGACCGTCACGGCTATTGGCCAATGTAACATTTTAACTAAACTCATAAAGTTTTTAATGGATCCTTTTGGTTTTGCTTGAGCACTCATGATGTACCCTCTTTTCTACCTTATTCAAATGGATGTTGCGTAAGCCCTTGAAGATACTCACCGATACGCTGCCAATCGGCTTCAAGTTCGGGTCTAAGAGATGGGCGATAAAATACGGATGCTGGATGGAATGTCGGTAATATCGTGTAGGATTCATCCGTTAAACTATATTGTTTATCTTCTAATGCCGCCAAATATTGAACAGGTTGCGTAAGAACTTGTCCATGCAAGGCTGTGACCTTCGCATGTTTTCCAAGCAATCGCTGTAAACCAATATTACCAAGTGTCACAATGAGCTTAGGTTGAAGATTTGCTACTTCAAAATCAAGTACAAGCGCATGGGCCAGTTGCTCTTTTTGTGTCGGTGGACGATTATATTTACGTTCCGTTAACGTTCCATCTCGTTCTTTCTTCGTCCCCCATTTATAAGGTCTACTTCGGAATGAACTAGTCATATAAACATCTTCACGCGTTAAACCAATGGATGAAAGTGACTTCATCAGCTCATCACCTGCACGTCCAACGAACGGAACACCATGTATCGCTTCATGTTCCCCTGGCGCCTCTCCGATCAATAAGAGTGTAGGTGATTTCGGACCTTCTCCACGGACAAAGCCTTCTACCGGAAATCCTTCGCTACGTTCTAAAGCTATACGCACCATTTCATCTGGTATGCGAAACATCGTATCCACTCCTTTCTGTAATTATAAAGGTTTCTGCGTAGAATCAAAAATGTTAGCCATTGAAAAAGCCGCTCCCATTTATGTTAAATGGAAACGGCTTACTTTATACTATGTCAATTCGGTTTGTTTCGTTTCTGTTCCAAGGAATATCACAGCTAGCACTCCTACCATAATAGCTGCACAAAAAATGCCAAAGATGATTCCGAACCCATAGCCTGCTGCTAACAACGAGCCTACAAGAAGCGGTCCGAAAATGCCTCCCACGCGCCCAATAGCAGCAGCGACTCCAGACCCCGTAGCTCGAATAGCTGTAGGATATTGTTCCGGAGAATAAGCATAGAGTGCTCCCCACGCTCCTAGGTTGAAGAAGGATAGAAATGCACCAGCTAGCATCAATGTAGTCAATGTCTCCGCATTACCGAAAGCAAGCGCACTGATTGCCGTTCCAAATAAATAAGTAGCCAGAACAAATTTACGTCCCATGCGCTCGATTAGCCATGCGGCACTGAAATAACCAGGAAGCTGTGCCAATGTCATGAGTAATACATAGCCAAAGCTTTTGATCAGACTGAAACCTTTGATCACCATGACACTCGGTAACCACAGGAACATACCGTAATATGAGAAGACAACAGCAAACCAAACGATCCACAACATAATCGTTCGTCTCCTGAATGCCGGAGCAAGTAATTGTTTAAGTTTATGACCTGTCGTTTCTGTCGTTTTACCTTCTTCTTCAAACTTTTTGGAATCCGGTAAATTTCGGCGTAGATAAATTGCATAGAAAGCAGGCAAAGCCGTGATGATCAATGCGACACGCCAACCGAATGCAGGAATTACAAAATATGCGATCAACGCAGCAATAAGCCAACCAGCCGCCCAAAAACTTTCCAACAGAACGACTACCCGCCCACGCTCTTTTGCCGAAACACTTTCTGACACAAGCGTCGATGCGACTGGGAGTTCCCCACCCAATCCTGCTCCGACTAAGAAACGCAATGCCAAGAATGCCCACAGAGTCGTCGTCAGTGCGGATAAGCCACTCGCTACGGAAAACAACACCAACGTCAGCATGAATACATGTTTTCGTCCAATCCGATCGGCTAATAAACCGAAGCCAAATGCTCCGATGGCCATACCGATAGAGTTCACACTGCCGATCCATCCCATCTCTGTTGAAGTTAGATTCCATTCAACAGCGAGCGCAGCAATGATGAAGGATAAAATTCCGACATCCATCGCATCGAACATCCATCCCGTACCCGCGATGCCTAATAATTTATTCCTTGAAATCTCTTTCTTCTTCACCTGTCTTCTACCTTTCCATTATGTAATCTTTAGGTGTCTTTACATGTGTCATTATAACACTTTGCCTATGTATTTGACTAGTGTTTTTGAGGTGCTGCTTGGTGGGATGGGATTGGGATTGGGATTGGGGTTGAAATTGGGGCTATGAGCATTTATGTGGGCCTATAGAGCGGTTGCGAAGACCGATAGAGCACTCGCAGCGTCGCTATGAGCGCTTGAGAATCCCAATAGAGCACTCACGGAGTCCGATAGAGCGTTCAAGCCAGTTCATTGAGCACGCTACATCTATTTACCAACACAAAAATGAAAAAACCCGGAAGACTAAGTCTCCCGGGTTTACCTTCATTCTTATAGTCCAGCTTCTACTTCTTTGATCATTTCTTTGATTGATTGAAGTCCGCCACCAGATAGGTACCAGTATTCACCATTCAAATAAACCATTTTTTCGTTCTTGAATGCATTTGTTTTCTTCACTAGGTCATTTTCAACCGAATCTTTTGCTGTTGCACCGTTACCAATTGCTGCGTCGCGGTCGATCACGAAAAGAATATCTGGGTTTGTTTCTAAGATATATTCAAACGTAATATTTTGTCCATGTGTAGAAACTTCAATTTTGTCATCAGCCGGTTCAAAACCGAATACGTCGT
This sequence comes from Sporosarcina sp. P26b, assembly GCF_002743245.1. Classification (NCBI taxonomy): domain Bacteria; kingdom Bacillati; phylum Bacillota; class Bacilli; order Caryophanales; family Caryophanaceae; genus Sporosarcina; species Sporosarcina sp. P26b. The sequence continues at coordinate 60,288 of NZ_PDYW01000004.1, forward strand.
GAACTAGTCCGAAACGTGAGCTTGGACCGTATGCACTTACTTTTCCTTCAGTTGCCAAGACGATCAATGCTTTGCTGTCGATTCCTTCAGTTTTAGCTTTGATTTCTTCGATGCTTGCATCTACATTTGCTAATTCAGTATTCATTTCATCTTCTTTATCGAAGATTGTAGCAATTTTACCCATGTTCTCTTTGAAAGATTCCATATAGTTAGATGTATCAACGCCCAAGTAGATAGTTGGTGCGATTTCAGACAACTGGTCATACAAATCTGCTTGACGAGCAGAGATCAGAATTACATCAGGCTTCATTTCATTGATTGCTTCAAAGTCAGGCTCTTTCAAACTACCAAGGTTTTCATACTTTTCATCTTCATACTTAGATAGGTAACCAGGTACGTTTGATTGTGGAAGACCTGCTACCTCTACTCCAAGCTCATCTAATGTATCCAAAGTTCCAAAGTCGAATACTACAACTTTTTCAGGGTTTTTCTCAAGTGTTGTTTCGCCAAGTTCATGTTCAATTGTTACTTCCGTACTTTCTTCAGCTGGCTTATCTTCAGGTGTTGCGTTGTCTGCAGGTTTTTCTTCTTCTTTTGCACCGCCACAAGCAGCTAGTGCAAGCATTAAGATTAGTGCAAATAGGGAGAGTGTAAGTTTTTTCATCTGAATTATAGTCCTCACTTTTCAATTTGATTTTACGAGTTAAAGTAGACGCAAATACGGCAATTCTTCATTTGTTGAATCGGAATCTCCATATCATAGATCTCACGCAATGACTCTGATGTAATAATATCGTTGGTTAAACCGTCCTTGACGACTTTACCATTCTTTAATGCAACGATACGGTCTGAATAGACGGACGCAAAGTTAATGTCATGCAAGACGATAACCACTGTTTTTCCTAAATCATCAACAAGCTGACGCAAGATTTTCATAATCTGTACAGAATGTTTCATATCCAAGTTATTTAGCGGCTCATCCAGTAAAATATAATCCGTATCTTGTGCAATCGTCATCGCAATGAAAGCTCGTTGACGCTGTCCACCGGATAATTCATCCAAATAAGCTTCTTGCATGTCGATCAAGCCCATATATTCAAGCGCCTGATCAACCATCCGCTCATCTTCATCTTGCAAACGGCCCTTACAGTGCGGGAAACGGCCGAATGCGACGAGTTCACGGATTGTCAACTTAACGTTCATGAAGTTGGATTGCTTTAATATCGCAACGCGCTTAGCAAAGTCATTGGATTTCATTTCTTTTACTTTATGTTTATCAAGCAATACTTCGCCCGTGTCGGCATCCATTAATCGACTTACCATTGAAAGAAGAGTAGATTTACCAGCCCCGTTTGGTCCAATGAATGATGTGATTTTTCCACGATGTATATTTACACTGACCTTTTCGACGACTGCTTTTTTGCCATAAAATTTCGTTAGCTCACGAACTTGAATCATGAGGATCGACTCTCCTTTAATAATAAGTAAATAAAGTACATGCCACCGACAAAGTTAATGATCACACTCAGTGTGGTCGAGAAAGAGAAGATGCGTTCGACGATCCACTGACCGCCGACTAATGCAATGATACTCATCAACGCAGCACCCATGATTAAGATTGAATGCTTAAATGTTTTAAAGAATTGATACGACAAATTGGCGACGATTAATCCGAAGAATGTAATCGGTCCTACGAGTGCCGTGGATACCGCAATTAACACGGCGGACAGGATCAGCATCAGTTTGACGACTTTCTGATACGGCACACCGAGGTTTATCGCTGTATCGCGACCCAATGATAAGACATCAAGCTCATTGATATAGCGCCAACCGATAATCAGCGTGATGACCAGTATGGCAAATGCCCACCAGACGAGATCCCCATTAATATTGTTAAAACTCGCAAACATCTTATCTTGCACGCGCAAGAATTCATTCGGGTCAATCATCACTTGCAGGAATGTAGAAATACTTCCAAAGAATGTACCGACTATAATACCGACCAACAACAAGAAGTAGATTGGACGGTTTCCTCTGCCAAATAAAAAGTGATAGAGCAGCAAAGCGAACAATACCATCGCTCCAACCGATAGCATGAAGTTGAATTGCTGATTAATCAGTACGAATGATGTCGATCCGAAAAAGAATATTAGGACGGTTTGCAACAGGATATACAATGAATCCAATCCCATAATACTCGGTGTCAGGATACGGTTATGCGTAATCGTCTGAAAAATGACGGTGGAATATGCCACGGCGACACCTGTCAAAACCATCGCGACTACTTTAATGGCTCTTCTAGGAAGCGCATAGTCATAACTACCGTTCAAGTCATGGAATAAATATAATCCACAAAACACCAATGAAAATGCTAGTAAAATTAGTAACTTCGTTCTGTTACGCATAAGCTTTCCCCCTAAACAACAAGAACAGGAAGATTGCGCTTCCGATGACACCGACCATTAAACTAATCGAGATCTCATACGGGAATATAATAACCCTGCCCAGAATGTCACAGATAAGAAGGAAAACCGCGCCTAGTAATGCGGTATGTGGCAACGTCTTTTGTAGATGATCTCCTTTAAAGATGGAGACGATGTTCGGGATGATTAATCCTAAGAAAGGAATCAGTCCCACTGTCAATACTACAGTTGTCGTAATCAATGCGACTAGGACTAATCCAATATTGACTATACTCTTGTAAGCTAGTCCTAAGTTCTTGGCAAAATCTTCTCCCATTCCCGCCACTGTAAATCGATTCGCATATAAATATGTAATGATTAACACAGGAATACTGATGTATAAAAGCTCATAACGGCCTTTCATGATCATGGAAAAGTCTCCTTGAAGCCAAGCAGACATGTTCTGAATCACGTTAGCTTTAAATGCAAAGAATGTGGTAATGGAAGATAAGATGCTACCGAACATCAATCCAACAAGCGGAATGAATATCGCATCTTTAAATTTAATACGGTCAAGGATTTGCATGAACAAGAATGTACCAAGTAAGGCAAATGTGAATGAGACCGCCATTTTTTCAAGTAGTGTTGCGTTAGTAAATATCAACATAGATACTAAGATTCCAAGCTTGGTCGCGTCTAATGTGCCTGCCGTAGTTGGGGAAACGAATTTATTTCGGCTAAGTTGTTGCATGATTAAACCGGCAATACTCATTCCGGCACCTGCAAGCAGTATCGCGACTAATCGTGGAACTCGACTAATTAAGAAAATCTCTGTTTCTTCTGAGCGCCAGTCTAATAGGTCCGCTGGTGTGATTCGGCTTGCGCCAACAAACAGCGAAACGAATGATAGAAGTATAACCGCTATAATTAAGTAACGTTTCTTCATGAAGAACCTCGATATCGAATATTTGAGCTTTTATCACTTAAATGAAAATGATTATCATTCGCTCATGAACAACATTAACGCGTTTAGCATATGATGTCAACCGCTAACTGAAAATCATTATCAATACTTTTTGTAGAACCCAAACAATGAGACTTCAATACTATGTTTTGTTCCATAAATTGCTTTAAGCAGTAAAAAAACGTTTTCCGTGTAATACGGAAAACGTTTTTTTATTGCTGATTCATCATATCACTCATATCTACTGCACTTTCAAGTATTTCCTTAGGCACTTTGATTTCTTCAATTTCATTGATTTTTGTCATAGTCCCTTTAATGTTTTGTGTAATTTTAGCTTGTTCCCCTTGCTGTTCCAGAACCATAATCATATCCATATCAAAGTCTTTCGTAAAGAATGTCTTTTTATCGAGTGTGATTTTCATATCCACTTTTTCCACTTTCATATCTGATTCTTCTAATAAGGATTCATCTGCTCCCGCTGGCATGTTTTGTTTCATCATATCATTCATAAGCGTCGTGAATTTTTCACCGGAGCCTTTCAATGTTAGTACATATTCATCATTCGTCTGTTCGAATGTAAAATCATCTGCATATTCCTGATACATAGAGAAATCTACTGGTGATTCTTGCGCACCCGCAATTTGTCCCGTTATTTGTTCGTACATATCATCTTCGAACTTCATCCAACTCCCCGATTGTGGGTCTTTCATGAAGAAACCGTCTTCTGTAATGAACTGCTCTACAGCCACTTCTTCACCCTCTAATTGCGTATTGACCGTTTGATGCATAGCCAACGGTTCTAAGATCATGTCCATACTAATTGTTGAGTCAACATCATGCGTACCTTCTCCCATTTGAATCTTCTGCTTAATTTCCATGTCGGAATGCAGACTATGTTGAGTTTCTGAAGCAGCATTTGCCTTTTCCATTACTTCACCGGCTGTTAGTTCACTTTTTACGACTACTTCTTCTTTTTCACCTGTCATTGGATCTTCTTTCGGCTCAGCTGTTTGACCACAAGCACTCAATACAAACGCTAGCGTTCCTGCTGTTAAAATCGTTGTCCACTTTTTCATAGAATTCATCGCTCCTTTTATATACTGTTCTTAAGTAGTTGTACGGTTGACCAAAGAAAAGGGTTCATAGTTCGACCAATATTTACCGATTTGTATCCTTTCTCCCAAATGGATAAGTGAAATTCTTGGTCCATATAAACGAGTGCTCTAAGTATTTCATCTTATTTTTCGTCAAGAGGTTTAGATTCTCGTCAATCGGGCAAACTAGAAGCATCCCACCCCCTTTCTCTTCTTATAAAGATAAAAGGTTTTAGCTGCACGCATTGCGCGTGCAGCTCTTTTTTTGCCTTTCTTCAATTATACTTACTTCAGAACAAATTCTTTCAGTCGTTCACATTCACTTTGTGGCATCTCTACTGTGATAACGGTTCCTTCTTCTTCGTACGCAGTATCTTTAATTGAGGCATTTTCATTAAGATGTGCGATGATTTCGCCACGATCATATGGAATCATTAGCTTACATGTGACATATTGACGGAATAAGTTTTGCTGAATCAATGTTAACAATTCAGTGATACCTTTATTTTCGCCAGCAGACATCCAAATACTTTGATCTTTTATGCGTGGATAGGAGATTTCAGCCAAGTCCGATTTATTATATATATTGATGGTAGGAATACTCTTCACGCCTATATCTTCTAAGGTTTCATTGGTTACATCCATCATATGGCCATGTTCTTCATCAGAAACATCCACGACATGCAATAATAAATCTGCATTCTTAGCTTCTTCTAGCGTCGAACGGAATGCTTGGACGAGATGGTGCGGGAGTTTGGAAACGAAGCCTACCGTATCCGTCAAAATGAATTCTTTTTTGTCAGAGAGCTTGATCTTTCTAACAGCGGTTTCAAGCGTTGCGAATAACATATTCTTTTCACTAACCTCTTTGGATTCATCGACATCCGTATATTGCAATAAGCGATTCATCAACGTCGATTTCCCCGCATTTGTATAGCCCACGATAGATACGACAGGTATGCCGCTTCTTACTCGTTGTTTTCGTTGTGTTTCACGTTGGTCACTTACATGCTCAAGTTCCCGTCGTAGTTTAGCAATCTGATCTTCAATCTTCCGGCGATCGAGCTCAAGCTTTGTTTCACCGGCCCCTTTATTCTGCAAGCCGCCTCCCGTACCGCCACCTTGTCTGCTGAGTGATGCACGAAGTCCAACAAGTCGGGGCAATGTATATTGTAGTTGTGCCAATTCGACTTGCATTTGTGCTTCTCGATTGCGTGCGCGTCTCGCAAAAATATCCAATATAAGCATCGTACGGTCGATGATTTTACATTCTAGTTCCCTTTCAAGATTTCGCAACTGAGAAGGAGATAATTCATCATTGAATATGAGTAAATTTGCTTCCGCATCTTCATAAATGTCCCGGATTTCATCAATCTTTCCTTTTCCAATATAAGTGGATGGATTTTTTCGTTCCAGATTTTGTGACACTTCACCTACGACTTCTACATCTATTGCTTCAGCTAAGTTCTTCAACTCTTCCATTGCATATTCAAAATGCAAATCCTTTTGTTCGTGCACGCCGACAATTACGGCTTTTTCAATTAACACATCCATGCTAGCATCCCTCCGACGTCTTTACATATAGTTTACCCTTCGTTCTGTTGCCTAATCGTTCAATGTGCAATGAATCCCCGCCAAGCGTTGTACTGTGTCTTGTTTTTCTACAAAGCGCAATAAAACATCTCCGATTTGGATGTCATGTGTATCTCCCACTTTCTTTGACAATAACACTGCCCACTCCGCTGTCTCGCGTAATGGATCTTCTACATGGAAAACACATTCTGAAATTCTCTGTTGAGTATGAGTTGCTGTACGTGCACCCGTTTTTTCAAGGCGGGTCTGTCGTTGTGCTTCTGATTCTTCCCATTCAATAAAAAATGGGTAGGGTAATTCATTTGATACACTTTGTTCTATAAAGAGCATCTTCCAACGAAGCACTGTTCCCTCCTCTGTTTTTCGAGAAGCATGAAGAATCTTAGTTGTTGTGAAACCTTTGTTATCTAGTTCCTTCTTCCATTGTTCCATATCTTCAACTGAGAAGCATACAGTCGCCCAGCCGTCCCCTTGTTGCTGATCATAAAAGTATTGTGCAATAAGTGGTTGGTCGGCGGCTGCGGCTTGCGCTTTTTCGAGATCTTCTACTGTAAGCCATTCAATATATACATTATCGGTATACAATAATGCATTGGCGGTTCCCCAGTTCTCATGCTGTCCGCCCACTATTGCCTGATTGCCTTTTGCACGTTGTTCTTTGACTACGTTTTTAACGTGATCGCGAGTGAAATAGACAATGTGATCAAGTTTCATACTGAACATACCCTCCTTGATAGATGATTTCCTTCTATCTTAACAAACCTTTCCTCCCAAACGGCATTCCCCGACTTCCCCCACGATGGAATACTTTGTCTCCGTTCCGAATATTTTGTATGATGAAAGCAGAAAATCAGACACTATTTCTCGGGAAATCAACTACTTCGACAGGAGGTAACCATAATGAAGCATCAAGAATGGCTAACGTATACAGTGGAATTGGCTGTAGTAAATGTTCAGAATGGCGGCGGTCCGTTTGCTGCGATACTAGTGAAGGATGGAGAAATCATCGGTTTAGGTGTGAATCCACCGTCAACCGTAAATGACCCAACAGCCCATGCTGAGTTACTGGCAATCCAAGAAGCGTGTGCACACTTACAAACGCACGATTTGTCAGATTGTGTATTATATGCAAGCGGTGAGCCTTGTCCGATGTGCCTTGGTGCGTCATATTGGGCTACTGTCGGACAAATATTTTATGCATGCAGTAAAGAAGAGGCGCATCAAGCAATAGGTTTTGCAGATCCTCTGATAGAATTCTTTCCGGATCAGCAACTATCTCCAGAAAAACGTTCTGTCCCATTCATTCAGAATAAAATAACAGATGCAACAAAACCTTTCTTAGTATGGGATCAACAGCAGTCCAGATAATCTTCTCTGTTTCCTGAAAGGTCAGAATGGTGTAGGATAAAAGAATAGTTTCAGGAAGTTTTGACCTGATAAAAACGAATGCGGAGGGATTGTATGGTAATCGATTTATTAAAGTCTCACTCATCAGTTCGACGTTACAAAGATGAACCGATCTCAAGAGAAACAGTAATGGAATTAATTAAGGCAGGTCAGCACGCGGCAAGTTCTCACTTTGTGCAAGCTTGTACCGTCATGTATGTAACGGACACTGAAAAACGTGGACAACTAGCGGAGCTTTCTAAGAACCGCCGCCAATTCTATACAGCAGGAGCCGTATTGGTCTTTTGTATGGACTACAACCGATTATCTCACGCTGCACGTTTACACGGTCAGGAAATTGACTATACCGTAGCAGAGAATGTATTGGTAGGCGCAATTGATGTAGGTCTATTCTCGCAAAATGTCGTCATCGCAGCTGAATCAAAAGGGTATGGTATTTGCTATATCGGCGGCGTACGGAATGCTATGGAAGAAATTTCGGAAGTACTGGAACTACCTAAAGGTGTTGTACCGTTATTTGGCTTGTCGATTGGTGTTCCAAATGAATCCAATGGTGTCAAACCACGGTTACCTGTAGAAGCAGTCTTACATGAAAATACGTATAACGAAGAAAAATACAATGATCTATTACCAGCATATGATGAAATCATGAAAGAATACTACGCTACCCGCGACTCCAATCAACGTGAAACTACATGGACAAAGGAAATGGCAGACTTCCTTGAAGCACCGAGAAGAGCCGAACTTCAAGCATTCTTGCAAAAGCAAGGATTCCTATTGAACTGAACACAGACAGGAGTGTCAAACAATGTCAGTAGATGACGTGCTGGAACTACTCCAGCGACGCATGACAGATGGAACATTCATCCGCGCGACCATTAGTCGACCACGAATGAAATCCAATGATGTAAAGAGAATTAAGTTAAAACCACTTGAATTAAAAGGTGCATTTTATATTCAATTTGAATATCAGCATGAACGTGTTCTAAAACACGAAAATATAGCACTTGAAGATGTGGCAAAGCCGCTTCATGATGCGTTGGAAAACTTCAAACAGTTTCATATTGATTTATCCGATGAAACGATGCAGATTCAGATTTCTAAAAAAATGAAAGTATCCATCAAACGCATTTTCCTAAACACGGAGAAGACCGTTGACTATGCACATAATCGGACAAAGAATTATGCTTTACATGAAGGTACACCATACCCATTCCTTATCCGTCTTGGTGTCCAAACGCCAGAAGGTAAAGTCAAAAATCAAAAACACGATAAGTTTCGTCAGATTAACCGCTTCGTCGAATTGATCGATGACACTCTATCGCATTTACCAAAGGACCGCCCTATTCGTATCTTAGACTTCGGATCAGGTAAATCTTATTTGACGTTCGCATTGTATCACTACTTGCGAATCGAAAAAGGACTCGACATTCGGGTCACGGGATTGGACTTAAAAAAAGAAGTTATTGAAGAGTGTCAGGAAATTGCCCGTGATCTGCATTATGATCAGCTCGAATTCTTAGTAGGCGATATCAATGAATATGATGGGGATACGGCAGTCGACATGGTCGTAACGCTCCACGCATGTGATGTAGCAACTGATATGGCATTAGCAAAAGCCGTTAACTGGGGAGCTTCGGTTATTCTATCCGTTCCTTGTTGTCAGCATGAGCTATTTTCACAAGTTCAAGCTCCTGCACTGGATGTCATGCTGCAGCATGGTCTAGTAAAGGAACGTTTTACTGCACTTGCAACTGATTCGATTCGTGCCGAACTGTTAACTTTAGTCGGTTACGAAGCACAGCTTGTTGAATTCATCGATATGGAACATACACCAAAGAACATATTGATTCGAGCCTATCGAAACGACAAGCAACCGAGTACTGAGCAAGTCACACGCTATACGGCGTTTAGAAATATGCTGCAAGCAAAGCCATTTCTTGAGAATGAATTAAAACCACTTCTCGGATTTCTGCCTTCAGAAGTCTAAGAAAAAAGGATCGCCACAACGTCTCTGACGATGTAGTGATCCTTTTTATATCCTTATAGCTGTGGTAAATGCTCGATAATACTGTCGACTGCCTTTTCAATATAGTGCGGTTCTGTACCAAGATTCAAACGGATAAATCCTTTGGAGTTTTCTCCGAACCACTCTCCGTAATCGATAGCCAATCTACATGTATCTTGGACGAATTCTTTCACACCATTTGGCTCGATATATGCGCGTAAATCAATCCATAGTAAGTACGTTCCTTCAAGTGGAGTAATTACTAATTTAGGTGCATGTGCAGTAAATTGTTCCACTGCATAGCGTGCATTTGCTTGAACAACTTCGCGCAAACCTTCTAGCCAGTCTGCGCCATGATTATATGCTGCCTCTGCAGCGGTCATGCCAAGCATATTTACCTCAGTCTGATTTACCGATTTCACGAACGTATCGAATTGCTTCAATAACACTTCGTTTTCAATAATAATCTGTGATGTCAACAAACCTGCCAAGTTGAATGTTTTCGACGCGGCCGTAACAGTTATGACACGGTCAGCGAATTTACCGTCTGCGACAATGGCAGATGGTATGTGTTTATGATCGTCAAACGTCATATCATGATGGATTTCATCCGATACAACTAGCACGTCATGCTTATCACAAATAGACAACAGTTTTTCAGCTTCCTCAGCCGTCCATACACGGCCAACAGGATTATGCGGTGTACAATGAATGAACAACTTCACGTCACGATCTACTATTTGCTTTTCAAAGTCTTCAAAATCGATCGTATAGACACCATTCGAGTTGACGAGTTCGCTACTGATCAGAGTACGGCCAGTATCTTTCACTGCGTTCGCAAACGGGTAATAGACTGGCGACAGGATGATCACGGCATCTTCAGGTTTTGTAAATGCATTGACGAACCAGTATAACGCAGTAACGACACCTGTAGAGAAGCGCATCCATTCCTGTTTCACTTCATATCCGTGCTGATCACGCTCCCACTTAATGAATGCGTCATAATAAGAATCCGGCGCATATGTATAGCCAAATACTCCAAAGTCGACTTTTTCTTTCATCGCATCTATCACTTGCTCTGGTGCTTTAAATTCCATATCCGCTACCCATGCTGCAAGTAAATCCGCATCACCGAAACGTTCCTCAAGCTTGTCCCATTTCAAGGAGTTCGTACCTTTTCGATCAATTGCATAGCGTTGTAAAAATTCTTCTTTATTCATGTAGAAACCTCCGCTGTTTTCAATTTTCAAGCAGTCATTCTATTCAGATTGTATCATATGTAATCATTTGCTTCCCACGTTGTTGTTAAGATTTTATTTGGGGTATACTATATTATCGAACTGAAATGCAGCTGGAGGTAATGAAGGTGAGAAAATGGAATACCGCACTTGTTTTAACAGCACTACTACTCTTTTTTTCCATTCAGTCTGTCAGTGCACAAACGACAGATGTAAAATATATAGATGTTCCCAACCACCATTGGGCGAAAAATGAGATTATGCAACTAGATGAAATGAAAGTGATCACCGGGAATTTCGACATGCAATTCCATCCCGAAACTCCCCTAACTAAAGGACAGGTCGCTGTTTCGTTATCCAAAATATTCGGTTCAGAACTACTAGACAAATCTTATGGTTTTTCAGACATTACGTGGGGTTCCGATAAAGGACGCTTTGCATTAACTGCTGTAAAGAATGGATGGATTCAACCTAGTAGTCCAGGCTATTTCGGATTTGATGAACCCGTGACGAAGACCGAGCTATGGGAAGCATTCAATACTGCTTTTAAGCTGGAGAAAGACATTGGGAAAGTGTTATCTACTAGTTGGCCATCTAGTTCAGATAGAGCTACTTTGCAGAACATTCCTGTATACACGTTTCCTCAAATAGAGGAATTTCTTCATTACGGTGACTCGATTGTTTCGAGAGCGTATTTTTCAAAAGCATTGCACGGGATCCTAGTGAAAACCAACCGCATTAAGCAATCAAAGCACTACACACTTTCTGCTCCGGTAGAATCCGATACCTATATTACCAGTGTACCCGAGACCTATTTAGGAAATGTACCGTTCAGTACGCACCCTCTTTATTTGCGCTCTGAGGAGGCATTTGAATATAAAGACTTTACGCAAACTAACTATGGTTTCTCGCGTGACAGCACATATACGTACGCTGTTGGAAATGAAGGTGCAGAAATAAAATTAACAGTCCGTGATTTGCCTAATAAAGATGTGTTTGTATTTTCGGAACTAACCAATCCTACTGAAACATCTATTACGGTAGAAGTACTTCAAAAAGAACAAAATATCGCACGTTTTGATTTATTCCGCTACGATCGCTATCCACTCATGCGGGAAAACACGGATTTAGCTGATGCAGATATGACAACGTATCCAACAGGCGTGTTACGCTTCATTAAGACAGACGGCACGGTAGAAGAACGAATGATTGGGCAAGCGTATCAATCCAAACAACTATCTCTTCGCTATGATAATGGCGAACAAAGTGTCTCACGCGAACTTCTGGACGAGCGGGAAAACTTTTCCTATGCATTGGCGGGTAAAACACTGCTATCTTCTTATACACTTCAAGCGAATACAGGGGAAATTGCTGATCATTGGTATGTAGACTCCGATGAACAATTGTTCAATTCAAAAGAAGACATATTCAAGTGGATGAGAGAAACTAGCCAAAACCACAAGAAGCGTAATAAGTGGTACACGGCAGATGGATCGTATAATAAGCTAGCGGACTCTACAGAACCTATGCCTATTACGGGGCAAAACTACGGTCGTACATTATTAATGCTGAAAGAAGATCGCGCACTGACCCTTTACCATGAAAATAAAGGACGGTACTTCGAAAATCTGGTCTATAACGCTTTCGTCAACTTGAAGAATTTTAAACAAGATAAAGATTATTGGGAAACAGAAGTAACAAGTACGTATTTGAAAAACTTATATGATATTCACGCACCGTTCATCGATACACGTTTCAATGAACAAATCGCGTTATTCTATTATAAAATTGGCGGGGAGTTTGGAATTCCTTCTGCGAATGAACCGTTGCGTGATTATGCGGACCTACTTGTTTCTCAACAACAAAAAGGAAATATTAATCGTGTAGCTAGCGATGCGTTTTACATTGCGGACTACTTCCCGATTAATCAGAAAGTCACGACACACACATCCATGAACCATGCTCTAGGCGGAATGAATATCTTGCTCATGTCCTATCAAGAGTTCGGTGATTGGCGATATCTTCAAACCGCGCGTAATATACAGCGTGCAATTACTTATCAAAAGGATAAATGGATTCGAGATAATGGTGACATCTGGTACAAGATTTCCCCTGAATCCAAATTTGAAGGTGATGATTATAAACATCTGACATTGGAAGACTTGATTGAATCGTATCAACTGTGGCAGCGAATTGATCCTAGTCAATTGCCAACATTGAAGCAACTAATCATTTCTAAGGCTACCTTCCTATCGAATGAAAAACTTGGCTACACGACAAAGATAAAAAAAGGCTTGAAGAAAATTGGTTTATACGAATACCTTCCTGAAGGTGACGAAGTGACGGACGCGTTATAAATGCAGTAAATCCTACACTTTGAACGAATGGACTTACTGCGTTACACTACAAGTACAGTAAAGTTCAACTTAGGAAGGAGATTCACATGACACAATTATTTAACGCTCTTGTAGTAGACAAGCACGAAGAAGATTTTTCAGTACAGGTTAAACAGCTCACATTAAACGATCTGCCTGAAGGTGACGTATTGATTCGCGTCCACTATTCAGGCATCAACTACAAAGACAGTTTAGCATCGATTCCAAATGGAAATATCGTACAGAGCTACCCAATGATACCCGGTATCGACTTAGCTGGGGTAGTGGAATCTTCAACAGATGATCGATTTAAACCGGGTGATGAAGTCATCGCAACTAGTTATGAAATTGGCGTTTCGCACTTTGGTGGATACAGTGAATATGCTAGCGTGAAATCAGAGTGGGTAGTTCCACTTCCGGAAGGTCTTTCATTAAAAGAAGCTATGATTATTGGAACAGCTGGCTTCACGGCTGCATTGTCCGTTCAACGTTTAGAGGAAAATCATTTATCTTCTGAAAAAGGTAAGGTGCTAGTAACTGGAGCAACAGGCGGTGTTGGAAGTTTTGCGATTTCATTTTTATCGAAGCTCGGTTATGAAGTCGAAGCAAGTACAGGTAAAAATGAGGAACATGCTTATTTGAAGTCTATTGGGGCAACTTCGATTGTTTCCCGCGAAGAGGTGTATGACGGAAAGATCCGAGCTCTTGGTAAACAAAAGTGGGCAGCAGCCGTAGATCCGGTTGGCGGAGAACCACTCGCTTCTTTGTTAAGTCAAATCGATTATGGTGGATCGGTGGCAGTGAGCGGATTAACCGCTGGAACAAAAATTCCGACGGCCGTCTTCCCATTTATCTTACGTGGAGTGAATTTGCTCGGTATTGATTCGGTCTATTGCCCGATGGAAACTCGCAAAAAAGTTTGGGACCGACTTGCAAATGACTTGAAGCTTTCTAATTTAGAGCAACTCGTTCAACAGGAAATCTCTTTACATGAACTTTCCGATGCCCTTCCGACATTATTGAAAGGTCAAGCACGTGGCAGAACCATTGTGAAACTAGCTTAATACTATAAAAGCCATCCTCGCAAAGCGAGGATGGCTTTTATGTATTATTCTTCTAGTAACTCCAACGTGTCATCGTATTCTTTTTGAATAACCGGATCATGTTTATACGTTACTTTACTTACGAGAACCGCAACAAGTAGACACAATGCAAATCCAGGAACAATTTCATACAATGCATCGTGAAGGAAATCTATACTTCCCCAAATCCCTACCGTTATAGCACCAATAATCATACCGTATAATGCTCCTTTAGCCGTGAGCTTTCTCCAGTATAATGATAAGAGAATAATCGGGCCAAACGCTCCTCCAAAACCTGCCCATGCAAACGAAACAAGTTTTAAAACAGATTCTTTATTAGGCCAAGCAAGAACCATTGCAATAATCGCCACCACTAGTACTGCCATACGCCCTAAAAACACATAGCGACTCTCAGAAGCGTCAGTTTTTATCACCGCTTTATACAAGTCTTCAATCAAAGCCGATGATGTCACAATCAACTGTGAAGAGATCGTACTCATAATAGCCGCCAATACAGCCGCCAGCATGATACCTGCGATGAGCGGATGGAATATGATCTGCCCCAGAACAATAAAGACTGTTTCAGGATCTGCCAATTCCACACTATTTTGCTGGAAGTATGCTATACCAATGAGCGCAGTAGCGATCGCACCGATCAAACTCAGCAACATCCAGCCAATACCGATTCTTCTCGCACTCTTTGTCTCTTTCACTGAAGTGATCGCCATGAAACGTACGATGATATGTGGCTGTCCAAAATAACCAAGACCCCATGCTACTGAGGATATTATTGTGACAACACTGACGCCTGACACAATGTTAAACAACGCCGGGTCGACTTCACGTATACTTGCTGCTGTTTCAGAGAAACCACCTGTAACAAAGATTCCGAACGTTGGTACTAAAATCAGTGCCAAAAACATAATTAGACCTTGTACAAAATCTGTATAGCTAACTGCTAAAAATCCGCCGAACAATGTATAAGCCAGAACTACGACCGATACAATGATAAGACCTGTATGGTAGTCCAATCCAAACGAGCTCTGGAAGAACTTCCCTCCCGCGACCATTCCGGAAGATACGTAGAATGTGAAGAATACCAAAATAATTATTCCTGAAGCCACTCTCAATAAACGAGATGTATCTTTCAATCTGTTATCCAAAAAACTCGGGATGGTGATGGAGTTATTCGATATTTGGGTATAAGCACGCAAACGCGGTGCAACAAATAACCAGTTCAGATAAGCACCCACTGTCAAGCCTATTGCGATCCATGCTTCACCGAGTCCACTTAAATAGATAGCACCAGGCAAGCCCATCAATAGCCAACCCGACATATCAGAAGCACCTGCACTTAACGCGGTGACTGCTGGTCCAAGAGAACGCCCGCCTAGCATATAATCAGTTAGATTCGAGGTTCGCTTGAATGCATACCAACCGATTAGCAGCATAGCTACCATGTAGACAATAATAGAAATAAGTTGATACATTTGCTCAGTCATCTAATCAACTCCCCCCCTTTCAATCAATATACCTATATTACCTTATGAATAGTGCAGTTTGCACCTTTATTTAGTGATTCGTAGAATAGAACTACTTTTCTCGACAGTATTTCCCGGGAAATCACACCCTTTGACATAGGAAATTCTAGTGACGATTTTGCATACTATGCAGTTATATTGAAACCTATTTTCACATCATAACGTATATATACAAATTGAAGGGGGAGATTGGATGTTACACACGACAACGAATGTTCTACAGGGCAAAACGATTGAGACTTATCATGGAATTGTATCCGGTGAAACCATTATGGGAGCCAATATCGTTCGGGATATTTTTGCGTCTGTCACCGATATTGTGGGTGGCCGCAGTGCTGCATATGAAAGTAAGCTAACAGAAGCACGTCAAACGGCAATCGACGAAATGTCACAGAAAGCGAGTGCTATGGGAGCAAACGCAGTAATTGGGGTAGACTTGGATTTCGAGATGGTTCGTGAAGGTATGATGATGTGCATTGCAACCGGTACAGCTGTTACGTATCGGGACGGAGAATAAAACAGCAGAAAACCTCATCTTTTTATAAGATGAGGTTTTCTTGTCTACATGGAGACTAATTATCACTTTTTATTTTTTGCCATTTTTGTAGATTCTGTCAGATGACTTACAAAGGATTGTTACTCTATCATCGTAAAGTCTGTAATACTATGCTATCAATCGCTTAAGGTTCCATTTCGATTGCTTTTTCATTTTCAATTTCATTGAGGAATGACATTTGGTGTCCTGGAAAACCGTTCATCTTCCAATCTTCAATAGTGTGATTTCCATTATAGATCGGATTCGAATAGACGCCTTGCAATGTAGCAGAACGCAATAAGCGGAAGAATAAAGCTGAGTCTACACCTTCCATACTTACCTTATTGTTTTGGAAAGAAGCCAAAATTCGATCCATTTGTACCTCTTCCAATTCAACGAAACGTTTGCCGAATAAACTACTAGCTTCTTCCTCTAATTTCGCAATCCCCTGTCTAAATATTTCCGCACATGTTAGATCGGTCTGATAGCCTGCCTTCGGTTCACCAGGATAGAAAGCCCCTTGCATATGCTCTTCTGTATTACTGCCATAGGGACCGGCTAATTGATTATCAATGAAGAATGGTACACCTAATCCAAGCGCGCCAGAACCGATTTCGTCTTTAGAAAAGATTCGTTCAACAGCTGCGGTTAATGTTTCGAACTCCTCTGGATTAGTAAAAAACACTCTACTGCGAGTATTCACTTCTGATTCCACATTTTTAGACTTGTCCTCTTTTACAACATTCATGGATTTCTTGCTTTTATATCCAACTAGTCCGCCAATCAGACCTCCACCTAGCAAAGCCCCTGTAGCAATCCCAGTAGTTTTCAAAAAGCCGCGTTTAGTTACACTTGATTTCTTTCGTGTTTCGATAATTCATCCTCCTCCGATTTTTTCTTAGACAATGAGCATTATTGTTTGTCCATACTCCATTGTATGAACGTCAACCGGTAAATAGAATAGAAAATAAAAAAACACATAGCATGGTTGCTGTGTGTTCGATAATGCTTTTATATTCTGCACGAACTTATTAACCCAATATCTCTGCTACACGCCCAACTTGCCCATCTTCAAGCCGCACTTTAATACCGTGGGGATGGAAACTTGAGTTTGTCAGTAAATCTTTAACAATGCCTTCTGTTTTTACCCCACTACGTTGATCCTTCTTCAAAATAACCGCAACGCGTAAACCTGGTTTAATATCTGATCGATTCTGTCCATTCATATACTAATCGCTCCTCTTTTTTATTTAAGTGTACCATATGAATGACCTTCCCTTCTTCAAGTACTTCGGATGAATGAAGATGTAATGCATGATACAATAAAGACTATCAAACTAGGAGGGGTTTTTATGCGATTAACAGTATACCTAGCTGGGGAGATTCATACATCTTGGCGAGAAGAAGTCAAACAACAAGCAAAAGATCTTCAATTACCTGTCGACTTTGTCGGACCTATGGAAGACCATGACCGTTCGGACAACATCGGAGAAGAGATTCTAGGAGAACAGCCCGATAAAATCTTCAAAGACGTCGCTGCTTCTAGCCTTAATAACTTACGGACTGAAATTTTACTAAAGAAATCGGATGTTGTCATCGCGCTATTTGGCGAACAGTATAAGCAGTGGAACACCGCTATGGACGCAAGTGCAGCAGTAACTTTTGGGAAACCACTCATTTTAATCCGCCAAGAAAAGCATCATCACCCATTAAAAGAACTATCCCGCAAAGCACATGTTACAGTGGAGTCGGTAGACCAGGCAGTCTTAGCACTGAAATATATTTTCGAATAAATTATATACAGAGGACAAGCCTATCAAATTTTAGCGCTTGTTCTCTGTTTTTCATTTGAAACTTCTTGTCCTAAACTGAAAGTTCTATCAGCATGTAGTGGAAAAAAATGATAGAATAGGAGTATGTGTGTAGGTAGGAAGGGGTAATCGGATGGCGCAAAAAAAAGGTATTCGTCAACACTATATAAAAGTATTTATTATTTCAATAGTCACTGCCATCATAGGAATGACTAGCATGTATTTTTATGCTAGTAGCTCTTGGGATGACTTGGAAGACGAACAGCAAGACTCATACAAAAAGACACAATTGGTGGAAAATATATCAGACTCAGTCCAAGATCTCTTTTTCCGAATCCGGGGCTACTATGCATTTCAAATAGAAGAAGAACTAAACTTTGCTTACAAAGCAATTGAAGATATTCACTCCTATTCCCGTGAATTCAAATCGCTTCGCCTAAATGCAGAAGAACAGAAAATCATTAGTGAAATTGACAATTTTTTGATGGAATACGAAAACGTAACACTTCCAACCGCTATTCATTTCGTTGAAGGAGACGATTATGAAGGCTTGCGTGAATTGGCAAAGAGTGGGGCAAATCTTTCCGTTAATAATTTTATTACATATGCCAATAAATACGAAGACTCATCAAAAGAAAAGCTTACAGGATCATATGATCGAATAAAACAACAATCTAAAGTATTCTTTTTACTTATCACAATACTCGGCTTTATCTTCTTACTCATTCCCATCTACATGGTGTGGAACGTTATCAACCGTGTAGTAAAGCCTGTTGAAGAGATCACACGCGCAGCAGATCAGTATGAAACAGAGGGTACAGTCCTGTTCCAGCCTATACAAGCAGATAATGAAATCGGCGCACTTTCCCAATCCATTCATAAAATGATGCAGCGCATTCAAATGAATGAACAAGAACTACTTTCTCAAAATGAGGAGTTAATCACACAACAGGATGAATTGTTTCATCGTCAAACAAAGATGGAATTCGCCTTATCAGAAGCTAGATTTTCTCGTTTACGTTTAGAACGTTACAATGGCTTGAGTCATCTTTTGTCATTCTCGTTAGATAAGCAAGAAGTGTGCGATCAAACTTCCAACTACCTAAATCAAATCTATCAATCCGACTTAAGTTTTCTATGGTTTCCTAAAAGCGACATTCATGCGCTAAAGGGTGTTTCAGAAAATCTTTTCAATGAAATTAAACGAGAACGTCTCGAATATATGAAAGTCCGTCTTGAAACAGAGCCCTATTTCATTATCAAACGAGAAGCAGATTATGAAAAAGGTATTGCTGACAACACTACATTTGTCTATGATTTCGTGACAGGCATTTACAACACCTCAAACGAACTCAGCGTAGTCTCCATCATTTCGCGCATCGGTAAGCCATTTACCGAGGATGATCAAGACGATTTATACGGTTTGCTAAAACGAATAGCAATTGGAGTAGACCGGATTGAGCAATACGAGCTCATAAGTCATGAACGTCAATTGAATCAAAGTATATTGGATAATATAAATGAAGGTATTCGTTTCGTTTCAAATACAAGTGAAAATGATAAGTACAATGCGGCCTTATTTCAGTTACTTGGCATGGAACCTGAAACA
Source organism: Sporosarcina sp. P26b (assembly GCF_002743245.1). Taxonomy (NCBI): domain Bacteria; kingdom Bacillati; phylum Bacillota; class Bacilli; order Caryophanales; family Caryophanaceae; genus Sporosarcina; species Sporosarcina sp. P26b. The sequence goes on from NZ_PDYW01000004.1 coordinate 79,947, forward strand.
GAACATGGACAGTGGTCACGTGAAAAATGGACAGAGTATTTCTTGGATCGTATCAATAATCCTATTGAATACAAAGCATTTCTTGAAAATGCACTCAAACCCGAATCGACTGAATCTATTACTAACAAATATATACTCTCATTACCATCTGAAAGATCATGTGTCATGGAAGTATATAGTGTCCCAATTATTATTCAAGAAGAAAAGGTCGGAACTATCTTTGTACACCGTGATATAACACATGAACATGAAGTCAATCAAATGAAGACCGAACTAGTGTCGACTGTCAGTCACGAATTACGAACGCCATTATCCAGTATTCTTGGATTCTCTGAGCTTTTGCTAAATAAGGACATGGATGACACACGCAAAAAACGTTATCTTGAAACGATACACAGCGAAGCAAATAGACTGACTTCACTTATCAATGACTTTTTAGATATTCAGCGAATGGAATCAGGTCGTCAATCCTATACTCTCGAAGATTTATCCGTCATGGAAGTAGCTGAAAAAGCTGTGGCTAATTTACTCATTCAATCACCAATTCATACTATAAACGTGCAGGATTTAACCTACTCTTCTATAGTGCGAGCTGATTATGATCGAATTCTTCAAGTATTCATGAATTTAATCGGCAATGCTATTAAATTTTCCCCTGATGGCGGAAAAGTAAATATCACTCTTTTAAATCAACAGGATACAGTGGTAGTTTCCATATCAGATGAAGGTATTGGAATTCCTTCAGATAATACCGAGCATCTATTTGAGAAATTCTATAGATTTGATAATAGCTACAGTAGAAAAATAGGCGGCACAGGGCTTGGACTATCTATTTGTAAGGAGATCGTACAAGACCATAATGGACAAATTTGGGTAGACTCCGAGGAAAATGTAGGAACGACTATTTTCTTCTCACTTCCTTTAAAACAGCTATTGCCTAAAGAACAGATTGACACTGATAAACCTTTGGTCGTAATTGTGGAGGATGATGTAAATATCTCATTATTGCTAGGAGAAGAGTTAGCAAGTAATGGATTTTCAGTAATTCATCATTCCAAAGTAAGCAAAGCATTTGTATGTATTGAAAAAATGCAGCCCGTGGCAGTCGTCGTTGATTTAATGTTAGATAAAGGTGAAAACGGCTGGGAGTTAATTAAACAAATGAAAGCATACGCTAGAACTCAATCGATACCTATTGTCATTTCCTCTTCTATGGAAAAAGAACCATTACTGATGGAGAAATTTCATGTCAGCGAATATTTGACGAAGCCTTACCCACTTAGTGAGTTGTCCACTATTATCATACAAACTATAGATCAACCAGACGGAAGAATTTTATACCCTGAGAACAACTAAAAAGAACGTCCTTTCCAGTTTGGAAGGACGTTCTTTTTTGTATAGATATGTAGTGAAATTAAAATAGTGATTTAACCAATTCAATCAGTTCATTCGGGCTAAACGGTTTAGGCATGAAGTAAGTGGCCCCTTTCGCTAAAGCGGCATCCTGATCTGCTTGTTGTGCTTTCGCAGTAAGCATAATAACAGGGGTTTCCAGTTTCAGCGGTTGTAGACGCTCCAATAGTTCCAAACCTGTCATACGCGGCATCATATAATCCAAAAGAATGACATCATACTGATTGCTTTGAATCTTTTCAAAGGCTTCTTCCCCGTCTTCTGCTTCTTCTACTTGAAATCCTTCAAATTCTAAAGTATCCGTGAGCAGCATACGCAAAATTTCTTCATCATCTACAACTAACACTTTCTTTCCTACATATGTCAAAGTGGGCACCTCCTTCTATTCTCTTTTGTCAAATAAACGATTAGCCAGCTTATCAATTCGTCCAAGTACTTCTGTCGGTTGGAAAGGCTTAATAATATAATCATCCGCACCAAGCCAAAGAGCTGCCTTAATATCATTCGCACTTTTTCTGGCAGTCATCATAGACACTGTGACATTTGTTTTGGCGTGGTCACTCTTTAAGCGACTCAACACTTCCAATCCATCCATTTTCGGCATGACCCCATCAAGTAGTACGATAAAGTAGGCATCTTGACTGTACCAGTCATCCTCTAAAAACGAAGGGCCGTCAGCATACGTCTTGACTGTAATATCGATCTCAGAGGATTTTAACTCTAGCAAAGTTTGTTGAAGAATCTGTCTGATAAACGAATCATCGTCTACAATAATGACAATCAACTTTCTTTTTACAACCCGTTTTCTCTGATCGTAGATGACAGTTTGATTTCTCCCTGAACGTTTGGCTTCATAAAGTGCTTGGTCAGAAGCGGATATCAGATTTGCGGTATTCCCTTTATACGTCGCACTGCCTGCCGAGAAGGTTACTTGGAAGGTTTCGTCACCTGAAGTGAATATAGTTTCATTAAACTTATCCCGAATCCGTTCAACGGCATGTACTGTGTCTTCCGCTTTAATGTTATCAAACAACAAAGCAAACTCTTCACCGCCATAGCGAAACACATAATCGCCTTCACGTTTTTCATTTTTAATGATTTCTCCAAACTTCCGTAGTACTTCATCGCCTGCTGGATGCCCGTACAAATCATTTACTTGTTTAAAGTGATCTAAGTCCACTATGACAAGCGAGAAAATCGCTTCCGATTGATCTGCCTTTTTAGCCAACGTATTAATCGTTTCGTCGAAGTAACGGCGATTACCTACACCTGTCAAACTGTCTGTAATCATACTACTACTGATCGCATGTTGACGCATTTGGCGGTTGAACAAATAAGGGAAAAAGACGTCCATATCAAATGGTTTGGATATCAAGTCCATAGCACCCCGACGATAGGTCTCGATCAGAATTTCTTTCGTTGCTTCTTCACTAGATATAGCTAACGTTGTGTTCTTTTGACGCGCTGTTTCTGCAATTTGATCAAGCACCTCAAAGCCAGTCATATCAGGTAATTTTGCATCTATAATTACAATACTTGGTCTCATGGAGTAAAATTGTTCAATTCCACGCTTCCCATTTAATGAGATTATTACTTGAGCACCTAGCTTCTCAAGTAACTCTTTTAAATAGGATACAAACTCCAAGTCATCATCAATAATTAGAATAAAGGTTTCTTGATCTAGACGGTTGACGTAGCGATCGGGTAATTGAAATTCTTCTTTTTTCACGGCAACAGTATCATCGAAATACGCACGTATACGATTCTTCAGATTCTCCAATGAAGAAACAGGAATTTTCTGATCATTGGAAGACGTCAGGATTTCTAATTGTGATGCACAAAAGAGAGACAACTGTTGCAATCCGATTGTCCCAGAAGTTCCCTTCAATTTATGAAGAAAATAATACAACTCTCGTTCCGTTAAACTACCACGAACTTTCCACTCTTCAAAGATATTCTCAGTACGTTGTGCGAGCATATTCTGATATTTCTTTTGACTCACTATTTTCCCCTCCGTTCAGCGGAAGCATTCCCATTTGGCCTCTACTTCTGATTCCCCGTATTCACCTGTGTACAAAAAGAAAGCTGGTAATATAGAACGTACTACTACCAGCTCAAATGCATATTTATTCTAGACCCATTTCTTCTTTCACTACTTGTGAAATTCGATCTGCATAAGCCACACATTGTGCTTCTGTTTCAGATTCGACCATTACACGAACAAGAGGCTCTGTACCGGAAGGGCGTACAAGTACTCTTCCCTGTCCATTCATCTCTTTCTCCACTTCGTTAATAACTCCAACAATACGCATATTATCCATAACAGCATATTTATCATTAACACGAATATTGATGAGTTTCTGTGGATACACGGTCATTTCAGATGCCAATTCAGATAATTTTTTACCTGTTTGTTGCATAATATTAACTAATTGCAATGCCGTCAGTAAACCATCACCCGTTGTATTATAATCCATGAAAATAATGTGACCGGATTGTTCTCCACCAAGATTATAAGAATTCTTGCGCATCTCTTCTACAACATAGCGATCACCAACAGCTGTTTGGACACTCTTCATGCCGAATTCTTCTAAAGCCTTATAGAAGCCCAGATTACTCATCACTGTAGAGACAATTGTGTCTCCTTTTAATCTACCTTTGCTATGTAAATATCGAGCAACGATGAACATAATCTGATCACCATCGACTATATTTCCTTTTTCATCAACTGCAATGAGACGATCCCCATCGCCATCAAATGCCAGTCCGATATCTGCACTCTTTTCCACTACAAGTGACGCAAGGGTTTCAGGGTGTGTAGATCCAACTCCATCATTAATATTCAAGCCGTTTGGAGAAGCGCCCATTGTAGTCAAGTCTGCATCCAAATCCGCAAATACATGTGTCGCCAAAACTGAAGTCGCACCGTGCGCGCAATCCAGTGCAACATGGATATTCTCAAAGTCCTCATCCACGATTTGTTTCAGATATTGAATATATTTTTGACCGCCTTCAAAGTATTCCGTAATGGTCCCAACATTTCCCCCAACCGGACGAGGCAATGTATCTTCTTCCGCGTTTAATAGTTGTTCAAATTCCTCTTCTTGTGCATCTGTTAATTTAAAGCCACTTTCTCCGAAGAACTTAATTCCATTATCTTCAACAGGGTTGTGTGATGCTGAAATCATGACCCCTGCTTGAGCATTCATAACGCGTGTTAAATAGGCAACACCTGGTGTACTGATGACGCCCAGTTTCATGACCTCCACACCAACAGATAGTAGACCTGCTATTAAGGCATTCTCAAGCATTAAGCCAGAAATCCGTGTATCTCTACCTACTAACACTTCTGCTTTTTCTTCTACTTCTTTAGTGAATAAATATCCACCGATTCTGCCTAGTTTAAATGCTAGCTCGGGTGTTAGCTCTTTGTTAGCTACACCTCTGACGCCGTCTGTTCCAAAATACTGTGTCATGTTCTATTCTTCCTTTCGATCTTATCTAAGTAGATCACGTTTGGTAAGATTTTATGATTCTTTACTATCGTCCGTCTTTTTTGATATATCCGAAGCTTCACCTGAAACCTTCACCTGGACTTTTAATTTAGCAGGTACTATTCGAGTAATTCCTTCAGGTTTTTTTACGTCTACTTCCACTTTTCCAGTTTTATTTATTTTCGTTACATCCAACTCTACTGGAATTTCTTTAATAGCGTCGACTACACTCTTCGGACCATATATACGAATTGATTTATTTTCTGGGACTGCACTTTCAATAGTTACTTCTTCTGTCGGCTGTCCTATTTGCTGCAATTTCAATGGAACTTCACGGCTGTATTCCTGAATATCCACTTTGACAGTGACTTCTTCCGGATCCAATGAAACTGATAATTTATTCAAGTCTCGATCCAATACACGAACGCGAGATTTTTGTTCAAACGATTTATCCAAACTACCTTCACTTGTAATAGAAACTTTCACGAAATTAATTGCATTCACAACACTTTTCGCTCCTGTTACATTAATCGTAGAAGGCTGGACATCCATACTTTTCACTTCATAACCTTCAGCTAATAATCTAGTGTTCATCTCTGGATCCACACGGAATGATTGAGTTACCTTTTCTTCAATATTGATACTAACCGTTGCAGGGTCAAGTCGAACATCCAGTTTATCGGATAAGTTTTCTGCTTGTATACGAACGTTATGTTCACCTAGCGTTAAATTCTGCAAATCCAATTTCAATGAGAAATCTTTTAATAACTTCGTAGTCTGTACAATTTGAGCAGGACCTTCAATTGTCATATTGACCATATCAGGAACGCCAGTTACAACTAAATTCTCGGTATCATAGTATACTTCTACGGGCACGTCTTGTATAAGATCGAATACATCGCCCATAGTATTTCGGCTGGATTGATCTTCAGCTTTTACTGATAAAAACAGCATAATCGCCAAAAACAATGCGGTCAATCGCAGAAACCAGGGGCTGTCCATGAATTTATCCATTTTTTCTCTTCCCCCACTTCCATAGAGAAGTATCTGTTTGTCCTGTAGTGTTACCAAACCATGAAATACGTAATATTTTTTCAAATTCTTCTATATCTAGTTTACGGTTGATTTCTCCGTCTGTCGCCACACTAATCGCACCCGTTTCTTCTGAAACAATGATGGTTACCGAATCAGTTACTTCACTAATTCCAAGCGCCGCACGATGCCGTGTGCCGAGTTCTTTTGAAATAAACGGACTTTCTGATAAGGGTAAATAACAACCTGCAGCTGCAATACGGTTTTTCGTCACAATAACAGCCCCGTCATGCAATGGCGTGTTCGGAATGAAAATATTGATAAGAAGTTCGGATGTAATATGTGAGTTCAAAGGGATGCCTGTTTCGATGTATTCACTAAGACCTGTTTCCTTTTCAATTGTAATTAACGCACCAATACGCCGCTTAGCCATATAGCTAACGGATTTGACAAATGCATCAATCAGACGGTCACGTTCTTCTTCTTCTTGCATTGCAGTCCGCGCAAAGAGTCTGCCTCGTCCTAATTGTTCTAGCGCTCTACGTAATTCGGGCTGGAATATGATGATAGCAGCCAAGAAACCGAAGCGAAGCACTTCTTCCATCATCCATTGAAGAGTTTTCAAACCAAGCCATTCCGTGATATAACGACCAATCAAAATCACGAAAATACCTTTCAGTAATTGAACGGCTTTTGTCCCTTTAATAATAGTAATTAATTTATAGAGTACGAACCAAACAAGAAGCACATCCACAATATTTTTCAGTATTCCTATTGGTGCTAATGTTGTTACTTGCTCCAAACCCGGCATGTGCTTCCCCTACCTTTTAAAAAAGTTCTTATTTATCTAGTATAGCATAATTCCCAACTAACATGCCCAACTAAAAGGTGTTGTATAAACGAATGAGAATTAAAAAAGGTGATGCGTAAGCCTGGAAGCCGCATCACCTTTTTAACTTATTCTTATTCCTTTTCGACCTTTTGTTCTTTCGAGGCAGGGATAATATCTTTTGCGACAGATTTCATCTTATACCATAGCCAATCGAATATTTCATTAATCTCTTCGCTTGATCCTGTAATGACGGCAGTGGAGGCCATATACTTCGAACCGCGTATCACGGTCACATTGCCGTCTACTTCTCCTTCTATTCGAAGGTTTCCATTCTTTACGACAAGATCTCCGACAACCGTCTCACCCGCTGGTACAACTACAGTCTCCCCTTCAACCACTATATTAGGTTGTTTAGTAAATGAAAACTGTTGTTCATTTTCAAAGCTCGAGAAGAATGATGCGCTCATAAGCAATAAAAACAACGCAGCCGCCACCATAAATGGATGCTGACGGAACCACTTCTTCGGACCTTTCTTGATGGTCTGTCTGGGTAATCGCGCATTCACGTTACTGACAAATCCAGCAGGTGCTTCCACTACATCTATACTTGTAAACAAGGTAACGGTTTGCTGTAATTCCTCGAATATATCTCTGCACTCTTCACAGGACTTTAAATGTTCGTTCAAAATCTGCTCTTCTTCATTAGTGATTTCACCATCTAAAAACGCATGCATATAATGGACAACATGTTTAGGACATTTTTCCATGAATCCAACCTCCTACATACTCCCCATTTGTTGTCGAAGTGCTTCACGTCCACGATGTACTCGTGTTTTCACTGTACCAAGTGGCATCTCTAAAATGTCAGCAATCTCCTGCAACTGTAGGTCTTCCATATATCTCAAAATAATTATCGTACGGTATTTATCGGGCAGCCTGTTTACTTCATATTGAACACGATCTTTCATTTCCATCTTCTCTACTTCTTCTTCAGGTAGCTGATGATCCGTTGCGATTTGTGAATACATATCCAAGCCTTCTGTTCCTGGCACCGTAGCATCTAGATAATAATCGGGTTTTTTCTTACGAATACGATCAATACATAGATTAGTCGCAATACGATACAGCCAAGTAGAAAACTTCCGCTTTTGATCATACGTTTCCAAATTTACATAGGCACGCACAAAAGCCTCTTGTGCAATATCTTCCGCTTCCGCTGCATTATTCAACATTCGATAGCACACTTGATATAATCGGTGTTGAAAATGAATAACAATCTCTTCAAAAGCTTCTTGATTACCGTTTAATACTTCTTTTACTCGTTTATTAATCAATTCGTCCAATAGGCTTCACCTTCCGCTCTTATGCGGCTGTCCCTTTATATACGTTAGATACTTCATTTGGTTTCATTTTTTCTTCATTTATTTTGTCCATCCCTACTTTATCATTATTCACACTGAGAGTGATAGTCATTTCCACAAAGAAAAAAGTGATCAAAACCTATAGGCTTCAATCACTTCAACAAATTATAGTAGTTTTTCACCAAATAAAGATCCCATAAGTCCGACTGCTACATCTGCGGTTTTATTGTACTCATCTAGCACAGGGTTTACTTCAACGAATTCTGCAGATGTGATTACATTTGCATCTTCTAGCAATTCCATAGCTAAATGACTTTCGCGATATGTGATTCCACCAGGCACCGGCGTTCCGACTCCTGGAGTATACAATGGATCCAAACCGTCCAAATCTAACGACAAATGAACGCCATCTACTTCTCTCGAAGCAAAATACTCCAACGTTTGCTGAATTACCGCTGACATGCCATAACGGTCAACTTCATGCATTGTGAATACTTTCACGCCTTTTTCTTTAATCAATTGTCTTTCACCCGGGTCAACCGACCGCGCACCAATAATTACTACATTCTCAGGATTTATTTTCGCTCCGTCACTATGCACATTCACTAGTTGCTCATGTCCTAGCCCCATACTAACTGCAAGCGGCATGCCGTGTATATTACCTGAAGGAGATGTCTCACTTGTATTCATATCTGCATGTGCGTCATACCAAATGATTCCGAGGTTTTTATAGTGTTCGGCCAATCCTGCAAGTGTACCGATAGCAATACTATGATCGCCACCAAGTACTAGTGGAAACTTTTTATTTTTCACAATCGCGGAAACTTTTTCAGCGAGTTCTTCTGTCGCTGCCGTCACTTCTGACAAGTTCTTCAATCCCGCCTCATTGCATGTTAGGTCGTGTACTGGTGAAACAGAGATATTCCCTTGATCCGTAACGTCATGACCTAGTGCTTGAAGACGCTCAACAGCCCCTGCATATCGAATGGCACTTGGTCCCATATCCACTCCTCGTCGGCTTTGACCAAGATCGACGGGTACTCCAATTAAAGAAATATCTAGTTTTCGCATAATGTTCCTCCTACATATTAATTTTTATTTTGAAAAACTGAATGACGTTCTCTAATCTGTAGTGAATCTTCTAATGACATCGGGCGACCGTAATAATAGCCTTGTCCTTCACGACATCCTAAATTATAGAGCATTTTTGCCTGCTCAGGTAATTCTATTCCTTCTGCTACCACATTCAATCCCGCTGTATCAGCAAGTGTCACAATCGCTTTGACAATGGCCTGACTATTTTCATTCTCTAAAATATCGCGTACAAACGCCATATCAATTTTCAGCGTATCAGCTGGAAGTTCTTTTATATAACTGAATGTACTATAGCCTGTACCGAAATCATCGATCGCAATAGTAATGCCTTCACTTCGTAGCCTCTGAATGGCATCCTTCATACCATCCGTATCCATAAACGAGCTTTCTGTCAGTTCCAACTCGAGCATTTCAGGTGGCACGTGATATTCCTTAATTATATTCAAGACAGAGTCTACAAAACCCTCTTCTTTCATTTGGACAGTTGAGACATTCACAGCAAATCGGCACGTTTCACCAGCTGCTGCTTCAATCTGCGCCCGCTTGCAAACTTCACGTAAAATCCATTCTCCTAGCGGCACAATAATTTTCGTTTCTTCAGCCAATGGAATGAACTTCATAGGGGGTATAATGCCCAGATCTGGATGATTCCAACGTACGAGCGCTTCAACACCTGCTAACTTACCGGTATCCAGTAAAACTTTTGGTTGATACTCCAGATAAAAGTGTTGTTGTTGGACACTTTTACGTAATTCATTTTCAAGTAATATTCGCTCTAACGACATCTTTGAAGTACCCGGCTCATACATTTCACTATCGCCGCCACCTCGCAACTTGACTTTGCCTAATGCCAAAGTGGCTTTAGTAATCAAATCGGAGGGTTGATTTGCATGTTCAGGATACATAGAAATACCGCAACTAATAGACAATGTGTAACTTTGCTTGCCTACTTGAATCGGTTTCTCTAAAAAGGTACGAATATCTTCCGCATGATTATAGAACTCCTCTTCATCTTTCAGTCCTGTGATAATGAATGCAAACTCGTCTCCTGCAATACGAGCCAACAAACTTTCAGGTCCCGTTCTCTTTTTTAGTCGCTCTCCGACCATCGCCAATAAATAGTCTCCCGCTTCATGCCCAAGTAAATCATTTGCATAACGGAGTCGATCAATATTTATATGGACAAGTGCAAATACTTGTTTGCGGGTGCGTGCTCTTTCAAATGCCAAAGCCATCTGTTCTCTAAATGAATTTCTATTCATTAAGGAAGTCAACTGATCGTTATAGACCAGATACTTAATTTTCGCTTCTGACTTCACACGTTCTGTGACATCTCGCATGACGACTAGTAGCTTATCTTCATATTCGAGTGCTTCATCCACTTCATCAATTTTCGCTTCCATAATATGCAATCCATTTTTACTATCTAAAAAAGAAAACTCTAAGTTCATTGTTTGACGTTGATACCCTACAAACTGCGAAATCTTCTTTTCTACCTTTTGTCGATTCTTTTTATATATGTAAGAAAAAAATGAACGAGAATATAGATCGTTCTCTGTATGTCCGAGAAGCTTTTGGAAAGATGGAGATGCATAATAAAAATTGCCCTCCCGATCAATCACGGCAATGTAATCAGATGCATTAGCTGTAATAATTTCATAAAGCTCCGCGCTTTTTCGTATTTCTAGTTCCATCTGCTTTCTCTCTGAAATATCATAGCGAATTGCAATATATTGATAAGGTTTACCTTTATCATTTAAAAACGGGACAATTGTTGTATCGACCCAATAAGTGGATCCATCTTTCGCACGATTACATATATCACCGCGCCAAGTTTTACCCGAGCCAATTGAAGACCACATATCTTTAAAAAAGGCTGCATCATGGTGGCCTGAATTTACTATACTCTGATTCGAGCCAATTAATTCTTCACTCGAATATTTCGAGAGTTTTTCAAAATGTTCATTGGCATATTGAATCGTCCCGCGTGAGTCAGTAATTGCAACTATAGCTGCTTGCTCTAATGTATAAGCTATATCACTAAGTGTTTTTTGTAATTCTTTTTCACTACTTGACTCCACGAATTTCTTCATATTATTTAAAGACTCTTCCATAGCTATATCACAATCCCTATATTCAGTCATATTCATTGTTAAAACAAGAGAAACTACCTATACGTGTTATAGATTATTATACATGATTATTTGAATTGTTCTATATGAACTACTGTTTTTCTACACAAAAAAACCCTATATTATTTTATAAATAACAAGGATTCGACATATGTATTATGAAATTATAAGTATGTTAGTTAAATGGCTGGGGTAGCTGGATTCGAACCAACGAGTGACGGAGTCAAAGTCCGTTGCCTTACCGCTTGGCTATACCCCAATGTATAGATGGTTATATTTTCGTTAAAGTAAAAAAATGGTGGTGGGGGACGGATTCGAACCGCCGAACCCGGAGGGAGCGGATTTACAGTCCGCCGCGTTTAGCCACTTCGCTACCCCACCTTGTTAAAATTGCGATAAGCTTCGCATTGCTGCGTCAGGCTTCACTCGCTTAGTCAGTCACGTACCTAAGTACGCTCATTGCTGCTTTACTATAAAAGTTAATTGGTGACCCCTACGGGATTCGAACCCGTGATACCGCCGTGAAAGGGCGGTGTCTTAACCGCTTGACCAAGGGGCCATGATAGTGTTCATGGAGCTTCCAGCCGGACTCGAACCGGCGACTTCTTCCTTACCATGGAAGCACTCTACCTGCTGAGCTATGGAAGCATAAAAAAATGGCTCCGCAGGTAAGACTCGAACTTACGACCGATCGGTTAACAGCCGATTGCTCTACCACTGAGCTACTGCGGAATAATAATAAACATATTATGTTTGACGACAAAAATCATTATAGCATGCTTGCTAACTGTTTGCAACAAGTACTTTTAATCCCTCAAGCATTTTTAATTATAATAGGCTTAGTCATAGACGTCAAGAGGTTTTCATACAATAGTTTAGACTTCACATAATTAAGGAGATTGGCATGATAAAAAAACTTCTCTTCTCTTTCGTTTTGATTGCAGTGTTCTTAGCGTTTATCCCACAATTGGCCAAGCCTACTTCTACTCTGAAGACGGTTTTCCGATTAACAGAACAACCGGCAGTGATAGTAAAAGGTACACAAGGTTCTGCGTTGACGATTAACATTTCTTTCGGTGAAAAAGAAGTAGAGGAGCTTCTCGAACATTTATCACAACCGTATCCCCTTCTTTTCATCGATAGTGACTGGGCTTCACGCTTTCCCCACCTTACAGAACAAATTAACAAGCGCTCGTTACCTATCGCTTTACTCGGTACCGAAGGTCAACACTATGAAAGTGATCCGAAACTTTTGAGTAAGCAACTACAAACATTTGAAGAACTGTTCAACAAACGTCCGCTTTGGTTCCGTACGACAGATGAGGAATTCCCTTTAGACTTGTTACAGCAGTTGAGCAAGGCAGAAATCAATGCACTTGGGTCTACTGTACAATGGTCTGGTGGTACATTACCAAAAGCCTCCAAAGGTGAAATCATTACCGTTCCATATGATCATCATGAGCAAGTGGCCACTGCTGATATTCAGCGTTTGATTGCTAGTCGTACTTTTCAATCCGTAGAGGATCTCTTATTCCGATCCACTGTTAAAACGAAAAAAATCCCACAATAAAAACTGACAGGAGAGAAATCTCCTGTCAGTTTTTTTAGGATTTAACTGTTTTTTTCTTTGTCTTTTTTCTTTCATTTCTGCGTTTGTCCAACTTCTCTTTATCAATATCGGATTGTCTGTTGTATTTAGGCAATATTAATAATTGATATGCATTTACCGCAAGCAGTGGGAATAGAAGAATGGTTACCCATTCATCTTTGTTACCGGAAGTAACCATAAGCGCTGGCAACCATTCCAGCGTCGTAATGACGATCATGAAAAACAACGCAGAAATCAGCGCATGTTTTTTCGTCCATTGCGCTTTAAAGTACGCTGTCACTACTGATACACCGATCAAAGTAATGAGTAAGAAAATATACAGAAACGTCCGACTTGTATCTGCTTTCGTTAATTGGAAACGGAAAAATACTAAATCAAACAGCACAACGACTATGATTAGCATTTGCACCCAGTTCCACAAAGTTAACGTACGGAACATATTGACGCCGAACTGATGAACAGTCAAATAGGCGAAGAAGCCCATTTGCGCAACTACACTCATCGTAAAGCCTAAAAAAATCATCCATAAAAAGGCACCAAGAAATTGCCCTATCTCGCCTGCCTGTAAATATCCATAGAAGAAGTCCCAACGTACTATTAGACCAACAACCGCTGTAATTGATCCACCAATTGCCATTGCGCGCAAGAAAAATTTAACCCAATTTCGTATTGTCACAGCACTGTTCCCCTTTTTATCATGTCCATCCTAGTGTATCAACGATCGACAAAAAAATCTATTTCATTGAACGAATCATGCATATTCCTTCTTATATTGTGAACAATAAATGAAAATACAAGTGGAAGGTTGAGTGGAATGAAAAAATTTGCAGGCATTTTTCTATTCCTTCTATTCCTTGCGGGTTGCAGCGGAGGAAGTCAGGCGTCACCAAGCTATGACGAAATGAAGAAGATGATGACAGATGCAATCCAGACGGAAGATGGAAAAAAAGCACTCCGGAAAATAATGACCGATCCTGAGTTCAGGGAGTTACTCGTACTCGAACAACCAGAAGTGAAGCAAAGTATTGAAAACGTCTTACTTTCTAAAGAGGGAGAGCGTTTTTGGAAGACAGCTTTTGAAGATCCTAAGTTTACTGAAAGCGTAGCTAAAAGCATGAAAAAGCAACAAGCCGATATTATGAAAGATTTGATGGGAGATGCTTCATTTCAAAAAGAAATGGAGAAGTTTTTCGGACAGCCAGACATGATGAAACAGATGGAGAAGATCGTTAATTCAGCGACACTCAAGAAAGAAATGGAGAAGGCTGTGGAAGATACGATCAATAGCCCACTCATGCAAGCAAAGTGGCAAGAACTGATTATGAAAGCTGGTAAAGGGGCTGCTGAGGACAGTGGAAAAGATGCAGGAAAAGATAAAAAAACAGACGAAGAAGGAAAATAACCTTTTTCGTCTGCTATTTATTACTTTTTAGTTTTTTTGATTACTGTATCAGCAACTTCTAAGTAGATCTTTCCAATCGGATGATCTTCTGCATAAACTGAAGGTGCGAATTCCGTTTCGTTCCAGTCAGGCTGACCAAGAGGGATTTGTCCTAATAGTTCCGTACGAAGCTCCTCAGAAAGACGGACACCTCCACCTTGACCGAAGACATACTCTTTCTCACCTGTTGCTTTAGATGCGAACCAAGACATGTTTTCAACTACACCAAGTAGCTCATGCTCAGTTTGTAACGCCATCGCTCCTGCACGCGCTGCTACAAATGCTGCAGTTGGATGTGGAGTCGTAACGACGATTTCTTTAGACGCAGGGATCATTTGGTGAATATCAAGTGCTACGTCACCTGTTCCTGGTGGCAAGTCGAGCAATAAGTAATCCAGCTCGCCCCACTCCACATCACGGAAGAATTGATCCAACACTTTTCCAAGCATAGGTCCACGCCAAACAACGGGTGCGTTGTCTTCAACAAAGAAGCCCATTGAAATGACTTTTACGCCAAAACGTTCTACTGGCATGATGCGATCTTCACGTACTTCAGGCATAGCCGTAATACCCATCATATCTGGTACACTAAAGCCATAAATATCTGCATCGATCAATCCGACCTTTTTGCCGCGTCTTGCTAAAGCCACTGCCAAGTTCACTGAGACCGTAGACTTTCCGACGCCGCCTTTACCAGATGCAATCGAAATAAATTCAATGTTAGATAAAGGTGATAAGATATCCTGCGTTTCCGCTTCCGTCACCGTGCCGCGGAATTGTTCCAATACTTCTTTAGGCAATTCTTCAAAACGAATGCCAACCGAGTCGGCTCCTGCTTCTTTCAATACTTCAACCACTTTTGATTGTAGCGTCAATTGCTCTCCGGTATTCACTTTCGCAATCGCGACTTTAACACTGACATGTTCTTTCTCAGGTTTTATGGTTACATCCACAATTCCATTTGTTTCTGCCAATGTTTTATGTAAAAACGGATCTTCCAATGCGCCAATCAGTTCACGAACTTGTTGTTCATTAATCACATTCGACACTCCCTACTGAATTCATTCACTCCTTTTCAGTATATCATATTCACTATTCACTCAAACGTCATATGCTTCATTGTTCATCAGCAAGTTGATATTTTACGATTCCATCTACAATCGCAGCTGCCACTTTTTTCTGATAAGATTTATTCGACAATAATTTCCTTTCCTCTGGATTGGACAAGAAACCTGTTTCAACCAACACAGCCGGTACTGGTACTTTTTTCAATAAGTAGACTCCCGTGATTTTCATAGCTTCTCGCTCTGTATTTTTCAATTGATCACGCAATTCGTTTTGGATTGATGTCGCCAGTTGCTTACCTTCAGGATGGCCACCTGGATGATAGAATACTTGCGCCCCTCTCCAGCGTTCTTCTGGGATCGCGTTAACGTGGACGCTGATAAACATATCCGGCTTCGAATCGACTGCCATGCTTTCACGTAGTTTCAAGTCTGCGAACTTTCTGCTTCTCAACGAAGTGAACTTCTCGGATGGTGCATGTTCTGCAATCGCATCACCACTTTTCTCTCTCGTCATTTCTACAGTTGCACCTTTTTTCTTTAAAAGTTTACTCACTTCATGGGAAATGTTTAATGTAATATCTTTTTCAATGAGTTCACCTGCCGAAGCACCGCCGTCTTCCCCACCATGTCCAGGGTCAATGAGGATACTTACCCCACCAAGCTCAGAGGGCAGAAAGAAGCCACGATCAGATGCTTTGACGCCGTATAACACTCCACCTAATGAGAAAATTATGAGTAACCCTGCTACAAGCCACTTTTTCATACAGACACCGCCTTTTTCTTTCACTATACGCTTGGACTTTTGAGGTTATGTCTACACGTCAGCGGATTAATGAATTAGGGGACGGGATGCATCGTTACAGTGCAATTCAACTTCTATCCCTTTTAATAAAAAAGCTGTCGTAAGAAGTTTTCACTTCTTACGACAGCTTTGGTTTAACTTATTACTTTGTTTCGCCTTCCCATGCTAGCATGCCGCCTACCATGTTCGTTACGTCAAATCCTTCGTCTGCCATGAGCTCTTGAGCACGGCCACTTCTGCCACCTGAACGGCATACGAGGATGAAGGGTGTTTCTGCATTCAAGTCGTGCATTTCGACAGGTAGATTACCGAGTGCGATGTGTTCTGCACCTGGAATCATACCTTCTGCTACTTCGTCATCTTCGCGTACATCGATGATATTCAGTTTTTTACCGCTTTCCAATTGCTCTTGAACTTCTTTTGCAGTCAATTCTTTTAAAGTCATGAGTCATATCCTCCAAAATGTTTAATGTGTGTTTAATGTACCTTTATTCTATCTTGCTAGGTTGAGCATTGTCTATTGAAACGAACTAATTAGAGTTGCTGTAATTCTTTCATAGTATGTCCACGATTTTCCCATAATCTAGTAGTGTCTGCTACTTCGACAATCGCAGGGATATAACGCTCAGATTTTTTGATAGGCAGTTCTAGACCAGCTATAAACAAGGATAGTTCCATCATGAAGTCGCCACCACTTACTTGCAGATTATATACCAGTTCAGAGACTTCTTCATCGACATCCAATTGATCACCGAAGTCCTCTTTCAACATATTCTTTACCAGTAATTGCTCGGGAGTTTCTTGAAAATACTCTTCGTCAATGTAACATAGCAGTTCTTCTTTTCCCGGTACATAATATGGCTTTTCAGCTGCACTTCGTTTTAGATTTTCCTTTTCATCTTCTTCGCTTGTCGCTTCACCTACAAATTCATTTGATTGAATATAGACGAAACTCTCCTCAAGTTTTTGTTTCATTTGCGTAGATTGCAAAAGACTTTCCACGTCATTCAATGAAATACTTTCTTCATTTTGATTATTGTAGATTTCAATAACTTTTTCAACAGGCACAATCCCATATAGATTTGTACACGACACGATATACTTCAATACCAATTCTTCATTCATTGTATACACACCTTTCCCTGACCCAGATAAATTTCCTATGTACTCTTTCTGTATTGTATCAAAACTATTGTCTATTGTTCAAAACGAGAACTATTTTGATCATTCATGAAGATGCCATAATATACTATAGCAACTAGAAAATTCAGGAGGAATGGTATGGGTGCTATAAATGGCAATGATTTTGTACGCAGAATGAATGCGCAGAACGCGGAAATTTGGCTCGATGGGCAACAATTGAAAGGACCTATCTCTGAACATCCAGCTTTTAAGGGGCTTATAGAAACAAAGGCTTCTCTATATGATTTACAACTGTCACCTTCACATAGATCTCTCATGACATATGCTTCGCCAGTCACAAATGAGCGAATTGGACTTTCTTACTTACAACCTAAAACCAAAACCGATTTGCAAAATCGCAGAATCATGACAGAAGAATGGGCAAGACTTTCTTGCGGCTTGCTTGGTAGAAGTCCCGATTACCTCAATACGGTGATCATGAGCTTTGCCTCATCTTCCCCTCACTTGCTCGGTAAGGAAAACTGCTTTCCAGAACATATTCAAGCGCTGTATGAACGAGCGCGAGAAGAGGACCTATCTTTTACTCATACCTTCATTACGCCACAGGTCAATCGATCTCAGAGTGCTTTTAATATGTCAGATGAACCTGTCTCAGCAAGGATTATTAAAAAGACGTCTGAAGGACTCATCATTAAAGGAGCTAAGCTACTTGCAACTCAGGGTGGCGTGACGGATGAAGTACTGGTATTCAGCACACCTTCTTTTCTTGGAGATCCTGATGAAGCTTTCGCCTTTTCCATTCCTTCCGGTACAAAAGGTTTGCGTTTTCTTTGCAGGGAATCATTTGTCGGTGGGGATTCTACATTCAATTACCCACTTAGTTCGCGTTTTGAAGAGATGGATTCTGTAGTTATTTTCGATAATGTTCTGGTCCCATGGGAGCGTGTATTCTTTCATCACAACCCGGAAGTAGCTTCAGAATTTTTTTCAAAGAGTTCATTCCATCCGTTTGCCACGCATCAAGTCATTACGAGACAGATTGTCAAAACGGAGTTCATGCTGAATTTGGCAGAGCAGCTCGTCCAAACCATTAATATAGCAGAATATCTCCACATTCAAGAAAAGCTATCTGAAATAATTATTGGGCTCGAAACGATGAAAGCATTGCGAGATAAATCGGAAGCCGATGCTGCACTCGATCAATGGGGATATATGTGTCCCAGTGCAATACCGCTTCAAGTAGCAAGCAATATTTTCCCGAAAGTCTACCCGCGTTTCAGTGAGATCATTCAGCTAATCGGAGCAAGTGGGATGATTGCTTTACCTACCGATAAGGATTTTCATTCCGCTATTCAGCCTGATCTCGAAAAGTATCTACAAGGAGCTACAAAAACTGCGGTTGAACGTGTACAACTGTTTCGTCTAGCTTGGGATTTGACGATGAGTTCGTTCGGCACACGACAAACACAATACGAACGGTATTTCTTTGGTGATCCCGTTCGCTTATCTGGTCACCTGTATCGATCCTATCCGAAAGATGCGGGACAGGAAATGATACGTCGTTTACTTTCAGATTAAATAAGATTCGGTTAATTAGGCATAGTTATTTCCATGTACACCATCCGCCACGCATATCTATCACAAGCGATATGCCAACGACATCTTGACCCACAATTTCTTTTATCAAAAAGACCCTGAATAAATCAACGCCCCTACGCCAGAATATATGGTATAGGGGCATTGATTTATTTAACAGGTATTTCTTGAAAGTCAATGCGAATAAATTTATCTGTTTCAGCTGAATAGGTGACTGTCACGATCACACCGAATTCTCGATCGTCTTCTTTTAACCAAAGTTGAAACTTCTCCACACTCGTGACTTTCTTTGAGTTGGTAGCGATATGCAAATAATCCTTGATCTCTGCCTGGGGATACTTGAGCATCGTTTGCTTGATAGCAAGCCTTGACCATTTCGCATATGCCGGCACTTCCACTTTACTAAGTGTAGCAATTGGCGCATCACTAGTGCGCGACCCACTTGTCAATAAAACTCCAAGTGCTAAACCTATTTTCGCAAAGATGGCGCACACCTCCTTCAAGAATAGCATGCGCCGTTTACAACCTTTCGATTCTAAATAAAAAACATCCAACCGAAATAGTTGGACGTCTTTTGTAGATTAATTTGTCATCGATTGCTCTTGTTTTACACCGGGCCACATTTGTTTCGTATAAGCCATATCCCAGAACATATACTCATAACGAGTCGTATTAAGGAAGATTTCTTCTAACCTCACTAATTCTGATTCAGGCTTTCCTTTTGCAGTTTCGTCCATTAATTCTAAGCACCAAGTAGCTAACTCGCCAAAGTCTTCCGATGAATACATGCGAACCCAGTCACCGTACAACGGATGATCCAACGCACCAGGCAACTCAGCAAGCTCTTTGCCGATCTCCCAATAGCTCCACGCACACGGCAATAATGCAGCGACGACTTCCGCCAAAGAACCATTTTGACTAACATGCAGCATATAGTGCGTATAGGCAAGGACAATTGGAGATGGTTCGGCATTCTCAAGCTCTTCTTCAGTAATACCAAAGCGGGCTGCATATTGTCGATGAAGATCCATTTCTGTGTTTAGTGTACCGTTAAGTAACGCAGCAAATTTCCCCATCATCTCGACATCGGTCGCTTTCATTGTGCCTATAGCAAATACTTTCGCATAATCAATTAAATACAAATAGTCTTGCACCATATAAAATCGAAACTTCTCCTGATCCAACGTACCATTTCCAATCTCTTGGACAAATGGATGACTATGATTCTGTCTCCAAATCGGTAATGTCTTCTCTAATAAACGCTCAGTGAACTTCATGTATATTCTCCCCTTTTTCGTAGTAAATGAAAAAACCACTTCTTGACCAGAAGTGGCGGAGAGACGTCACTGAGCCCCAAAAAGAAGCTACGTAACATCTGCACCACTTCCTTACGCCGGTATGAACCGGATCAAGTTAAAGGGTTAAAGCAATATGCTTCTCTCAGCTCCACAGAGCACCCCTAGCGGTGACGACTATTTCATTTGTATATCCATTGTAGGCATATCTTGTCAGAAAGGTCAAACAAATTGAGATTGCACTCTGTCTCAAGTACAAAACAGTCACGCAGTTTCATTTTTTATTCTAGATGTTCTTTTAGCTTTTTCTGAACATCTTCTTCAATTTTCTTTACGCGCTCATCTTTTAGTTTACGTCTTGGTTTAGGATGAAACCATTCGATTTCGCCATTAATAAATGTCCCTTTAAACTCCTCGCCTTGGATCTTCAATTTAAATAACTGAAGTGGACGGGTTTGATTTCTGCTAAGGGAACGTTCGATTTCAATATCATCTGCTTCATTTCTAATTCCTTGCTCAGACAACAGTTCTAACACTTTGTCCTCTATGGCAATAACTTCTTCTTCGCCGACATCTTGCTTGGGATGTGGATGAAGCCACTGGATTTCACCTTCATGATAGTCACCTTTATACTTACGTCCTTCTAATATGAGCTTAAACTGAATTCGCTCGTACGGCCTGTCTTCAAAAACTTTTTCCGCTTCAAAGTCATCAACCACAGGAAACACCTCCAAAATAGTATGAAGTCTCTTTTTATAGAATAGGCTATCTTACTTCATCCATCGCTACTAATTCAAGCGATCTAGCCTAAAGTTTAATTTCTCTAACATTCCTGCCCACTTATATTTTTCTCTTCTCATTACAAATGATATTCGAATATATCTCAGGAATTGGTGATTGTCAAATCAATTAACGATATTACCTATTATGTGTAGTTAGGAAGTAGAGTAAGGTTTCGACCTTATACTTTATAGTGCATATATATAATGATACCCAAAATTCCATATTTCAATCATTTGAAATATGGTCTTTAATACTTCCACTATTTGATAAACTTCAGCGTAGCAACTATAAATATAGCTTTACTTCAATTGGTAAAAAACCCGACAACTCTTTTGAATTGTCGGGTAGGTCCTAGTACTTCCGTAAAAAACTTGGTTTCGTTTGATACCATTCGTCGCTAATTATATGGTGACAGACTGAAATAATTCGCTCTATAACCTGTGTATAGTTTGCTAATATGCGAATCGTGAAGCCGGGAACAGCAAGCTTGGATAATCCAAATGCAAACTCCCCATCTTCTCGTTGAATCGCCTCATACAATCGATCCAATAGAGCATCACTCGTTTTTTCACCAACGACAATTAACGAACCTAAATGTGTGTATCCTTCCATAAAGCCTAACGCATTCATATCTTGTGATGCCGGATGGAGTTTAATATGGTCAAAAGCAACAAGCTGATCATCCATATAAATCTCTGTTTTCAAACGAAGCATGTCGTAACTGAATTTCTCACCATCCGGCGACCAGCCGGGAGTCAATATATCGGAATACAGCAAGGTCGCCCCTTTTTCCATATATATACTATTTTTCTGATAACAACTAGCATCTTTGTATGCAATCAGTGCATCCGGTAAGTACTCTAGATAACTGTCTTTTTTCATACGAAAAATCGTCTCTTGGTACGCTGGCTTGGTTGGTGTTCTATATACTTTCGTCGACGACTGAGTCGTTAGCGTCAGCATCGCCCCTTCACCAAGCGTGACTTTCATTTGATACCGATCTCCATCTAAATAGCCACCGCCAGGATTCAATAAATAATAGCATGGATAACTGTTCTTATTGAAATAGACAGGACGCATCACTTTAAATGCGCCTTGGAAGTAGACAGTTTTCGCCACGGAGCGGCCTAGCCGATTTTCCATGACGAGGTCAAGAACGCCTGTCCATTCAGACATCTTGTCCTAGTCCTTTTAATAAAGCATGTTTTCTGACCCACTCTACCACTTCATCTAGTCCTTGATCGTCTTTTAAATTGGTGAAAAAGAACGGTTTCTTTCCTCTAAATATCTTTGTGTCAGATTCCATTACCTCAAGTCTTGCGCCGACATATGGGGCTAAGTCTGTTTTATTAATAATAAATAAATCAGACTTAATCATTCCTTGCCCACCTTTACGTGGGATTTTTTCACCTTGCGCCACGTCAATTATATAAATGGAAAAGTCAACGAGTTCCGGACTGAATGTGGCTGCTAGGTTATCCCCGCCACTTTCTACAAAAATCAGCTCAACATCGGGATGTTTTTCCTTCAATTCATTAATTGCCGCGAAGTTCATCGATGCATCTTCACGAATTGCCGTATGTGGACAACCTCCTGTTTCTACTCCGACAATGCGGTCTTCTGGAAGAATACCGTTCGCAACTAAAAACTTGGCATCTTCTTTCGTATATATATCATTAGTAATAACCGCCATACTTACTTCGCCCTCTAAAGCGCGTGTAATCTTTTCGACCAGCATAGTTTTTCCTGCACCAACTGGTCCGCCAACACCTATTTTAATTGGTCCCATTCTAAGCACATCCTTAATATCAATTTCATTGCGTTCATTATGAACTAAAAATACGTATGCCAACACGTTCGTGCTGCATTTGTGAAAGCTCGAGTCCTGGAGATACGATACCAAACTCTTCTTGATCTAACTCCATTATTTTGTCTGTTGTTTGTTGAAGTTGTTGTTGAAACGTGTATATAATCTTCTGTCCAGCAGTTTGTCCAAGCGGGATAGCCCGCACGGCATTTTGCACAAGACTAACAACCGTCGAGTATAAATAATATAGAATTGTTGTATTCTTTTCGACTTGAAGGTGATGTCCAATCATTGTAAATACAATAGCCGGATGGCCAAAAGCTTCTTTGTCCTGAATTTTCTGCGCGTAAATAGATAACATCGGTATATTGTAAATGGATTTTGCAATGTCTAACATCCGATCTCCCATGCGCTGAGTACCATCACGTGATTCGCGGGCGAGATTCTGCACAGTCAATATGCGATCCAATTCCCAAATCTTATCAAGATCTTCCTTATCCAATGCATCATAAACAAGTCTCACAGCCAAGCCGTCTGCATAAGCAAGTTGTTCATGCACATAGACATGTAGCCATTCGGAAAATGTATTGGCGTCTGTAACCTTGTCCTTCTGAATATATGTCTCCAGTCCGAATGATTGGCTAAAAGAGCCGATCGGGAAACTGGAATCGCATAGCTGTAGCAAGGATAGTGCATGATTAGTCATGGCTATGTCCGATATGACGGAAAGCCTTGGCTACTTTTCGTTCTTCTCGCTTAAATGGAATACCCATTTCTTTCAACAAATCCTCAACTAAATAATCATATTGCACAAGCATATCTTCATCCTCAAACTGCGCAGGCAAATGTCGATTGCCTAGCTGATGAGCAATCGTCCCCATTTCAAGCATCGTGCGTGGGCTAATAATAATTAAATCATCTGAAAGCACATCAATCAGAATGATATTCTTATCATCCATAAACAGAATATCTCCCGCTTCTAAATCACGTGGGTTTTTTAATCGAATGCCAATTTCACGTCCATGATCAGTTTCCACGCGTTGAATTCTTTTCATTAAGTGTGCACTTTCTAAGTACACTTTCTCTTTATGACGGCTTTCATACTCACTTGGATCTAAATCCCTAACATTCATTAACACTTCTTCTACAATCATTTTCTTCACCTCAGAATAAGAAATAGCGTTGCCCCATTGGCACTACGTCAATCGGATCGCATGTAATCAGTTTTCCATCAATTTTCACTTCATACGTTTGTGGATCCACATCAATATGTGGTGTCGCTGTATTTAACTTCATATCTTTTTTCGTCAGATTGCGTATATTACGGACAGGCAGCACTACTTTATCAAGTCCTAGCTTCTCTTTTATTCCTTGATCATAGGCAATTTGCGAAACAAACGTAATGGAACTTTGAGACAATGCCTTACCGAGCGTTGCATACATCGGGCGATAAATCATCGGCTGCGGTGTCGGAATCGTTGCATTGGCATCACCCATTAAGCTATAGACTGCCATACCACTTTTCAAAATCATTTCCGGTTTAACCCCAAAGAATTTCGGATCCCATAGTACAAGATCGGCCATTTTTCCAACTTCAATTGAACCGATATATTCCGATATACCATGAGCAATGGCTGGATTAATCGTATATTTAGCGACATAGCGCTTTACTCGATTATTATCTGAATGCTCACTATCGCCTTCCATAACTCCAAGTTGCTTTTTCATTTTGTGAGCTACTTGCCATGTACGAAGTGCAACTTCACCGATACGGCCCATTGCCTGAGAATCGGAGCTTGTCATACTAAAGACACCTAAGTCTTGTAAGACATCTTCTGCTGCAATCGTTTCATTGCGAATGCGTGAATCTGCAAATGCGATATCTTCTGGTACGGAAGGGTTTAAGTTATGAGCAACCATTACCATATCCAAATGCTCGTCAATTGTGTTAATCGTATACGGCAATGTCGGATTCGTAGAAGCAGGCAACACATTCATCATACCAGCAGATTTAATTAAATCTGGAGCGTGTCCGCCACCCGCACCTTCTGTATGGTACATATGGATACCGCGACCATCAATCGCCTTGATCGTATCTTCAAAAAATCCGGATTCGTTTAATGTATCCGCGTGAAGAGCGACTTGCACGTCATATTCATCCGCAATCCGTAATGCATGATCGAGAACGGACGGTGTCGCACCCCAATCTTCATGAACTTTCAAACCAATTGCACCTGCAATTATTTGTTCCGCTAAAGGAGCTCCCGCTGCTGCATGCCCTTTACCCGTTAAACCAATATTGATCGGTTGTCCATCCAAAGCTTTCAACATAGAATGAAGATGCCAAGCACCCGGTGTGGCTGTTGTAGCCCGAGAACCATCCCCAGGCCCAGCTCCACCGCCGATCAGCGTCGTTGTCCCTGCAGTGAGCGCTACGTCTACTTGTGCTGGATTAATGAAATGCACGTGCGTATCAATTGCACCCGCAGTAATGATCTTACCCTCTCCCGAAATAACTTCAGTGGAAGTTCCAATAATAATGTCTACTTTGTCTTGAACAAGTGGGTTACCTGCTTTACCGATACCTGAAATTTTACCGTCTCGAATTGCAAGATCCGCTTTATATATTCCTGTGTAATCGAGCACAACCACATTTGTTATAACTGTATCCGGTACCCGTTCATCTTCTTCGCGCGTAATGAAAGGATGTTGTCCCATTCCATCACGAATAACTTTACCGCCACCGAACACAACTTCTTCTCCATATTTCGTATAATCTTTTTCAATTTGGATGAACAAATCTGTATCTGCTAGTCGGACAGAGTCTCCGGTTGTCGGTCCATACATTTGAGCATATTGCTCTCTATCCATTTTAAAACTCATTTTGCATTCCCGCCTTCCAATGCTCCGTCTACTTTATTATGGAATCCATAAACTTCTCTTTCTCCAGCATAGTCAATTAGCTGCACTTCTTTCTCATCACCTGGTTCAAAACGAACAGCAGCGCCTGCGGGTATATTGAGACGTTTACCGTATGTCACTTCCCGATCAAACTTTAATGCATTATTCACTTCGTAAAAATGGTAATGGGAACCGATTTGAATAGGTCTGTCGCCATGATTAATAACTTGCACATGTATACTTTCAGCACCTGCATTACAAATGATCGGTTCTTCTTTTAAAATATATTCGCCTGGTATCATCGTTACGTCCCCTTTCCTATTTATACATCTTTTATCTGATTGGATTATGCACTGTGACTAACTTCGTCCCATCAGGGAACGTTGCTTCTACTTGAATATCATCAATCATTTCTGGAATACCATCCATTACATCTTCACGAGATAAAATCGTCGCGCCATAAGCCATGAGTTCTGCAACTGTTTTGCCGTCTCTGGCGCCTTCCAATACCTCATATGTAATAAGAGCCATAGCTTCTGGGTGATTCAATTTAAGTCCCCGATCCTTTCGTCTTCTGGCAAGATCTGCCGCAACAACGATCATTAACTTATCAATTTCACGCGGTAGTAATCGCATTGTTCAACCTCCTAAAATAATATAATATACTGCAGCAATACTCTTTTCTTCACATAAATTAAGCTATAGATTATTCTATAAAATAAAAATTTTCACATTGGCCTACTATAATCTTTCAATCGACCTTCAGATTTTTTATCCATATCATTCGATTGAACTAAAGCACCTATAAATATATAAGTTCAACTTGTCACAGTTTACCCCAATGCTAGTTAGCATAAACGTTGACTGCGTAACACTTCACAGATAAAAAACTAATCTAAGCGGCAGGAATAATTTTTCTGTTAAGTTGTCACTAATTTTGAATCATATGATAAGGTAACAAGATTATTATAAAATGGTCTAGTCGCAGTTGATTCATTAATGACTCATAACATCAGGGGTTGATCTGTGAGCCTCTCAAATAGCTAAAACAACTGGAAATGAAGGGTGGTCTATTTTCTTAAGTAAAATGTTTTGGAAAGTAATTTGGAGTTACTGCTACTAATTTATTGTACAGTTTCTCGGTGAAGATTCAAGTGTTTCCGCTTACATAAGGGGTTGGCAAGATATCTACACATAAAAGTACAACTCATGCTAAACATAAAAAAGCCCTTCTCATAAAATAATGAGAAGAGCTTTTGAAAATACCAATTAACGCTTTGAGAACTGAGGTGCACGACGAGCGCCGCGAAGACCTGGTTTCTTACGTTCCTTCATACGTGGATCACGTGTTAGGAATCCTGCTGATTTAAGTGCTGCACGGAAATCAGGATCTACAGTAAGCAATGCACGAGCTACGCCGTGACGGATTGCGCCTGCTTGACCAGTGTAACCTCCACCGTTAACGTTAACGTGGATATCATAGCTTCCAAGTGTTTCCGTTGTAACTAGTGGTTGTTTAATGATTTCACGAAGTGTTTCGAATGGTACGTAGTCCTCTACGTCACGATTATTGACGACAATTTTGCCTTCGCCAGGAATTAGACGTACACGAGCTACTGAGCTTTTACGACGGCCAGTGCCGATATATTGTACTTGTGCCAAGTGGGTTTCCTCCTCTTAATTAACCGCGAAGCTCGAAAGCTTCTGGTTTTTGTGCTGCATGCTGATGTTCTGGACCAGCAAATACGTGTAATTTCTTGATTGTTTGACGACCTAGAGGACCGTTTGGAAGCATTCCTTTAATCGCAAGTTCAAGCATTTTCACAGGGTAGTTCGTACGCATTTCAAGAGCAGTACGTGACTTGATGCTACCTGTGTAACCAGAGTGACGGTAGTACATTTTATCTTTTAACTTGTTACCAGTCAATTGGATTTTTTCAGCGTTGATGATGATCACGTGATCACCTGTATCAACATGTGGTGTAAACGTTGGTTTATGTTTACCGCGTAAAAGAGTTGCAACTTCTGAAGCAAGACGACCAAGCGTTTGTCCTTCAGCGTCGACAACTAGCCATTTACGTTCGACTTCGTGACCTTTAGCCATGAATGTTGTGCGCATATTGTATTTCCTCCTAAAATATCAAATCTGTTCCCTTGTTTTCTCTATCCCTAAACACAAATAAACTTCCGGGGCTTGTTTGTGGGGTTATTGAAATACCATTTATCATGTTATACTTTATTTTCAATAAAGTCAAGCGTTTTTATGAATACACCAGGATTAGTTGCCATGGGCTTAATAGGTAACCTCCAGCAAGTATAAACCGTGTGCTGCCGCTGTCTTTCCTGCCCTTTGACGATCTTTCGCCTGGAGAATTTTCCGGACATCTTCCGGCTCGTCCCAACCGATACCTACTGCCAGCAAAGCACCAGCAATTGTTCTCACCATATTGTAAAGAAACCCATCACCTTCCACTTCAAGAATCAGCTCATCCTGATGCCGTTCAATTGTCAGCTTTCGGATTGTGCGAACTTTATTGGAAGTAGCAGTCTTCGCCGAACAGAAACTGGTGAAGTCATGTGTACCGATTAAATAAGCAGCTCCTGCATTCATTCGTTTCACATCTGGATTCCATCTACCTAAATGAACAGCGAAGTTGCGTTCAAACGGACTTTGCAATTCCCCATACGACCATTTATAGCGATACGTCTTCCCTTTTGCACCATACCGTGCGTGGAAGTCTTCAGATGTCTGTTCAACAGCCGTAATACGTACATCTTTAGGCAACAGCACATTCAAAGCCATTAGCCAGCGATCACCTAAATCAAGTGGCGTATCGAAATGGATGACCTGACCTAATGCATGCACGCCGGCATCGGTGCGTCCACTCGCTACAGCGTGTGAAGTTGGATTCTTATGCAATTTAACAAGCGCCTTATCGATCTCGGCTTGAACTGTCCGCATGCCTGGTTGGGATTGATAGCCAGCAAAATTCGTTCCATCATACGCAACAGTTGCTTTCATTCGTTTCAAATTATTCACTTCCTTACCCACAGCAATACACCTACCAAGAATACAAATGCGATTAAGACAGCTGTATCTCTCATTTGCCAAGATAGCTGGCGGAATCTCGTACGGCCTTCCCCGCCACGGTAGCCACGTACTTCCATTGCCACTGCTAAATCTTCTGCGCGTTTAAAGGCACTGACAAATAACGGCACGAGTAACGGAATGACGGCCTGGACTCGTTCTTTAATCGAACCGCTGCTTAAATCTGAGCCTCTTGCAAGCTGGGCTTTTAAAATCTTATCCGTCTCATCCATAAGAGTGGGGATGAAACGGAGCGAAATAGACATCATCAACGCAAGTTCATGTACCGGTAACTTCAACTTTTTAAAAGGGTTGAGTAATGTCTCTAATCCATCTGTGATCGAAATTGGTGAAGTGGTTAATGTTAATACTGTCGTAATCAACACAAGTACCAGGAATCGGATAGATATAAAAATACCCATTCGCAGTCCCTCTTCATAAATTTTGATAAACTTCCATTCAAATATGATGGGCCCTTCACGCGTGAAGAAGATATGTAAGAGGAGAGTGAAAACAATCAAAAAGATGACCGGTTTTAATCCATTGACCAAAAAGTACGGTCTAATTCTTGCGAGCGCGATGACAAATGCTGTAAAGACTAGCAATATTGCATAAGACACAACATTATTCGCTAAGAACACCGCTACTACAAATAAAAAGACAAAGAGTAACTTCGAACGCGGATCCATTCGGTGCACAATAGATGTCCCTGGAATAAAACGACCAATAATCATTTTCTCTAACATGGCCGTTCCTCTTTTCTTGCAATGACTTTCGCTAGTTCATGTGCCAATATATCTTCCGTAAGTGCGAGTTGGTCAAAGCGTTGTCCACTCATCTTTTCCATCTCACGCTGAAAACGTATCGAACGCGGGACACTGAGTCTAAATGAATGAAGTTCCTCTTCTTGACTGAATATCTCTTCAGGTGTTCCTTCCATAACCGACGTTCCCTCATGCATCACAAGAATTCGATCGCTGTATCGTGCGGCATCTTCCATACTATGAGTAACGAGAATGGTCGTCAGGTTTTCGGTCTCATGTAGATGATAAAACAGCTCCATGATTTCTTTACGCCCTTTAGGATCAAGTCCCGCTGTCGGCTCGTCAAGGACTAGAACAGACGGTTTGAATGCTAGGACACCCGCGATCGCCACACGCCGCATTTGGCCGCCTGACAGCTCAAAAGGAGACTTCTGAAGCACATCATCCGGCAAACCTAAAAGTTTGACGAGTTCATGCGCGCGAGCTCTTGCTATCTCTTTCGGCACACCAAAATTTATAGGACCGAACATAATATCTTTCTCAACTGTTTCTTCAAATAACTGATGTTCAGGGAACTGAAACACAATTCCTACTTGATGCCGAACTTCCTTCATTTGTTTACCTTTTGTTTGAGCTGTAATTTTAGTATTGCCTATCATGACGGTACCTTCAGATGGCTTTAATAATCCATTCAAATGAAGCAATAATGTAGATTTACCAGAGCCTGTATGACCAATGATCGACGTATATGAGCCTGAAGGGATTGTAGCTGTCACATCCTGCAAGGCTCGTTTCTCAAACGGTGAATCTTTAGCATATAAGTAACCTACTTGCTGAAGTGAAATGTCCACAATTCATTCACCAACTCTTCTTCTGTCATATGATTACCTTGCAATTCTACACCAGCTGTTCTCAATAGCTCTGAAACACGCAGAGCGAACGGTAAGTCGAGGCCGACCTTTTCAAGTTCAGTTCCTTGCTGAAAGATCTCTTGCGGTGTACCGATCATTAAGACTTGTCCTTCATTCATAACCAAAATCCGATCTGCTAATAACACTTCTTCTAAGTCGTGGGTAATCGACAACACAGTCAAGCCTATTTCAGAACGTAGCTTCTTAACAATTTCAATTACTTCCTCCCGTCCATGGGGATCCAACATAGAAGTAGCTTCATCTAAAATGAGCAGCTCAGGTTGCAAAGCCAATGCACCTGCAATGGCCACACGTTGTTTCTGCCCCCCTGAGAGATGATGGGGTTCATGATTGATATAATCCGTCATCTTCACTTGCTCTAGGGCCTCGTGGACTCGTTTAACCATCACGTCATACGGCACGCCATTGTTTTCCAGTGCAAACGCCACATCATCCTGTACCGTTGAGCCGACGAATTGGTTATCGGGATTTTGAAAGACGATCCCCATGCGCGAACGGGTTTCCCAAAGATTGTTTTCAGAAAGTCGTTCTAAAAAGAGATTCACATCACCTGAAGAAGGAAACATCAAGCCGATCAACAGCTTCGCCAGCGTGGATTTACCAGAACCATTATGTCCTACAACTGCCAACCATTCTCCTTCATACAAAGTGAAAGACACATCCTGTAATGCTTTACTTGGGATATGTGAAGAATCCTCTTCTTCCATATCGTAAGAAAACTCTACGTGATGCATCGACGCAATTTCCTTCATTCAGGCTCCTCCTCTTAAATGTATTATTTGATAAGTATATCGTATGTATAGAACTATTCTTATGTATAAAAAAAAAGCGCGTACCTCATCTAAGGAATGCGCCTTTGAAAACGAAAATGCCGGTTGCTCATGCCGACATCTCAGATGAGGTACGTAGAGCTAGACCAGTCGATTGCTCGCGGATCATAACACTCAGCTTTTATGTCGTATAAATCTCGTATTTGTAATAAGAGGGTGTGCTGTGCGTGACAGACACACCCTCGAAGTGTTGGAATTACACCAATTCGATAATAACTACTGGTGCGCCATCGCCACGGCGAGGTCCCATTTTCATTATACGTGTATAACCGCCTTGGCGATCTGCATAACGTGGTCCAATTGTATCGAAAAGTTTTTGAAGTGCAAACACTGTTGCTTCTTCGCCCTCTTCGTTTTCAACAACCACTGTTTCACGACGAATGTATTCAGCCGCTTGACGACGTGCATGAAGATCTCCACGTTTTCCAAGAGTGATCATCTTTTCAACTACTTTACGCAATTCTTTCGCACGCGTTTCAGTTGTCTGGATGCGCTCATGAATGATTAGATCAGTCGTTAGGTCGCGAAGCATTGCTTTACGTTGTGAACTTGTGCGTCCAAGTTTTCTGTATCCCATTTGAAGTTACCCTCCTTCAATATATGTCAGTTATTCTTCAGAGCGTAACTCAAGGTTTAGCTCATCCAATTTAGCCTTCACTTCTTCAAGTGATTTACGGCCTAAGTTTCGCACTTTCATCATTTCGTCTTCAGACTTGTTAGCAAGTTCTAAAACCGTATTGATGCCTGCACGCTTCAAGCAGTTATAAGATCGGACAGAAAGGTCTAGTTCTTCAATTGTCATTTCCAGAACCTTCTCTTTTTGGTCTTCTTCTTTTTCTACCATGATTTCTGCAGTTTGTGCTTCGTCAGTCATACCAACGAATATATTCAAATGCTCTGTAAGAATTTTAGCTCCAAGTGATACTGCCTCTTTAGGACCAATGCTTCCATCTGTCCATACATCGAGTGTCAACTTATCAAAGTTGGTACTTTGTCCGACGCGAGTGTTCTCTACTTGGAAGTTAACGCGTGATACAGGAGTGTAAATCGAGTCAATTGGAATCACACCAATTGCTAGATCCTCACGTTTGTTTTGATCGGAAGGAACATATCCGCGTCCACGTACAGCATACATACGCATACGTAAATGTCCATTTTTACCGAGAGTAGCAATCGGGAGATCTGGATTTAATACTTCAACATCACTATCATGTGTGATGTCTGCAGCCGTCACGACGCCTTCACCTTTCACATCGATCTCAATAACTTTCTCATCATCTGAGTAAATTTTGAGAGCTAGCTTCTTCACATTCAAAATAACTGTAGATACGTCTTCGACGACACCTTCAATTGTAGAGAATTCATGAAGTACACCATCGATTTGAATAGATGTCACAGCAGCTCCTGGTAATGAAGACAAGAGAATGCGGCGCAAGGAATTCCCTAAGGTATTTCCGTATCCACGCTCTAGTGGCTCGATAATAAACTTACCGAACTGTGAATCTTCACCGATCGTTACTGTTTCAATCTTTGGTTTCTCAATCTCGATCATTTAATTACCCTCCTCAAAACGTCTCTATATTGGTTTAACCTTATTGAATTCACTGATAATAGATATCCTATTTCAACAGTATTAACAAAAATTGTCTTTCTTAATCCAATAGATTCAAACCGATTATACGCGACGACGTTTTGGCGGGCGACAACCATTGTGCGGAACCGGAGTTACGTCTCTGATTGCAGTAACTTCAAGACCAGCAGCTTGTAGTGAACGGATAGCCGCTTCACGACCAGCACCAGGGCCTTTAACTGTTACTTCCAATGATTTCAAACCATGTTCCATTGCTGTTTTTGCTGCAGTTTCAGCAGCCATTTGTGCAGCAAATGGAGTGGACTTACGGGAACCTCTAAAGCCAAGTGCACCAGCGCTAGACCATGAAAGTGCATTACCGTGGCTATCCGTGATAGTTACGATAGTGTTATTGAACGTTGAACGGATATGTGCAATACCAGTCTCAATATTCTTTTTTACACGACGTTTACGAGTTTGTTGTTTACGTGCCATGTTGGAAAGAACCCTCCTTTACCTATTATTTTTTCTTGTTAGCCATTGTGCGTTTAGGACCCTTACGCGTACGTGCATTGTTTTTCGTGTTTTGTCCACGAACAGGCAATCCACGACGGTGACGGATTCCACGGTTACTACCGATTTCCATCAAACGCTTGATATTTAGAGAAGTTTCACGACGAAGATCTCCTTCTACTTTCAAGCCGTCAATTTGTTCACGAATCTTATCAAGTTCAGCGTCAGTTAAATCACGAACGCGAGTTTCTTGAGAAATGTCAGCTGCATTCAAAATTGATTGTGCAGTTGTTTTACCAATACCGAATATATATGTCAATGAAATGACAACGCGCTTATCGCGCGGAACGTCTACACCAGCAATACGTGCCATATAAGTTGTGCACCTCCTTGTGTTTTAGCCTTGTCTTTGTTTGTGCTTTGGATTTTCACAGATTACCATTACTCGGCCGCGTCTACGAATAACTTTACATTTTTCGCAGATCGGTTTTACAGATGGTCTTACTTTCATCCTACCCAACCTCCTTCAATATTTCGGGAGTGCAAAAGTTTATTTGAAACGGTATGTGATACGACCACGTGTTAAATCGTAAGGTGAAAGTTCCAATGTCACCTTGTCGCCTGGCAGAATACGAATAAAGTGCATACGAATTTTACCTGACACGTGTGCAAGCACAGTATGTCCGTTTTCTAACTCCACTTTAAACATCGCATTCGGCAACGTTTCAAGAACAGTTCCTTCTACCTCAATTACGTCGTCCTTCGCCATCAATCCTGTCTCCCTTCTATATCCAATAAAGGCTTTCACCATCGAGCGGCATCAGTCGCCTTCATAAGGCTTCCTTCAACATATGTCCAGTTAGCATGAGTGATGTTCGAAAGACGTCTGCCACATTTCGCTGTTTCGCATAATTTGCGAATGAGATCCTTTATTGTTCTCGTAGCAGTGCCAATTATATATTATACTGCCAATGACAATATAATGCATGCAGGGACTACTGAGCAATAAATGAAATGCTCTCATTTATCTTATAACAGGAACTTAACGCTTTTGCAGTTCGTTTTCATCCATTACTTTCCGAACAATGATGAAGATGTGCCCGAAAAGGATTGATTACTTTTGATCTTGTTGCAAAACTGCATCCAAGTCCTTGAATACAAGATTAATGTCTTGTTGACCATTAATTTTAGTCAATACACCTTTTTCGCCATAAAAGTCGAGTAAAGGAGCTGTCTGATTCATATTTACTTCCAGACGATTCATGACAGTGTCCGGATTATCGTCCGCGCGCTGGTAAAGTTCGCCGCCATCTTTATCACATACGTCTTCTACCTTTGGAGGGTTGAAGATCAAGTGATACGATGTGCCACATACTTTACAAATACGACGGCCAGATAATCTTGCAACTAATTCATCCGTATCGACTTCGATGTCCAATACGTACTCAATGCTTTTTCCTAGATCCTTAAGTAAAGCATCAAGTGCTTCAGCTTGAGGAACTGTTCTAGGGAAACCATCAAGTAAGAATCCTTTGTCACAATCCGGTTTGCTTAGTCGCTCACGTACGATACCAATAGTAACCTCATCAGGAACTAATGCTCCTTGATCCATGAACGATTTTGCTTTAACTCCAAGCTCCGTGCCATCTTTGATGGCAGCACGGAACATATCGCCTGTAGAAATATGAGGGATTCCGTACTTCTCGACAATTTTGTCTGCTTGTGTACCTTTACCAGCACCAGGCAGACCCATTAATACGATATTCATACGTCCTTGCCCTCCATTTGTTTACAATAGGTCAGGCTATTGCTTTTTATTTCATAAAGCCTCTGTAATGTCTCTTCACTAATTGTGATTCCAATTGCTTCATTGATTCGAGGGCAACCCCTACTACGATGAGCAAGCTCGTTCCGCCGATTTGAGCGGATTGAGGCAGATTCGCCAAGTTTATGAAGAAGATCGGCATAACCGCTACGACAGCTAGGAAAATCGAGCCGACGAACGTTAGTCTATACAGAGTACTTGTTAAGTACTTTTGAGTGTTTGCCCCTGGACGAATTCCCGGAATATATGCACCTTGTTTTTTCAGGTTTTCTGCCATATTCTCTGGATTCACTTGAATGAATGCATAGAAATACGTAAACGCAATAATTAGTGTTACATACAAAATCATACCGATCGGATTCGTATAATCGAAGATCCGAATAATAGTTTTGGTTACACTGTTCTCACCGAAAAACGGAGCAATTTGTTGTGGCGTGATGAAGAATGCCACCGCAAAGATAACTGGAATAACACCCGCAGCATTCAATTTCAAAGGTAAATGTGTTTGTTGACTTGCAACAGACTGATTACGTCCTGATACACGTTTCGCATATTGAATCGGAATTTTACGCAATGCTTCTTGGAAGTAAATAACTCCGACTACAATGGCTACGATCACGATCAATAGTAATATCATCGTTGCAATTCTAATAAATAGTGCATCTCCAGCGTCTTGAATTTGCGTTACATACAACTGGTTAACAGCATTCGGAATGCCGGCAACAATCCCTGCAAAGATAATGATGGAAATACCATTCCCAACACCTTTTGCAGTAATTTGTTCACCAAGCCATAGAAGGAAAGCTGTACCGGCAGTCAATACAATCGCAATTGTGATATAAGTGGATATGCTATTGTCTTGGATCAGTGTGCCACCAAACGTTTGGTTGAAACCAAATGACATGGCAAGCGCCTGAATGAAGGCAAGAACAATCGTGAAATATCTTGTGAATTGTGCAAGTTTACGTCTTCCAACGTCCCCTTGTTTTGACCACTCAGTAAACTTTGGAACAACATCCATCTGCAAGAGCTGCACAATGATGGAAGCCGTAATATACGGCATAATCCCCATTGCAAAGATTGAGAAGTTAGATAGTGCTCCTCCACCAAATGTGTTCAAGAATCCGATAAACTGGTTATCTGATTGTTGTAAAGCAGTTGCATCAACGTTTGGAACCGGAACAAATGTTCCTAGTCTAAACACGATGAGCACTAGGAGGGTGAAAATTATTTTAGACCGGATCTCCTTCACACGCATGAAATTAGAGATTGTCTGAAACATTATACCACCTCTGTTTGCCCGCCCGCTTTTTCAATTGCTTCTTTTGCAGAAGCGGAGAATTTGTTAGCACGTACTGTAATCTTTTTATCAAGTGTTCCGTTACCCAGAATCTTGATACCAGATTTAGCGTTACTTACAACTCCAGTTTCAATTAGCAGTTCCGGCGTTACTTCCGTGCCTTCTTCGAAACGATTTAATGTGTCAAGGTTAACGATGGCATAATCTTTACGATTGATGTTCGTGAACCCGCGCTTAGGAAGTCGTTGGAAAAGAGGAATTTGTCCACCTTCGAAACCAAGACGTACACCGCCGCCTGAACGAGAGTTTTGACCGTCATGACCTCTACCGGAAGTCTTACCAGTTCCAGATCCAATCCCACGACCAACACGTTTGCGGTTTCTGCGAGATCCCTCAGCTGGTTTTAGCTCATGTAATTTCATCTTATCGGCACCTCCTTATTGTAAAATAGTACTTAAATTTCTTTAACGTTTACCAAGTGGCTAACCTTTGTGATCATTCCACGGATGGCATCGTTGTTTTGATGCTCAACTGTTTGATTTAACTTTCGAAGGCCTAATGCTTCAATTGTTTTACGCTGTGTTGGTTTAGAACCAATAACACTTTTCGTAAGGGTGACTTCAAGTTTGTTCGTCATCGTATTTCCCCCCTTAACCTAACAGTTCTTCTACGGATTTACCACGCAATTTAGCAATATCTTCTGCGCGTTTCAAATTCTGCAACCCTTCGATTGTTGCACGTACCATGTTGATCGGTGTGCTTGATCCAAGAGATTTTGAAAGAATATCCGTGATGCCTGCGAGTTCAAGTACCGCACGGACAGGTCCACCTGCGATAACACCAGTACCCGGAGCAGCTGGTTTGATCAGGATTTGTCCTGCACCAAAGTGTCCGATTACTTCATGTGGAGTTGTACCTTTGACCATTGGCACTACAATCAAGTTTTTCTTCGCATCTTCAATTGCTTTACGGATTGCATCTGGAACTTCTTGTGCTTTACCAGTACCAAAACCGACACGACCGTTTTTATCTCCGACTACGACAAGTGCAGTAAAGCGGAAACGACGTCCACCTTTTACAACTTTCGCAACGCGGTTGATCGTTACTACGCGTTCTTCGAACTCACTTTTGTTCTGATCATTACGACGCATGAAATATGTCCCTCCCTCTTAATTAAAATTCCAGACCATTTTCGCGTGCAGCGTCAGCTAATGCTTTTACACGGCCGTGGAAAAGATATCCGCCGCGGTCGAAAACTACCGCTTTGACGTCTTTTTCAACAGCTTTCTTTGCAATAAGCTCGCCGACTTTAGCTGCTGATTCAGTGTTACCTGTAGATCCAGCCTCAACTTCTTTATCTCTTGTAGAAGCGCTAACGATTGTTAAACCATTCAAGTCATCAATCAATTGTGCATAGATATGCTTGTTTGAACGATAAACGTTTAGACGTGGACGCTCTGCAGTTCCGCTGATTTTCGTACGCACACGTGCGTGACGCTTTTTACGGACAGCGTTTTTATCTTGTTTTGTGATCATCGGAGTCACTCCTTCCAAATACCTCAAGCGGTATTATTTACCTGTTTTACCTTCTTTACGACGAACGATTTCGCCTTCATAACGAATACCTTTACCTTTATACGGCTCTGGTGGACGTACTTGACGGATGTTAGAAGCAAGAGCACCTACGTGTTCTTTGTTGTATCCGCGAACGATGATTTTCGTATTCGCTGGAACTTCAACTTCTACACCTTCTTCTGGTGTGAATTCAACTGGGTGTGAGTAACCTACGTTCAATACAAGTTTCTTTCCTTGCATAGAAGCACGGTATCCAACCCCAACCAAATCAAGCTTACGTTCAAATCCTTCAGATACTCCCACAACCATGTTATTAAGTACAGAGCGTGTAGTACCGTGGATTGAACGGTGATCTTTAGAATCAGAAGGGCGTGTCAATGTGATGACCTTGCCTTCCATGTTGATCGTAATATCTTTATCTAATTGTCTCGAAAGCTCACCTTTCGGACCTTTAACAGTTGCGAAGTTGTCATCTGAAATTGTTACAGTAACGTTTTCAGGAACTTCGATCTGACGATTACCAATACGGGACATTCTATTGCACCTCCATTCAATTGTAGCTAATTACCAAACGTAAGCGACTACTTCTCCGCCGACTTGTTTAGCGCGGGCTTCTTTGTCTGTTAATACACCATTTGATGTAGAAACTAGTGCAACACCTAAGCCGTTAAGTACTTTAGGAACTTCATTTGATTTCGCATATACACGAAGTCCTGGTTTAGAAATACGTTTCAAGCCATTGATAACGCGTTCGTTATCCTGACCGTATTTTAGGAAAATGCGGATGATGCCTTGTTTGTTATCTTCCACGTATTCCACATCACGAACGAAACCTTCTCGTTTTAAGATCTCGGCGATTTCTTTCTTTACGTTTGAAGCAGGTACCTCAAGCTTCTCGTGGCGAACCATGTTCGCATTACGGATGCGTGTAAGCATATCTGCAATCGGATCACTCATTGTCATTTGAATTAACCTCCTTCCCTAATTAGGGGTTTACCAGCTGGCTTTTTTAACGCCAGGAAGTTGTCCCTTGTATGCAAGTTCGCGGAAACAAATACGGCAAAGTTTAAATTTGCGATATACTGAATGTGGACGACCACAACGTTCGCAGCGTGTATATTCTTGTACTTTGTACTTTGGCGTACGTTTCTGTTTAGCGATCATAGATTTCTTAGCCACGTTTTCGCCTCCCTATTATTTTACTTTTGGAACGGCATGCCACACTGTGCAAGCAACTCACGTGCTTCTTCATCAGTGTTAGCTGTCGTCACGATGACGATATCCATCCCACGTACTTTTGATACTTTATCGAAGTCAATTTCAGGGAAAATAAGTTGCTCTTTCACTCCAAGAGTGTAGTTACCGCGACCGTCAAACGCTTTTTTAGAAACGCCACGGAAGTCACGTACACGTGGTAATGAGATTGTAACTAATTTATCGAGGAACTCATACATGCGCTCACCGCGAAGCGTTACTTTTGCTCCGATCGGCATACCTTCACGTAAACGGAATCCTGCGATAGATTTTTTCGCTTTAGTAATGACTGGTTTTTGACCTGAAATAGTTGCAAGATCCTCAACAGCTGCATCAAGTGCTTTTGTATTTTGGACAGCATCACCAACACCCATGTTGATAACGATTTTATCTACTTTAGGAACCTGCATAACAGATGTATATTCAAACTTGCTCATTAGAGCAGGTGTGATTTCTTTAGAAAACTTCTCTTTCAAACGACTCATCAGTCGGACCTCCTTTCATGCAATGCTTACTTATCCAATGATTCACCGGATTTTTTTGCAATACGTACTTTTTTACCGTCTTCCACTTTGTAACCTACACGAGTCGGCTCGCCTGTTTTAGGATCGATTACCATCACGTTTGAGACGTGGATTGTAGACTCTTGGCTTACAATTCCGCCCTGTGGGTTTTCTTGGTTCGGCTTTGTGTGTTTTTTGACGATATTAATACCTTCAACTAGCACACGGTCTTTTTTCGGATAAGCAGTTAGGATCACACCTGTTTTACCTTTATCTTTACCAGAGATCACCATTACTTTGTCGCCTTTTTTAACGTGCATTTATCGCACCTCCTTGACTGGCTCTGTCATTAGAATTAAAGAACTTCTGGAGCAAGTGAAATGATTTTCATGAAGTTGTTGTCGCGTAGTTCGCGAGCAACTGGTCCGAAAATACGAGTTCCACGTGGCCCTTTATCATCACGGATAATAACGCAAGCATTCTCATCGAATGTAATGTATGAACCGTCTTTACGACGAACTCCACTTTTCGTGCGAACGATGACCGCTTTAACAACGTCACCCTTCTTAACAACGCCACCTGGTGTTGCTTTCTTAACTGTAACAACAACTACATCACCGATGTTAGCTACTTTACGACCTGATCCACCTAGTACTTTAATTGTTAGTACTTCACGTGCACCAGAGTTGTCAGCAACTTTCATTCTACTTTCCTGTTGAATCATCGAGGTTACCTCCTTCCAAAATCTGAGTTAAAAACCTATTAGATGATGATCGCTTTTTCAACGACTTCTAGAAGACGGAAACGCTTAGTTGCTGATAATGGACGAGTTTCCATAATACGAACAACATCGCCGATTTTAGCTTCGTTTAGCTCATCATGAACTTTAAGTTTCTTAGAGTACTTTACACGCTTACCGTATAAAGTGTGTTTTTTGTATGTCTCTACCATTACCGTAACAGTTTTATCCATTTTGTCGGATACTACACGGCCTGTGTATGTTTTGCGCTGATTACGTTCAGTCATGGCTGCAACCTCCTTCATCAGTTATTTGCACTGATTTCTCTTTGTCGTATTACAGTTTTCATGCGCGCAATCGATTTGCGTACTTCACGGATGCGTGCAGTGTTTTCTAATTGACCTGTCGCTAACTGGAAACGAAGGTTGAAAAGCTCTTCTTTAAGTGATTTCACTTTTTGCTCGATCTCTGCAGTTGTTAAGTCACGAATTTCATTAGCTTTCATTAGACTCACCACCAATTTCTTGTCGTTTTACAAACTTGCTTGTAACAGGAAGTTTGTGCGATGCGAGTCTAAGTGCCTCACGAGCAACCTCTTCTGAAACACCTGCAATTTCGAACATTACTCTACCAGGTTTCACAACTGCAACCCAGCCTTCTACAGCACCTTTACCGGAACCCATCCGGACTTCAAGAGGCTTTTTAGTATATGGTTTGTGTGGGAAAATATTGATCCACACTTTACCGCCACGTTTCATATAACGAGTCATAGCGATACGAGAAGATTCAATCTGACGGTTAGTGATCCAACCTGATTCTAGAGCTTGAAGACCAAACTCACCAAACTGGACAGTAGCGCCACCTTTAGTTTCACCACGCATTTTACCACGGAATACACGACGATGTTTAACACGTTTAGGCATTAACATATTATTTGCCTCCTTCCCCAGAGTTCTTCTTAACTTTTACTGGAAGGACTTCACCACGATAAATCCATACCTTTACGCCAAGCTTACCATAAGTAGTATCAGCTTCAGCATGTGCATAATCTATGTCTGCACGTAATGTATGAAGAGGGACAGTTCCTTCACTATAGTGTTCTGCACGAGCGATGTCAGCACCGCCGAGACGACCAGACACTTGTGTTTTAATTCCTTTTGCACCAGAGCGAATTGTACGTTGGATCGCTTGTTTCTGAGCACGACGGAATGATACACGACTTTCTAATTGACGAGCAATTGATTCAGCTACTAGTTTAGCATCTAAATCAGCACGTTTGATTTCTACGATGTTGATGTGTGCACGCTTGCCTGTGATTTCGTTAAGTTGCTTACGAAGAGTTTCTACTTCGGAACCACCTTTACCGATAACCATACCTGGCTTTGCAGTGTGGATTGTAATGTTAACACGCTTAGCAGCACGCTCAATTTCAACTTTTGAAACTGATGCTTCGATAAGACGCTTTTCGATGTATTCACGGATCTTTAAGTCTTCATGTAGTAAGGACGCATAATCTTTTTCCGCGTACCATTTTGAGTCCCAGTCACGGATGACGCCTACACGTAGTCCATTAGGATGTACTTTTTGGCCCACTGATTACCCCTCCTTCTTTTCAGATACCACTAATGTGATATGGCTTGTACGTTTGTTGATCGCACTTGCACGACCTTGTGCACGTGGACGGAAACGTTTCATTGTTGGTCCTTCGTCTACGAATACTTCACTGACGATTAAGTTCTCAGTATCCATTTCGTAGTTATGTTCAGCGTTTGCAATTGCTGATTTCAATAGTTTTTCCACGACTGGAGATGCCGCTTTAGGCGTAAGTCGTAGAATAGCCATAGCTTCACCTATATTCTTGCCGCGAATAAGATCAACGACCAAACGAACTTTGCGAGAAGCAATACGGACTGTGCGTACAGATGCTTTAGCTTGTTGCATCAGAATAACCTCCTCTCAAATTAGCGTTTTGTTTTCTTATCGTCGGCACCATGGCCTCTGTATGTGCGCGTAGGTACGAATTCACCTAGTTTGTGACCTACCATATCTTCTGTTACATAAACAGGAACGTGTTTGCGTCCATCATATACTGCGATTGTCAATCCGATGAATGTCGGGAAGATTGTTGAACGGCGTGACCATGTTTTAATAACATGTTTCTTTTCTGAATCTTTTTGTGCGTCAACCTTTTTTAGTAAATGGTCATCTGCAAAAGGTCCTTTTTTCAAGCTGCGGCCCATTCTGGAACCTCCTTCCGAGTATGTACTACGGTCCATCTACTGAACCGCAGTGCAATAACATTATTTTTTACGACGGCGAACGATAAGTTTATCTGATTTATTGTTCTTCGTGCGTGTCTTGAATCCAAGAGTTGGTTTACCCCAAGGAGTAACAGGACTTGGACGACCGATTGGCGTACGTCCTTCACCACCACCGTGTGGGTGATCGTTAGGGTTC
Organism: Sporosarcina sp. P26b; assembly: GCF_002743245.1. Classification (NCBI taxonomy): domain Bacteria; kingdom Bacillati; phylum Bacillota; class Bacilli; order Caryophanales; family Caryophanaceae; genus Sporosarcina; species Sporosarcina sp. P26b. The sequence goes on from NZ_PDYW01000004.1 coordinate 123,100, forward strand.
ATTACAGATCCACGAACAGTTGGACGTTTGCCTAACCAACGTGAACGACCTGCTTTACCAATGTTGATTAGTTCGTGTTGTTCGTTACCAACTTGACCGATTGTAGCACGGCAAGTAGAAAGGATCATACGAACTTCTCCTGATTGTAGACGGATGATGACATATTTGCCTTCACGTCCTAGTAGTTGAGCTGAAGTTCCTGCTGAACGAACTAATTGTCCGCCTTTGCCTGGCTTCATTTCGATGTTGTGAATCGTAGAACCCATAGGGATATTCTCTAATGGTAGAGCGTTTCCTACGCGGATATCCGCATCAGGTCCTGAAACGATTGTGGAACCTACTGTCAATCCTTTAGGAGCAAGGATGTATCTTTTTTCTCCATCTGCATAATTGATTAATGCGATGTTTGCAGAACGGTTTGGATCGTATTCGATCGTAGCAACGCGTCCTGGAATGCCATCTTTCCGACGTTGGAAATCGATGACACGGTATTGGCGCTTGTGTCCTCCACCTTGGTGACGAACTGTCATTCTACCTTGGTTGTTACGTCCGCCTTTACGCTTGATTGGTTCAAGCAATGATTTTTCTGGTTTGTTTACTGTGATTTCAGCAAAGTCAGAAGAAGTCATGTTACGACGTCCGTTGGAGGTAGCTTTGTACTTCTTAATCGCCATTTTGTGTTCCCTCCTTCATTTATTATGAGTTAATTACATTTCAAAAAGTTCGATATCTTTGGAATCAGTAGTTAATGTAACAATTGCCTTACGACGCTTGTTTGTATAACCAGCATGTTTCCCCATACGCTTGAACTTACCTTTGTAGTTCATAACGTTAACTTTTTCTACTTTAACACCGAAGATTTCTTCGATAGCTTGTTTCACGTGAGTTTTGCTCGCGCGTGTATCGACTTCGAATGTATATTTTCTTAAGTCTTCCATTTGTTCAGAAGAACGCTCGGTAATGACCGGACGTTTCAGAATATCACGTGCTTCCATTAACCAAGCACCTCCTCGACTTTTTCTATTGCTGCTTTTGTCATAACAAGCTGATCATGTCCGACTAAGTCTAAAACATTGATGCCGCTTGCTGTAACAACACTGATCCCTTGAAGGTTTTGAGCAGACAATGCTACTGTTTCTTCTTGGTCAGCTGTAACGAATAATGCCTTCTTCGTGATTGAAAGGTCTTCAAGCACTTTTACAAAGCTTTTCGTTTTTGGTGCATCAAATGCTAAGTTGTCTAGAACGATTAGTTCTTGAGCTGCTACTTTCGTTGAAAGAGCGGATAGAAGAGCTAAACGACGTACTTTCTTAGGCATTTTATAGCTGTAACTACGTGGTGATGGACCGAATACGATACCGCCTCCGCGCCATTGTGGTGATCTGATTGAACCTTGACGAGCACGACCTGTACCCTTTTGACGCCATGGTTTACGACCGCCGCCTGCTACTTCCGCGCGAGTTTTAACCTTGTGGTTACCCTGGCGTAAAGAAGCTTGTTGTTGAACAATTGCTTCAAATAATACTGCTTGGTTTGGCTCGATTCCGAAGATCGCATCGTTTAATTCGATGTCACCAACAGCAGAGCCTGTTTGACTTACTACAGATACTTTAGGCATTCCTGTTTCCTCCTTTCTGTTTTACTCAGTTCCCTTTGATTGCGCTTCTCACTTGTACAAGTGATTTACGTGCTCCAGGAACGTTACCTTTTACTAATATCAAGTTGCGCTCTAGATCAACTCGTACAATTTCAACGTTTTGGATCGTGATGGTTTTGCCACCCATACGTCCAGGTAGTTTTTTGCCTTTGAATACGCGTTGTGCATCAACTGCTCCAAGTGAACCTGGTGCGCGATGGAAACGTGATCCGTGAGACATTGGTCCGCGTGAGTATCCGTGACGCTTGATAACCCCTTGGAAACCTTTACCTTTTGATTTTGCTGTAATGTCTACTACTTCGCCTTCTGCGAATGTATCGACTTTGACTTCCTGACCAACTTCGTATGCACTAACGTCAGCTCCGCGAACTTCGCGAATGAAGCGCTTAGGTGCAGTGTTAGCTTTTGCAACGTGGCCTTGTTCTGGCTTGTTTGAAAGCTTTTCACGTTTATCATCAAATCCTAGTTGGATTGACTCGTAGCCGTCTGTCTCGATTGTCTTCTTTTGAAGTACAACGTTTGGAGTAGCTTCAATCACTGTTACTGGGATTAGATCGCCGTTTTCAGCAAATACTTGCGTCATTCCGACTTTTCTTCCTAAGATTCCTTTGGTCATTAGTCACACCTCCTGTAATATTGTTTAATTTATGTTTTATAGTTTAATTTCGATGTCGACGCCTGATGGTAAATCAAGCTTCATTAGTGCATCCACCGTTTGTGGTGTTGGATTCACAATATCGATTAAACGTTTGTGCGTACGCATTTCAAATTGCTCACGTGAATCTTTGTATACGTGAACAGCACGCAATACCGTGTAAACTGATCTTTCAGTTGGCAACGGAATTGGACCTGAAACACTAGCTCCAGAACGTTTAGCCGTTTCAACAATCTTTTCAGCTGACTGATCGATCATTCTGTGATCGTAAGCTTTCAATCTAATACGAATCTTTTGTTTTGCCATTATTTTCCCTCCCTTTTCGCCTATTCTCTAGACAATTCTCCACGAAAATTTTCCTTACACGCGCCATGGCAAAGCGGCCGGGTGTATCGGTAACCTCTCGCTTCATCGCAGTCAAAGACCAACATTCAACATTATACATAATATAAAAGGATTGTGCAACCCTTTTGAAGAAATTAGTTTAACTTTTAATCCGTTTACTATACTAACAGCTTTCTATACGATTTGCACGTGATTTGAAGGCCACTTTAAGATTTTATTTCACTCTTATTTGCGAAGTTCTTAAAAACACTTTCCAATACACAATACAAATATTAAAAAAAAAAAAAAAAAATCCCGCCTCAAGGGCGGGATCAAAACAAATTATTTTGTGATTGTTGCTACAACGCCAGCTCCAACTGTACGTCCACCTTCACGGATTGAGAATTTAGTACCTTCTTCAATCGCGATAGGAGAAATAAGTTCAACTGTCATTTCAACGTTATCTCCAGGCATAACCATTTCTACGCCTTCAGGAAGTTGAATGATACCAGTTACGTCAGTTGTACGGAAGTAGAACTGAGGACGGTAGTTAGAGAAGAATGGAGTGTGACGTCCACCCTCTTCTTTTGATAGAACATAAACTTCAGATTTGAACTGAGTGTGTGGAGTGATTGTTCCTGGCTTAGCAAGAACTTGTCCACGTTCGATATCTTCACGAGCTACACCACGAAGAAGAGCACCGATGTTGTCGCCAGCTTCTGCATAGTCAAGAAGTTTACGGAACATCTCTACACCAGTTACAGTAGTAGCTTTTGGTTCTTCAGTAAGACCGATGATGTCAACAACATCTCCGACTTTAACTACTCCACGCTCAACGCGTCCAGTTGCTACTGTACCACGACCTGTGATTGAGAATACGTCCTCAACAGGCATCATGAATGGCTTGTCAGTATCACGAGTTGGTGTTGGGATATAGTCATCTACTGCTTGCATTAGTTCAAGGATTTTTTCTTCCCACTCTGGCTCTCCTTCAAGAGCTTTAAGAGCAGATCCTTTGATTACTGGAATATCGTCGCCAGGGAAATCGTAATCTGAAAGAAGTTCACGGATTTCCATTTCAACTAATTCAAGAAGTTCTTCGTCGTCTACCATGTCACATTTGTTCATGAAGACAACTAGGTAAGGAACACCTACTTGACGTGAAAGAAGGATGTGCTCACGTGTTTGTGGCATTGGGCCATCAGCAGCAGATACTACTAGGATTCCGCCATCCATTTGTGCAGCACCAGTGATCATGTTTTTAACATAGTCAGCGTGACCTGGGCAGTCAACGTGTGCATAGTGACGCTTGTCAGTTTCGTACTCAACGTGTGAAGTACTGATCGTGATTCCACGCTCTTTTTCTTCAGGTGCGTTATCAACGTCAGCGTATGACTTTGCTTCTCCACCTTGTGCTTTAGAAAGAACTGTTGCGATTGCAGCAGTCAAAGTTGTTTTACCATGGTCAACGTGACCAATTGTTCCTACGTTTGCGTGCTCCTTGGAGCGGTCGAATTTTTCTTTACCCATTTTAGAGGTCCTCCCTTAATTTAAAAAAGTTAGTTTTTTTATAATTTGGAAGCCGAAAGCGTCCTCTCGACTATCCATATCTTACAAGTATTGTTTATAGGAAACAAGGATGAACTTTATTATTCACCTTTGTTTTTCTTAATTACTTCTTCTGCAATAGACTTCGGAAGCTCTTCGTAGTGATCGAACACCATCGAGAATACTCCGCGTCCTTGCGTGTTTGAACGTAGTGATGTTGCATATCCGAACATTTCAGCAAGTGGAACCATTGCACGAACTACTTGTGCGTTACCACGAGCTTCCATACCTTCTACACGGCCACGGCGTGATGTAATATCACCCATGATATCGCCCATGTATTCTTCCGGAATGATAACTTCTACTCTCATTGTTGGTTCAAGGATTACAGGTTTACATTTTGATGCAGCATTTTTCAAAGCCATTGACGCAGCGATCTTAAATGCCATCTCGTTGGAGTCAACGTCATGGTAAGATCCGTCAAACAGGCGTGCTTTGACATCGATTAAAGGATATCCAGCTAAAATACCGTTATCTAATGAATCACGAACTCCCGCTTCAACTGCTGGGATGTATTCACGAGGAACAGAACCACCAACAACGTTGTTTACGAATTCGAAGCCTTTACCTTCTTCGTTCGGACCAAATTCGATCCACACGTGACCAAATTGTCCACGTCCACCTGATTGGCGTACGAATTTACCTTCGACTTCAGCTGACTCACGGAATGTTTCGCGGTAAGAAACTTGTGGTGCACCCACGTTTGCTTCCACTTTAAATTCACGGCGTAGACGGTCGACGATAATATCCAAGTGAAGTTCACCCATACCTGCAATGATTACTTCTCCTGTTTCTTGATCTGTATGCGCACGGAATGTTGGATCTTCTTCTTGTAACTTACCAAGAGCTTGGCCCATTTTATCCTGGTCCGCTTTTGTTTTAGGTTCGATTGCTACAGAGATAACCGGCTCAGGGAATACCATTGATTCAAGAATGATCAATTGCTTCTCATCACATAGTGTATCTCCAGTAGTTGTATCTTTCAAACCAACAGCAGCAGCGATTTCACCCGCGTGTACTTCAGAAATCTCTTCACGGCTATTTGCGTGCATTTGTAGAATACGTCCTACGCGCTCACGCTTGCCTTTTGTAGAGTTTGTTACATAAGAACCTGCTTGAAGGACACCTGAATAAATACGGAAGAATGTAAGTTTCCCTACATAAGGGTCAGTCATAACTTTAAATGCCAACGCCGAGAATGGTGCTTCATCAGTTGATTCACGCACTTCATCTTCTTCTGTTTCAGGGTTGAAGCCCATCATTGGTGGTACATCAAGTGGTGATGGTAAGTAGTCTACTACCGCATCCAGTACTAGTTGTACACCTTTGTTTTTGAAAGCAGTACCACAAACAACAGGGTAGAACTCAACTGCCAACGTAGCTTTACGAATAGCCGTTGTAATTTCTTCTGTTGTAAGTTCTTCACCGCTGAGATACTTTTCCATAAGATCTTCGTCGAAATCTACAATAGCTTCGATTAGGCTCTCACGGTATTTTTTAGCTAGTTCAAGATGTTCAGCAGGAATTTCTTCAACTGTAACATCTGTTCCTAGATCATTTGGATACATAGTTGCCTTCATTTCGATTAAGTCGATAATTCCTGAGAAGTTATCTTCCGCACCGATCGGCAATTGAATAGGGTGTGCATTCGCTTGTAGGCGGTCACGTAGTGTTCCGACTGAATAAAGGAAGTCAGCACCTGTCTTATCCATTTTGTTTACGAATACGAGACGTGGAACTTTATAGTTTGTCGCCTGGCGCCAAACTGTCTCTGTTTGTGGTTCAACACCTGATTGTGCATCAAGTACCGCTACAGCTCCATCTAATACGCGAAGTGAACGTTCAACTTCAACTGTGAAGTCTACGTGTCCAGGTGTATCGATGATGTTTACGCGGTGACCTTTCCATGCTGCAGTTGTAGCAGCTGAAGTAATCGTGATTCCACGTTCTTGTTCTTGCTCCATCCAGTCCATTTGTGATGCACCTTCGTGCGTTTCACCAATCTTGTGGATTTTACCTGTGTAAAAAAGGATCCGCTCTGTTGTCGTTGTCTTACCAGCGTCAATGTGAGCCATGATACCAATGTTACGAGTATTCTCTAGTGAGAACTCTCTAGCCATTTTGTAATCTCCTTCCGTTTCGGATTACTACTGTTGTTTATCCGACCTTACCAGCGATAGTGAGCGAATGCTCTGTTGGCTTCAGCCATTTTATGCATTTCTTCACGGCGTTTAACAGAAGCACCAGTGTTGTTTGATGCATCAAGAATTTCGTTCGCTAGGCGTTCTTCCATTGTCTTTTCTCCACGTGTACGTGAATAGTTTACAAGGTAACGAAGACCTAAAGTTGAACGACGCTCAGGGCGCACTTCAACCGGCACTTGATAGTTAGCTCCACCAACACGGCGAGCACGAACTTCAAGAACTGGCATTACATTGTTTAAAGCTGCTTCGAATACTTCGATTGGCTCTTGTCCAGAACGTTCTTTAACAATTTCGAACGCTCCATAAAGAATCTTTTGAGAAGTACCTTTTTTACCGTCTACCATCATTTTGTTGATAAGGCGGCTTACAAGCTTGGAATTATAAATCGGATCAGGTAGTACATCACGTTTTGTTACAGGACCTTTACGAGGCATAATTAGTTCCTCCTTTCAATATCGTTAGTTTTGTATTACTTCTTAACTTTAGGCTTTTTAGCTCCATACATTGAACGGCTTTGCATACGGCCAGTAACTCCAGCTGTATCAAGTGCCCCACGTACGATATGGTAACGAACACCCGGTAAGTCTTTTACGCGTCCTCCGCGGATTAGTACCACACTGTGTTCTTGCAAGTTGTGGCCTTCACCTGGAATATATGCGTTTACTTCCAATGTATTAGTTAAACGAACACGAGCATACTTACGAAGTGCCGAGTTCGGTTTCTTAGGAGTCATAGTACCAACACGTGTACAAACACCTCTTTTTTGTGGTGAGTTCACGTTTGTCATTGACTTTTTAAAGCTGTTATAGCTTTTTCCTAGAGCCGGTGACTTAGAATTCTCCGTCTTCGACTTACGAGGTTTACGGACTAATTGATTAATTGTAGGCATTAGGTTGTTCCTCCTTCCAAGCTTTTTATAATACCACACACCCAGGTGGTTCATTTTTAAGTAAAAACAAAGTTTTTGTGCGTGCACACACAAAAACGGGTGACAGTAACACCAGAGATCTCTGCTTACTGTTATTTTATAATGATGAATTGCTTTACGCCTTGCACTAATTCGAAAGAATATATATTCCTTCCAACAAGTTAACGATCAACAACTATCAACCTTTTGTATATTATCATCTCTAGAACATCTTGTCAACAAATTTAAGAAAATAAACGGGAACGATGTCCCGTTTATTTTTATTCAGCTGTAATTGTTTCTTCTGCTTCATCATGTTGCATTTTGATCTGGCGGTATCTCTGCATTCCAGTACCTGCAGGGACCAATTTCCCGATAATAACGTTTTCCTTCAGACCTAGCAACTCATCTGTTTTACCTTTAATGGCTGCATCAGTAAGAACTCTTGTTGTCTCCTGGAACGAAGCGGCCGACAAGAAGGACTCTGTCTCAAGTGAAGCTTTTGTAATACCAAGAATTACCGGACGTGAAGTAGCTGGAACTTTTCCTGCTAACAACACTTTTGCATTAGCTTCAGAGAATTGGTGAATATCAAGTAACGAACCTGGAAGAAGATCAGTATCTCCCGCTTCAATTACACGCACTTTACGAAGCATTTGTCGAACCATCACTTCAACGTGCTTATCTCCAATTTCTACACCTTGCATACGGTAAACTTTTTGAACTTCTTTCAACAGATACTCTTGTACTGTCGAAACGTCTTTTACTACGATTAATTGTTTAGGATCAATAGAACCTTCAGTAATAGTTTGTCCACGCTCAACTACATCTCCTACTTCTACGCTCAAACGCGCGTTGTACAATGTAGGATATTTACGTGTTTCAACTTCACCTTCAATAGTGATCTCTTTCAAACCTTCACGGACTTCATCAATTTCAATAACAGTACCTGCTATTTCAGAAATAACCGCGACACCTTTTGGATTACGAGATTCGAAAATCTCCTGGATACGTGGAAGACCTTGTGTAATATCGTCTCCAGCTACTCCACCTGTATGGAATGTACGCATCGTTAACTGTGTTCCTGGTTCTCCGATAGATTGAGCCGCAATGATTCCCACTGCTTCCCCTACTTCTACCGTTTCTCCAGTAGCTAAGTTGATACCATAACATTTTTTACACACACCATGTTTTGTATTACACGTAAACGCCGAACGAATCGTTACTTCTTCGATTCCCGCTTGAATTACTGTATTTGCTATATCTGCAGTAATCAATCCGTTTTTCGCAAGAATAACTTCACCCGTTTCCGGATGTTTGATGGTCTTCTTCGTGTGACGACCTTCAATACGCTCGAACAATGTTTCAATCATTTCATTTCCTTCAGTTAACGCAGTGATTGCCAGACCACGGTCTGTTCCGCAATCTTCTTCACGAACGATAACATCTTGCGCTACGTCTACGAGACGACGTGTCAGGTAACCTGAATCGGCAGTCTTCAGTGCTGTATCGGCAAGACCTTTACGCGCACCGTGTGTAGAGATAAAGTATTCAAGTACTGTCAGACCTTCACGGAATGAAGATTTGATCGGAAGTTCGATAATCCGTCCAGCCGGGTTGGCCATCAGTCCACGCATACCAGCAAGCTGTGTAAAGTTTGATGCGTTACCACGGGCTCCAGAGTCACTCATCATGAAGATTGGGTTTTCGATATCTAACGAATCCATCAGCTTATTCTGAATAACATCTTTCGCATGACTCCAATAAGAGATAACACGGTCATATCGTTCTTCTTCAGTAATTAAACCGCGTCGGAACTGTTGAGTAACTTTGTCTACTTTTTCTTGTGCCTCATGAAGGATTTCAGCTTTATTCGGCAAAACTACGATATCAGAAATACCGATTGTGATTCCTGCACGAGTAGAATATTTAAATCCTAGGTTCTTCATTCTATCCAACATTCTAGATGTTTCTGTAATGTGGAAGCGACGGAAGATCTCCGCGATGATTTCCCCAAGAATCGCTTTTTTGAATGGCGTGATCAATTCTGCTTGTTGCAAGTGTTCCTTAACATTCACTGTGCCGTCGATAAAGTACTTGTCAGGTGTTTCAACTTGTAAGTTCTGATTCGTCGGTTCGTTAATGTACGGGAACGTTTCAGGTAAGATCTCGTTAAAAATAATTTTACCTACTGTTGTTAACAACAGCTGACTGTTTTGCTTATCCGTAAACGTCGGATTCTTAATACTTCCAGCTTGAACTGCAATACGAGAATGCAAGTGAACGTGTCCTGTTTGGTACGCGATTAACGCTTCATTCGGGTCACTAAACACAGAGCCTTCTCCAGTTGCGTTTTTACGCTCGACTGTTAAGTAGTAGTTTCCAAGAACCATATCCTGTGAAGGAGTTACAACTGGTTTTCCGTCTTTCGGGTTCAAAATGTTTTGGGCAGCTAACATCAGTAAGCGCGCTTCAGCTTGTGCTTCAGCAGATAAAGGTACGTGAACGGCCATTTGGTCACCATCGAAGTCAGCGTTATACGCCGTACAAACGAGTGGATGCAATGTAATAGCGCGTCCTTCGACCAACATCGGTTCGAATGCCTGGATTCCTAGACGGTGAAGTGTTGGTGCTCGGTTAAGAAGTACCGGATGTTCTTTAATGACGTCTTCCAATACATCCCATACTTCGGAATGAAGACGTTCAATCTTCCGTTTCGCACTCTTAATATTATGTGCCAAGTTACGTTCCACTAATTCTTTCATAACGAACGGCTTAAATAGCTCGATCGCCATTTCCTTAGGTAGACCACATTGGTACATTTTCAAGCTAGGACCTACTACGATAACTGAACGACCAGAGTAGTCTACACGTTTACCAAGTAAGTTCTGACGGAAACGTCCTTGCTTCCCTTTCAGCATATGAGAAAGAGATTTCAACGGGCGGTTACCTGGACCTGTTACAGGTCTTCCGCGACGGCCGTTGTCTACAAGTGCATCTACCGCTTCTTGAAGCATACGTTTTTCGTTCTGAACGATAATACCAGGTGCCCCTAGATCCAATAGTCGCTTTAGACGATTGTTCCGGTTAATAACCCTACGATACAAATCATTCAAGTCAGAAGTTGCAAAACGTCCGCCGTCAAGCTGTACCATAGGACGCAATTCAGGAGGGATAACAGGAAGCACTTCCAATACCATCCACTCCGGACGATTTCCAGAGTTACGGAATGACTCCACAACTTCTAGGCGTCGGATTGCGCGTGTACGACGTTGACCTTGTACTGTTTTTAATTCTTCCTTCAATGAATCCGTTTCTTTATCCAGGTCTATCGCACGGAGTAGTTGCTCGATTGCTTCCGCTCCCATTGCTGCCTGGAATTTAGAACCATACTTTTCACGGTATAGACGGTATTCTTTCTCCGAAAGCAATTGCTTACGCTCAAGCGGTGTATCAGCTGGTTCGACTACTACGTAAGACGCGAAGTAGATAATCTCTTCCAACGCACGAGGTGTCATGTCTAGGATCAAGCCCATACGGCTAGGAATTCCTTTGAAATACCAAATATGTGTGACAGGTGCTGCAAGCTCAATGTGACCCATACGTTCACGACGGACTTTTTGACGCGTTACTTCTACGCCACAACGATCACAAACGACGCCCTTATAGCGAACCCGCTTGTATTTTCCACAGTGACATTCCCAGTCTTTCGTTGGTCCGAAGATTCTTTCACAGAATAATCCGTCCTTCTCTGGCTTTAATGTACGGTAGTTGATAGTTTCAGGTTTTTTTACTTCTCCATATGACCAAGAACGAATCTTGTCCGGTGAAGCAAGGCCGATTTTCATATACTCAAAATTATTAACATCGATCAAGGAGCCAACCTCCCTTTAGTCTAATCGCCATAATGGCTTATCAGGCAATTTAACTTGTAGTAGTGCATTCACGTAAGTTGTTCTTCTTAGTGAATAGAATAGAAGAGGGTGCTCGAAGCCCTCTTCTATTTGGTTGTGTTTGTTTTATTTATCTTTCAGATCGCTTTTCGCTTTTAACGACATCTAGCTGCAAGCGCCAGCCTCTCGGGTCGTTTCAGGATATCTTCGAAAGGAAAGTACCCCTTTCGCTGCTACCCTTCCAACGCCTGTCGAGGCTAAACGGCGCTTTCCGCTTTTAATGACATCCAGCTGCAAGCGCCAGCCTCTTGGGTCGTTTCAGGATATCTTCGAAAGGAAAGTACCCCTTTCGCTGCTACCCTTCCAACGCCTGTCGAGGCTAAACGGCGCTTTTCGCTTTTGTTTAGGCGATTGGCTGATCTTCTTTCATCAAGTTCAATGCATCAGTTGGTTGCAAGTCTTCTTCATCGTCAAGATCACGAAGCTCAATTTCCTCAAAGTCTTCCGTCAACATTTTTACGTCTAACCCTAAACTCTGAAGTTCTTTGATTAGTACTTTAAATGATTCTGGCACTCCTGGTTGAGGTACGCTATCACCTTTAACAATCGCTTCGTATGTTTTCACACGACCTACGACGTCATCGGATTTGACTGTTAAGATTTCTTGCAATGTATAAGCGGCACCATATGCTTCTAGTGCCCATACTTCCATTTCCCCGAAACGCTGCCCACCGAACTGGGCTTTACCGCCAAGTGGTTGCTGCGTAACAAGTGAGTACGGTCCAGTTGAGCGTGCGTGCAACTTGTCATCTACCATGTGGGCTAGTTTGATCAAGTACATAACACCAACTGATACGCGGTTATCAAACGGTTCACCTGAACGACCATCGTATAGCATGGTTTTCCCGTCACGGTTCATACCCGCTTCTTCCATTGTAGTCCAAACATCTTCCTCGTTTGCACCATCAAATACAGGAGAGGCTGTGTGAATACCTAGACTACGTGCGGCCATACCAAGATGCATCTCAAGAACCTGTCCAATATTCATACGTGATGGAACACCAAGTGGGTTCAACATGACATCGATTGGCGTACCATCTGGAAGAAACGGCATTTCCGACTCAGGTAAAATACGGGAAATAACACCCTTGTTACCATGACGTCCTGCCATCTTATCTCCAACAGAGATTTTACGCTTCTGTACAATATACACGCGAACTAACTGGTTAACTCCAGGAGATAGTTCATCGCCATCTTCGCGGTTAAAGACTTTAACATCTAATACGATTCCGCCTGCTCCGTGAGGTACACGTAATGAAGTATCACGTACTTCGCGTGCTTTCTCTCCAAAGATTGCGTGTAGAAGACGTTCTTCCGCAGTCAATTCCGTAACTCCCTTAGGTGTTACCTTACCGACTAGGATATCGCCATCACGAACTTCTGCACCAATACGGATAATTCCTCTGTCGTCCAAGTTGCGCAATGCATCTTCTCCGACGTTTGGAATATCACGCGTGATTTCTTCTGGTCCAAGCTTCGTATCACGTGCTTCTGATTCATATTCTTCAATATGAACAGATGTGAATACATCGTCTTTTACCAGACGCTCACTCATGATGATCGCATCCTCGTAGTTATAACCATCCCATGTCATGAATGCTGTTAGAACGTTACGTCCAAGCGCAAGTTCACCTTGTTCCATAGATGGGCCATCCGCAAGAATATCAAGCGGCTTTACACGGTCGCCGACTTTTACAATCGGACGTTGGTTATAGCAAGTCCCTTGGTTCGAACGAATGAATTTAGATAGACGACAAACTACAAGGTCACCCTTGACTTCTTTACCGCCCACTTCTTCAATACGACGAATACGAATTTCCTTTGCTTCTACGTGCTCGATGATACCGTGGTGTTTAGAAACAACCGCCGCACCTGAATCGCGTGCAGAAATATGCTCCATACCTGTACCAACAAACGGTGCTTCAGGATTTAATAAAGGAACCGCTTGACGTTGCATGTTCGCACCCATCAACGCACGGTTGGAGTCATCATTTTCTAAGAACGGAATACATGCAGTAGCTGCAGATACAACTTGCTTAGGTGAAACGTCCATGTAGTCCATTTGCTCGCGGCGGAATACAGTGTTATCCCCTTGGAAACGACCTACGACACCTTCATTAGTAAATGAACCGTCTTCTTCAAGTAGTGCATTTGCTTGCGCTACTACATAGTTATCTTCAATATCTGCTGTCAGATAATCGATTTGAGATGTAACGCGACCTGTTTCAGGATCTACTTTACGATAAGGGGTTTCAATAAAGCCGAATCGATTCACTTTCGCGAATGTAGATAATGAGTTGATCAGTCCAATGTTCGGACCCTCCGGCGTTTCAATTGGACACATACGACCATAGTGAGAGTAGTGAACGTCACGAACTTCCATCCCTGCGCGCTCACGTGTTAAACCACCAGGTCCCAGTGCAGAAAGACGACGCTTATGCGTCAATTCAGCCAATGGATTTGTTTGGTCCATGAACTGAGATAGCTGAGAGCTACCGAAAAACTCTTTAATAGATGCAATAACCGGACGGATATTGATCAGTTGTTGAGGTACGATAGATTGAGTGTCATTGATGGACATTCTTTCTTTAACCACACGCTCCATACGAGAAAGACCGATACGGAATTGGTTTTGAAGTAATTCACCAACAGAACGTAAACGACGGTTACCAAGATGGTCAATATCATCCGTATTTCCTACACCATGTAATAAGTTAAAGAAATAACTGATAGAAGCTACAATATCCGCTGGAGTAATATTTTTAATAGACTCGTCTACTTCAGCATTGGAAATGACATTGATCACTTGTTTTTCTTCACTTTTAGGCGCGTAGATCTTCAGTGTCTGGATAACCATTGGTTCTTCCAAAACAGATCCTACATGTTCAATCGACTCAGTATTTATACCTTGAGATAAGAATGGTAGTAATTTGTCCAATGTACGACGGTCGATTAGCTGATCTTTTTCCACTAATATTTCTCCAGTTTCCGGATCAACGAGTGTTTCAGCAGCTGTTTGGTTGAACAAACGATTTTGCAAGTGAAGCTTTTTATTCATTTTATAACGACCAACATTCGCTAAATCATAGCGTTTCGGATCGAAGAAGCGTGAATACAAAAGACTTCTTGCGCTATCAAGTGTTGGTGGTTCACCCGGGCGAAGTCGCTCATAGATTTCAAGCATTGCTTTTTCCGAGGTTTCAGTGTTATCTTTCTCTAATGAATTCCGTAAATATTCATTATCACCGATTAGGTCGATAATTTCTTGGTCAGTAGAGAATCCTAGTGCACGCAATAAAACAGTGATTGGCAATTTACGAGTGCGGTCGATACGGACATGCACTACGTCTTTTGCATCTGTTTCATATTCAAGCCATGCTCCACGGTTCGGAATAACGGTAGCGCCAAATCCACGCTTACCATTTTTATCCGTCTTATCATTATAGTAAACACTCGGTGAACGAACGAGCTGAGAAACGATAACACGCTCCGCTCCATTAATAATGAATGTTCCGTTTTCTGTCATGAGTGGGAAATCTCCCATGAAAACGTCCTGTTCCTTCACGTCGCCTGTTTCTTGGTTATGAAGACGTACTTTTACACGAAGTGGTGCCGCATATGTCACATCGCGTTCTTTTGATTCGTCTACTGGATATTTTGGTTCACCCAGTTTGTAATCAATAAATTCCAAGGACAAGTTACCTGTGAAATCCTGGATAGGAGAAATATCCCGGAACATTTCACGTAACCCTTCTTCCAAGAACCACTCATAAGACGCCGTTTGAATTTCAATCAAATTCGGCAGATCGAGTACTTCTTTGATTCGCGCGAAACTTCTACGCTGACGATGTTGACCATACTGAACTAAATGACCTGTCAACTCATTCACCCCTCATTAAGACAATATTAGTTTTTGCAAAATCAGAAATTCCGCTGTGACTTCGAAAAAACAAAAAGAAAACGAGTTCCGACGAGAGCTCATTTTCGATTTCACAATCTTTATCCAAACATCAATATACCTTTTCCTCTACTACATCACACAAAAGGGCATACAGCTGCAATATAAATATTTATGCATTTAATAATGCTACTACAAGATATTCATCCTGTCAATCTTTTTTGATACTAAAATAAAATAGCCCTTTTTCTTGGCAACCGTTTCTACATTACCAAACAAGTTCTTCAAGTAATCCATCGTAGACGGAGCCCCTTGTTTCTTTTGAATGACAACCCATAACTCTCCGCCTGTAGCTAATTTCTCATAAGCTCCATCATAGAAAGAAAAGACTGTTTGTTTCCCTGCCCTAATAGGTGGATTGGTTATAATTGCAGCGAAGTCATTTGATACAACTTGATCAACGCCGCTACTTTCGTAAACTTTTATATTTGAAATTTGATTCTGTTGAGCGTTCGTTTTCGAAAGAGCTAATGCCCGTTCATTCACATCCACCATATGGATCAGTCTCTCAGGAAAATCCGACGCGATAGACAACGCAATCGGTCCATAGCCGCAACCTATTTCCAACAAGTCTCCCCCAATGGATGGTTCTTTAAACGTTTCAGCCAGCAATTTTGACCCTTCATCTATACTCCCTTTGCTGAATACACCGGCATCCGTTGTAAATGAAAAGACTTTGTTACGAATCTCGGCTTTCCACAGCTTGGGCGCACTTGAAACTTGGGGATTTTTCGAGTAATAATGGTCTCCCATACATACACCTCCTGCGTAGAGTTATACTATCTGTATATGAAGAAAAAAGCCCGTCAAATAGACGGGCTTTTCTCAGGGATGTAGAAATTACTTAACTTCTACAGATGCGCCAACTTCTTCAAGTTTAGCTTTCATTTCTTCTGCTTCTTCTTTAGTTGCTGCTTCTTTAACTGCTTTAGGAGCTTCGTCTACAAGAGCTTTAGCTTCTTTCAAGCCAAGACCAGTGATTTCACGAACAGCTTTGATAACTTTGATCTTCTGATCTCCAGCTGATGCAAGGATTACGTCGAATTCAGTTTGCTCTTCAGCTGCTTCTGCAACTGCTCCAGCTGCTGCAACTGGTGCTGCTGCTGTTACGCCGAATTCTTCTTCGATTGCTTTAACAAGGTCGTTTAGTTCAAGAACTGTCATTTCTTTGATTGCGTCTAAAATTTGTGCGTTAGTCATTTTAAGTTCCTCCTGGAAAGTTGTATTTAACCGGCTAGTTTGTTCCGGTCATAGTCAAAATGCGAAATTAAGCACCTTGCTCTTCTTTTTGTTCTGCAACTGCTTTTGTAGCAAGTGCAAAGTTTCGTACTGGCGCTTGAAGAACGCTGAGTAGCATAGACAATAGACCATCGCGAGAAGGTAGAGTAGCCAATGCTTTCACATCTTCAGCAGTTGCGACGTTTCCTTCGATCACACCTGCTTTAATTTCAAGCTTTTCATTCTTTTTAGCGAAATCATTCAAGATTTTAGCTGGCGCTACTACGTCTTCTGTAGAGAAAGCGATAGCGTTTGGACCTGTAAGGTTTTCGTTCAGACTTTCTAATCCTGCAACTACTGTCGCACGACGCACCATAGAGTTTTTATAAACTTTGAACTCGATGCCTGCTTCACGTAATTGTTTACGCAATTCTGTAACTTGCGCAACCGTAAGACCACGGTAATCGACAACTACTACAGATGCTGCTGCTTGTAATTTCTCAGCGACTTCTGATACGACTGCTTGTTTAGCTTCTAAAATTTTGCTCATGTTGACACCTCCTGGTAATTAGGGTCACTTATACCGATATAAAAAGCCCTCAATGTCTAAGACATGAGGGCAGAAAAGTCGTCATCTTTTAAAAAGAGCGTCTTGTCCTCGGCAGGAGCATTAAGTGGCAAGCCACACCTGCTGTCTTCGGTACAAATGGTTATCATCATAACAAGCGTAATCTTAGCAGATCACTTTGTGCTTGTCAATTATTTTTTAACAGTAACGCTTGACGGATCTACTTTAACAGCAGGACCCATAGTTGTCGTAACGTTTACTGATTTCATGAATGTTCCTTTTGATGAAGCTGGTTTAGCTTTTTGAATAGTTTCAAAGATCGTCAAGAAGTTTTCTTCCAACTTCTCGTTATCGAAAGATGCTTTTCCGATTGGCGCATGGATAATTCCAGCTTTGTCCGCACGGTATTCAACTTTACCCGCTTTGATTTCTTCAATAGCTTTCGTTACGTCAAATGTTACTGTACCAGTTTTCGGGTTTGGCATAAGACCTTTTGGTCCAAGTACGCGACCAATCTTACCAACTTCGCCCATCATGTCAGGTGTAGCAACGATTACGTCGAAATCGAACCAACCTTGTTGAATTTTAGCAATAAGTTCTGCATCGCCTACATAGTCTGCGCCTGCAGCTTCTGCTTCTTTAACTTTTTCACCTTTAGCGAATACTAATACGCGTTGAGTTTTACCAGTACCGTTTGGAAGTACAACTGCCCCACGGATTTGCTGATCGTTTTTACGAGTATCAATACCAAGACGGAAAGCCACTTCAACAGTTGCATCAAAATTAGTAGTACTTGTATTTTTAGCAAGTTCAATTGCTTCTTTCGCAGTGTATGTAGCAGTACGATCTACAAGCTTCGCTGCATCTACGAATTTTTTACCTCTTTTAGCCATCAGAATTTCCTCCTCATTTGTGGTTTTAACGGATTAAACCTCCCACTTAATGAAGGCTGCGAATCACAATCGACCGCAGCCTCCACCTTCAAACCGTTGCTTTATCGTGAAGAACTACTATCAGTCTTCGATTTTGAATCCCATACTGCGAGCAGTACCTTCGACCATTGCCATCGCCGCTTCAACTGACGCCGCGTTTAAGTCTGGCATCTTTTGTTCTGCGATTTCTCTAACTTTATCACGCTTAACTGTAGCAACTTTGTTTTTATTAGGCTCACCTGAACCCTTTTGAACGTTTGCTGCAACCTTCAGCAATACTGCTGCCGGCGGAGTTTTTGTGATGAATGTAAATGAACGGTCCTCGAATACTGAGATTTCTACTGGAATAATTAGACCAGCTTGATCTGCTGTACGAGCGTTAAATTCTTTACAGAATCCCATAATGTTAACACCTGCTTGACCTAATGCCGGCCCTACTGGTGGTGCTGGATTTGCTTTACCAGCTGGAATTTGCAATTTCACTACTTTAGTAACTTTTTTAGCCACGAGACACACCTCCTTAAGTCCGTGATGTGGTAATTGGGTTGCCCCTCCCACTCAAATATGTGCCTGCCGACGATGTCGGTAGAATTGGTTAATCCGTACAGACTAAGTCTGACCTTTGAAATGATACCACCATTACACAGATTTTGCAAGAGGGAAAACCATATTTTCCATCACTCCATTTTTTCTACTTGTTCGAATGAAAGTTCCATCTTCGTTTCACGACCGAACATGTCGACAGTTACGATGACTTTACCTTTATCCATTTCAATCTCTTCTACCTTACCTTCAAAGTGAGCAAACGGCCCTTCAAGTACCGTCACACTTTCACCCACACCAAAGTCAATATCTATGCGTTGTTCTTTCACACCCATTTGTTTTAGGATGAATTCTACTTCTTCCGGCAACAACGGAGTAGGCTTCGCTCCGCCACCTGAAGAGCCGATAAATCCAGTAACACCTGGTGTATTACGAACAACATACCAAGAATCATCCGTCATGATCAATTCAACCAAGACATATCCAGGGAACGTTTTACGCATAACTGTTTTCTTTTTACCATCTTTAATATCCGTCTCTTCTTCTTCCGGAATAACGACACGGAATATCTTATCCGACATGCCCATTGTCTCGACACGTTTTTCAAGATTGGCCTTTACTTTGTTCTCATATCCTGAGTACGTATGCACAACATACCAATTTTTATCCATTTCCATGACATTGAGGACTGCGCGTCCGTCCCTCCCTTAAATTAAAGCTGAAAAAACCCGTTCATTCATCAAAACGGGATATTTTCACGCTATTCATACTTTATTTATTACAGATTAGTATACCATTTCATAACTCCGGAGATACCTATATCCACCACGAAGAAATAAACAGCCATAAAAATGACTGTAGAAATAACGACTACAGTATACTTCGTTAATTCTTTACGTTTCGGCCAGCTGACTTTCCGCATTTCCGAAACGACTTTTTTCAAAAAATCGGTAATCTTGCCCATTCTTCTCCAACCCTTCCGAATGACATAGCGCTCTTACTCGAACTCTATGTAACTGGTCAAATGGTTTGCTTATGCAATGTATGCGCATTGCAATGACTGCAAAACTTTTTTATACTCATTCTTGCCTCTTGGCTGTTGTTGCCAGCGGGTAAGGAATAGTTTCGCGAACCACATATCTCACAGCTTAAAGTTATTTTTTTTGCCATTTTGCTTCACCTAATTCAAGACAATAGTCTTGATAAAGAGTACCATCTAACCCATCACATGTCAATTTACTTTCGATATATTTAACGCACCAGATCCATCGCCATTGAGTGTTCTAGTTTACGTTTGATGCGTTGTAAGGCATTATCTATCGACTTCACTTGTCGATTCAACACCTCGGAAATCTCACGATAGGACTGACCTTCTAAGTACAGTGTGAGCACCTCTTTTTCCAATCCACTCAGCACTTTATTCATTTCTTCTTCCATAAACGAGAAGTTCTCTTTGTGAATCATCAAGTCTTCAGGATCGTCTAACGTAGAGCCTGATATGATATCCAAAAGCGTTCGCTCCTGATCCTCATCATACATAGGCTTGTCCAGCGAAACGGACGTATTGAGCGGAATATGCTTTTGGCGTGTAGCAGTTTTGATCGCCGTAATAATTTGCCGCGTTATACACAGCTCAGCAAAGACTTTAAAAGAACTTAATCTATCGGGACGAAAATCACGAATCGCTTTATATAGACCAATCATTCCCTCTTGCACGATGTCTTCACGATCTCCACCAATAATGAAATATGTTCTAGCTTTCATACGGACTATTGGCTGAAACTTGGTTATCAAAAAATCCAATACATCTGAATTCCCTAGATGTATCAACTCCACCATTTCTTCATCAGAAAGCTTAGTAAATTCATTTTTACTTTTCATATTTTTCATGTTCCGCACCAACCTCTCCACCCCAGAGTACTAATTGGTTTTATAAGTCAGTATAGACGCGGTAATTTTTCACGTCAACCACTCATTTTCCGCCACGTCTCATTTTCTCGAACTCTGCCGCTACTTCATCCGTTAATGGAATCTTTGAGATAGGCCGTCGTTCTAATGAATCCTTTAATCTTAACGCAATCACGCGATCCACTTCTTTCATGGCGATTTCCAGCTCTCGTGCGGAGATGCGAAGCGCACCCTGAGCAAATACTACCCATTGCTCTACAAGATCGGAAGTGGCCACATGGATTTGTGTTAATCGATCGGTTAATTCGGACACCAGTTTTTCAATGCGTTCATCAGCTGTTTCGTTTTCTCTTGTAAAGACCACTTCGACTCGATATTGTTTTTTACGTTTCTCGATACCCGGTACTAGATGAGCATCAAATACTACGATAACGCGCCATCCTTTATTCGCCTGGAATTCCGCCATCCGCTCAATGAGTCGATCACGCGCTTGCGCAAAATCTTCTTGCTTCAATTGCTGTAGTTCGGGCCACGCACCGATGATGTTGTAACCATCAACGAGTAGCACGTCTTTCTTCATGACGTAGCCTGGGCGGATTGACGCTTTCGTAAAACTTCATACATCAACAACGCTGCCGCTACTGAAGCATTTAAAGACGTAACTTTACCTACCATAGGCAAACTATAGAGAAAATCGCATCTTTCGCGCAATATGCGGGACATTCCTTTTCCTTCGCTACCTATAATGACTGCTAAAGGTAATGTAGCATCCATATGGCGATAATCTGTAGAGTTGGATGCATCTGTTCCTGCAATCCATACCCCTTGTTTCTTTAGCCCGTCCACAGTTTGAGACAAGTTATTTACTCGAACAACAGGTATGTGCTCAATCGCACCTGTTGATGCCTTGGCCACCACACCAGTTAAACCAACCGCACGTCTTTTTGGAATAATGATACCATGAACTCCAGAGGCATCCGCTGTTCGTAAAATAGAACCTAAGTTATGCGGATCTTCTAATTCATCCAAGATGATGAAGAACGGATCCTCTTGTCGCTCTTTAGCAATAGCAAATAAATCTTCTAACTCCGCATAATCATAAGCGGCAACCGACGCAAGAATTCCTTGATGACTCAAATCCGTCATACCATCAAGTTTCTGCTTCGGTGCCGTTTGTACAACTACCCCTGCATCTTTAGCAAGCTTCATAATTTCACCGATACTTTTCTTGTTAACGCCTTCTGCCACCCAAATTTTATTCAGTTGTCTGCCGGAACGCAGTGCTTCCACTACAGGATTTCTTCCGCCAATCAGTTCAACTTCTAGCTCTGTCATACTTTTTCCTCCTCAGGATGCTCCACTAATCGAATCGCCGTCTCTATTAGTTCAGCCAGACGCTCTTGCCGACCGAGTAAATGGACATACCCGAGAACCGCTTCGAATGCCGAGCTATAATTATACGTAGTAACATCAGTGTTTTTAGGGACTGATCCCGCTTTGGCATTGCGACCGCGGCGCATTACTGCCAACTCTTCCTCTGTCAGAATTTGCTGATCTCTCATCGTCAGGATAATACGCGCTTGCGCTTTCGCAGAGACAAAGCGTGTAGCCTCCTTATGCAAAATCTGTGGTTTCACGCGCCCCATACGCAGTAAATGCTCTCTGACCGCCGTTTCGTATACCGCGTCACCCATATAAGCAAGCGCAAGTGCATTGAGTTGTTTGACGTCTATATCACGTAAATCCCCCACGTCTTTACCCTCTTTTCCAGCGAGTACCTTGCGCTGTATCTTCCAATAAAATACCTTGTTCTTTTAGTTGATCTCTAATTTCATCCGAACGTGCAAAATCACGATTCTTCCGCGCATCCAGACGTTCCTGAATCAACGCATCCACTTCGACATCCACTAATTCACCTTCGTTTTCAAACGGTAAACCAAGTACATCCATTAATTTATCCAATGTATCAATAAATTGTTGAAGCACGCGACGATCTGTGTTTTTCTCTAGCAAATAGACGTTAGCCTGCTTAGATAGTTCAAAAATTGATGCTATCGCATTGGCTGTATTGAAATCGTCATCCATTGCCGTTTCAAATGCTTTGATTTGTTCGTTGATTTTATTTAACCAAAGCTCAGAGTCTTCAGCCAGATCTGCCGAGATCGACAGTCGGTGTTGCAAGTTGCTATATGCTGTGCGGATACGTTCCAATCCATTTTCTGCACTCTCCACAAGTTCCTGTGCAAAGTTAACCGGGTGACGATAATGCACGGATAGCATGAAGAAACGAAGTACTTTCGGATCGACTTGCTTACGGATATCATGCACCAAAATAAAGTTACCTAGTGATTTCGACATCTTTTCGTTATCGATATTAATATAACCATTGTGCATCCAGTAGTTAGCGAAGGTTTTTCCTGTAGCTGCTTCGGACTGTGCAATTTCATTTTCATGATGCGGGAACGCTAAGTCTTGCCCTCCTGCATGAATATCAATTGTGTCACCAAGAAGTTCTTTAGCCATAACCGAACATTCGATATGCCAGCCCGGACGACCTTTCCCCCACGGACTATCCCACGAAATCTCGCCATCTTTAGCTGATTTCCAAAGTGCAAAGTCAAGCGGATCTGTTTTGATCGTATTTTCTTCCACCCGTGCACCGACTTTTAATTCATCGATAGACTGGTGAGAAAGCTTCCCGTACCCTTCGAATTTACGCGTATGGAAGTAGACATCACCACGAGATTCATAAGCGAACCCCTTATCGATTAGGACTTGAATAAATTCCACAATATCATCAATATGCTCAGTTACACGCGGATGTGCTGTCGCTTCCTCACAGCCAAGAGCACTTACATCTTCATGATACGCTGCGATAAAACGCTCGGTTAAATCTCCAACTTCTTCATTTAATTCATTGGCTGCTTTAATGATCTTATCGTCTACGTCCGTGAAGTTTGAAACGTAATTCACTTCATAGCCGCGATATTCTAGATAGCGCCGAACCGTATCAAATGCAATTACAGGACGCGCGTTTCCAATATGAATATAGTTATAGACGGTTGGTCCACAGACATACATTTTGACCTTTCCCTCTTCTATCGGAACAAACTTTTCTTTTTTCCTTGTTAATGTATTATAAAGTTGAATGCTCATGTAAATCTCCCTTTTCTTCATTCACAGTTTCCAGCTGCTCAGTACGCAGTTTCAACTCTTGAATTTGCTTTTCTAATCGTTTGATTTCATCCTCAATTGGGTCTTGTGTAGAATGATCCAGCTTACTTTTTACACGTACTCCATTTGAAATAACGATTTTTCCAGGTATCCCAACCACCGTGGAATTGGGCGGCACTTCTTTTAAGATAACCGAACCCGCTCCTACTTTACTGTTCTCACCAACCGTTATGGAGCCCAGGACTTTAGCGCCCGACGCGACCAGCACGTTATCATGAAGTGTCGGATGTCGCTTTCCGCCTTCTTTTCCCGTTCCACCCAATGTAACCCCTTGATACAGCGTCACGTCATCACCAATCTCACATGTTTCCCCTATGACTACACCCATCCCATGGTCAATGAATAGACGTCTACCGATCACTGCTCCTGGATGGATCTCGATACCCGTGAAAAATCTACTGACTTGTGAAACTACACGAGCCAAAAACCGAAGATTACGCTTGTAAAATGCATGTGCAACACGGTGCATCCAAATGGCATGCAACCCCGAATATGTTAAAACTACTTCAATTGTACTGCGGGCCGCTGGGTCTTGATCGAAAATACAGCGAATATCCTCTTTCATACGTTTGAACAATGAACTTCCCCCTTTTTCTTCTTATATCTGGTCGTGTTTCCTAGTTCACAGTAATTTCTTGAGATGAAAAAAAGCGCCCCCGTCACTCATGATGACAGAGACGCATTAATTGCGTGGTTCCACTCCGCTTGAGAACATACTTGTTCCCCGCTTAATGTCTTTAACGCAGACTATACGTATGGCCTACTAAAAGTTTCGGCTCATCGCTCAAAGGTGCATTTCGATAGTGAACAACTCAGGTCATTTCCAGCCTAGATGACCTTCTCTAGAGAGCATTCATTATCTACTTTCCTTCTCAACGCTTTTCATATGACGATTTCATATTAGGTTCATTTTACAGAATATCACCGAAATGTCAATATTGATTATTTTGCGAATTTTCCAACGCGTTGAATAATTTTTTCTTTCCCAATCAACGCAATTGCGTCCGGCAATTCAGGCCCTGATGTCTCACCCGTTGCTACTACACGCACAGGCATGAACAAATTTTTGCCTTTATGTCCTGTTTCCTTTTGCACAGCCTTAATCGCTGCTTTAATCGACGGTGCATCGAAAGTTTCTAGTTCTTCAAGTTGCTTCTTAAGTGACGTCATTACTTCTGGCACTTGTTCACCTGCCAAAATTTCTGATGCTGTTTCATCATATTCCACTGTGTCATGGAAGAACTGGGCAGATAGCTCAACGATTTCAGCACCGAAGCTCAATTGACCTTGGTATAGCGCGATTAAATCGTGTACCCAAACTTGTTCTTCAGCTGACATATTTTCTGAAACCAATCCTGCAGCTTGTAGATGAGGTAATGTTAATTCAATTACTTCTTCTAAAGAGAGTTTTTTAATATATTGATTATTCATCCACGTTAGCTTATCCGTATCGAACATCGATGGTGATTTGGACAAACGCGACTCATCAAATTGCTCAACCAGTTCGTCATGTGAGAAGATCTCCTCTTCTCCGACAGGCGACCAACCAAGCAATGCGAAGAAATTAAACATCGCTTCCGGCAAATAACCTAAATCTTTATATTGTGTAATGAATTGAATGATGGATTCATCGCGTTTTGAAAGCTTCTTTCGTTCTTCGTTGACAATTAGCGTCATATGACCGAATCGTGGGTGGTCCCAACCGAATACGTCAAATACCATTAGTTGCTTCGGTGTATTCGTCAAATGCTCTTCTCCACGGAAAACATGTGAGATTTTCATCAAATGATCGTCCACTACTACCGCAAAGTTATACGTAGGAATACCATTCGTCTTCACCATTACCCAGTCACCGATGTCTTTTGATTCAAATGTGACTTCACCGCGCACAAGGTCATCGATTGTATACGTAACGTCTGCAGGAACACGCATACGGATGTTGTAAGATTTTCCTGCCTCTTCATTTTCTGCAACTTGTTCCGCTGTCAAATGGCGGCAAGTTCCATCATACATAGGCGCTGCGATTCCCGCTTCTTTCTGTGCGTCACGCTTTGCTTCTAGCTCTTCAGGAGTACAGAAACATTTATAAGCATGTCCATTTTCAAGCATTTCATCTGCATACTTCTTATATAAATCCAGACGTTCCATTTGACGATACGGTCCGTATTCTCCGCCAATATCAATTGATTCGTCATGATGGATACCGAGCCACGTTAAGTTTTCAAGTTGTGATAGTTCACCACTTTCAATATTTCGTGCTGTATCCGTGTCTTCAATACGAACAATGAATTTCCCGTCATAGTGACGAGCGAATAAATAGTTAAATAACGCGGTCCGCGCTCCACCAATATGTAGTTGGCCTGTTGGACTCGGTGCATAACGCACACGTACTTCTTGTGTCATAATATTTACCTCTCCGTTTCGAATTGATTACGTTCTTATATAATTTCCTATCTATTTTAACACTCTAGAAGATGTTTTGAAAGTTACTGGTTTTTCATCAGTAAAATCGTTGCCATCGCTGCGATTCCTTCTTCACGTCCAGGGAAGCCCAGACGTTCCGTAGTTGTAGCTTTCACATTCACTTGGGATAGATCTGCTTCAAGCAGTTCTGCTACGCGCTCACGAATGTCTCCGATATATGGCGCCATTTTCGGACGTTGTGCAATAATCGTACAATCAATATTCCCTAAACGATAGCCTTCTTCTTTTACCATCGTCCATACTTTCTCCAATAAAATAGCAGAGTCAGCGTCTTTGAACGCATCATCCGTATCTGGGAAATGTGTGCCAATATCCACTTTACCTATCGCACCAAGTGCAGCGTCTGTTACTGTGTGTAATAACACATCCGCATCAGAGTGACCGATCAATCCTTTTGTGTGCGGAATCGTGATACCGCCGATAATGAGTGGTCTACCTTCTTCAAATGCATGTACATCAAAACCTTGTCCGATTCGAAACATGGGGTTATTCCTCCTACTTTCTTCTTGCCAGTAAGATTTCGCCTATCGCGAGATCTTCTTGGGTTGTCATCTTTACATTATCATATGAACTTTCTACCACTTGCACGTCGTGACCCATCCGTTCCACTAGCATGGATTCATCAGTACCAAGAAAGCCATCTCGAATAGCCGAGTCGGATGCTTCCTTCAACAATTGATATTGGAATGCCTGCGGTGTTTGTACAAGCCACAATTTTTCACGGTCTAACGTTTCTTTCACTGCTCCGTTTTCCGCGTACTTAATCGTATCTTTTGCTTTGACTGCCGCGATCGCCGCACCTTTTTCATTCGCGGTGTTGACGAGCTCCGTAATGACTGATGATTTTAGGAAAGGTCTTGCCGCGTCATGGACGAGAACAACACCATTCCCTTGATACGCGTCAATACAAGCCGCAACACTGTTTTGTCGCTCACCGCCACCTTCTACAAATGTGATAGGTTTTGCATGCGCGCACTGTCCAAGTATCTTTTGAATGGCGGCTTGTTCCTCCGGTTTCACGGCCATAATGACCTCTTCACAATTAGGGTCTTCTTGAAACACACCCACTGTGTGATACAAAATTGAATGCTCGCCTATTTTTAGGAAGAGCTTATTTTGTCCGGCACCCATTCGTTTGCCGCTTCCCGCAGCAGGAATCATCACTGTATATTTCACGTTTGTCACTCTGCTTTCTATGCTAGTTATCGGCCTTTGGGTTTAGCAAAAATCATTCGACCCGCCGATGTTTGCAATACACTTGTTACTACTACATCGATAGCCTCTCCTATATGAGAACGACCATCCTCAATTACAATCATCGTGCCGTCATCCAAGTACGCAACACCTTGATTATGTTCTTTACCATCTTTTATAACGACCACATGCATTTCTTCCCCCGGAATTACTACAGGCTTCACTGCATTGGCAAGATCATTGATATTCAAAACTGCAACACCATGCAAATCAGATACTTTGTTTAAGTTGAAATCATTCGTTACAACCAGTCCATCCATTTTCTTCGCCAGTTTGACCAGCTTTAAGTCTACTTCTGCCACATTCGGAATATCTTCATCCGTAATCAGCACCTGGGGTCCATCATCATTTTGTAAACGCTTTAGAATATCTAGGCCACGTCTACCTTTTGTTCGTTTCAATGTATCAGATGAATCCGCTATATGCTGTAATTCAGTCAACACAAACTGAGGCACGACTAAAATCCCCTGTAAAAATCCTGTTGCTACAATGTCTGCAATACGTCCATCAATAATGACACTAGTATCCAATAATTTATATACATCTTTTTGTGGTGGAGTGACAACTGGTTCTGCCGATTCTTTCTTTTTCGCTGTTGTCATGCGTAAATTAGAAAATGCATTGATGAACTCTTCCCACTTTTTAAAACCTACTTGGAAACCTAAATAGCCTAGAAGAATAGATAATAAAACAGGCACAACTGAAGACACTACCGGAAAACCAATTGCACTTAGTCCGAAACTGAATAAAAATGCAACGATTAATCCTACGACTAATCCGATTGTACCGAATAACAAGTCCATGATCGGTGCTTTCAAGAGTCTTTCTTCAATCCATTTGATGAAATTCACAATCGGCTCGGTTAAAAATAAGCTTAATAAAAATAGAATGATAGCTCCTATGATTGCCTCCACATAAGGGTTTTCAATGATGGGGCGTGATGTAAACTCAAACATTGCGAATAAGTACGGTAAGAATAAAACACCGAGAGTTCCTCCGATTAATAAGAATGAAACTTGGACTACTCTTTTCAACATATTCTTCCACCTCCTTTTCCTTCCTAATAGTATACAACGAATTGTAGTTAGCCGCTTAGGTTAAGTGAGGAATTTCTAAAAATTCCTCACCACCCCTACTAGGACTATCTAAACAACGGGAATGTTTCTTACATTTTTACGGGTGTCGCTATGTATACGATTATTATCTGAATGCAATTCCTAATGCTTCCATTACCGTCTCCACACCGACCACTTCAATTCCTGACGGGACATCCCAACCACCCAGATTAGAGGATGGAATGATAATACGATCAAAACCAAGTTTTGCCGCTTCCGTCACACGTTGTTCTATTCTAGATACCCTTCTAACCTCACCTGTTAACCCTACTTCACCAACAAAACAATCTCGCGCACCGACGGCAGTGTCTTTAAAGCTCGATACGATACTTAGTAAAACCGCCAAATCAATGGCTGGTTCATCTAGTTTAACGCCGCCTGCAACTTTAATATACGCATCTTGTGTCTGCAATAGCATTCCCGCACGTTTTTCCAATACTGCCATCAATAACTGCACGCGGTTTTGATCCAGTCCGGTTGCCATGCGCTTCGGATAATTGAAACTGGATGCTGTCAACAATGCCTGGATTTCAACAAGTATAGGTCGTGTACCCTCCATAGACGCAACAATGGTAGAGCCCGCTCCACCTTGTGATCGCTCGCGCAAGAACATTTCCGAAGGATTTAAGACTTCCTTTAACCCCGCTTGCAACATTTCAAAAATAGCAATTTCATTAGTGGAACCGAAACGGTTTTTGACACTTCGTAAAATACGGTATGTGTGGTGACGTTCACCTTCAAAATACAGCACCGTATCTACCATATGCTCAAGCAGTCGCGGACCTGCAATTTGCCCTTCTTTTGTCACGTGACCTACGAGGAATATCGCAATGTTTTGCGTCTTTGCTATGCGCATTAATTCCGCAGTACATTCGCGCACTTGCGATACGCTTCCTGGTGCTGATGATACTTCAGGATGATGTACAGTCTGAATCGAATCCACAATTACAAATCTCGGCTTCACTTCATCTACAGTTTCATTGATCATCGCTAAATCTGTTTCGGCATAAATATATAGCTCATCTGACTTCACACCTAAACGTTCCGCACGTAACTTAGTTTGCTTAATCGATTCCTCTCCTGATATATACAGTACGCGCTGTTGTTGATTTGCAAGCAGTGACGAGACTTGAAGTAATAAAGTAGATTTCCCAATACCCGGATCACCACCGATTAATATGAGCGAGCCTGGAACAATCCCGCCTCCAAGTACGCGGTTTAATTCCTCTAACTCCGTTTTGACACGCGGCTCTTCAGCCATTTCCACCTGACTTATCGGTAAAGCTTTCTGCTTCACTCTTTCACCATGCTGAAATGCAGCACGCGGTCCTTTTTGTACGATCTCTACTTCTTCATCCATCGTATTCCATTCTCCACAACCAGGACAGCGCCCCATCCATTTGGCTGACTCATATCCACAAGAACGGCACATGAACTTCGATTTACGCTTAGCCATACACTCTCTCCTTATTGAAAAATACGAAAAGGACAGCCCGCTGCGCTTTTTAAAAACTAAGCGAGCGAGCTATCCGGAACATCATATTATTATTTTTCTGCTGCTACTACTGTTTGTTTCTCCGTGCGTACGATGAACTTGTCATCCTCTACGTCAACGATCACTTTTTCACCCATCAGAACTTTACCTTCAAGTAACTCTTCAGATAAACGATCTTCTACATGTTTTTGCAATGCACGACGTAATGGACGAGCTCCGTACTCCGGATCATATCCTTCTTCCGTGATTTTATCTTTAGCGGACTCAGTCAACACCAATTCGATGTCTTGTTCAGTCAAACGCTTAGAAAGTTCATCACTCATCAAGCTGACGATTTCACGTAAGTGCTCTTTCTCCAATGAATGGAAGACAATCATGTCATCCACACGGTTCAAGAACTCTGGTCGGAATGTTTTCTTCAATTCTGCAAGCATTTTTTCTTTCATGTCATCGTAGTCGGATTCACCATCTTGAATATTAAAGCCGACATAGCGGTTTTTCTTCAATTCAGTTGCTCCAACGTTCGAAGTCATGATGATTACCGTGTTGCGGAAATCAACTGTACGTCCTTTAGAATCTGTTAAGCGTCCGTCTTCCAATACTTGTAATAGTATATTAAAGACGTCTGGATGCGCTTTTTCAATTTCATCTAGCAATACAACTGAGTACGGCTTACGGCGAACCTTCTCAGTTAATTGACCGCCTTCATCATATCCTACATATCCTGGAGGTGATCCGACTAAACGAGAAGTTGAATGTTTCTCCATGTATTCGGACATATCGATGCGAATCATTGCATCTTCATCGCCGAACATCACTTCTGCCAACGCACGGCCCAGTTCAGTTTTACCTACACCAGTTGGTCCTAGGAAAATGAATGAACCAATCGGACGCTTCGGATCTTTCAATCCTGCACGTGCTCGACGGATAGCTTTCGAAATAGATAACACAGCTTCTTTTTGGCCAATGACACGCTGATGCAAAATCTCTTCCATGTTCAGTAATTTAGCTGACTCTGTCTCTGCAATCTTGTCAACAGGGATTCCTGTCCACATCGCTACAACAGACGCAATATCATTTACTGTCACTTCGGATTCAGTCTGTCCTTGTTTTTCCTTCCAAGCGGCTTTCGTTGTTTCTAATTCTTCCTTCATCTTCTGCTCTTTATCACGATAAGAAGCGGCTTTTTCAAATTCTTGGCTTTGAACAGCTGCATTCTTCTCGGAACGAATTGCTTCAAGTTTTACTTCAAGCTCCTTCAAGTTAGGAGGAGTAGTATACGAGCGTAAACGCACTTTTGATCCAGCTTCGTCAATCAAGTCGATCGCTTTGTCTGGCAAGAAACGGTCTGAAATATAGCGGTCGGACATTTTCGCTGCCGCTTCGACTGCTTCATCTGTAATCTTTACACGGTGATGCGCCTCATAACGATCGCGCAAGCCTTTGATAATTTGTATCGTTTCATCTACTGAAGGCTCATCAACTTGGATCGGCTGGAAACGACGCTCAAGTGCTGCATCCTTTTCAATATATTTACGATATTCATCAAGTGTTGTAGCACCGATACATTGTAGTTCACCGCGTGCAAGAGATGGTTTCAAGATGTTGGATGCATCAATAGCACCTTCTGCTCCACCTGCACCGATCAACGTGTGTAATTCATCGATGAATAAGATAATATTGCCCGCTTGACGGATTTCTTCCATTACCTTCTTCATTCTATCTTCAAATTCACCACGGTATTTCGTACCCGCAACGACTGTCCCCATATCAAGCGTCATAACGCGCTTATCACGTAAGATCTCTGGCACTTCGTTACTCACTACTTGCTGTGCCAAGCCTTCTGCAATTGCTGTTTTACCAACGCCTGGTTCCCCAATTAACACGGGGTTGTTTTTCGTGCGACGCGCTAAGACTTCAATAACGCGTGTGATTTCTTTGCTACGACCAATTACCGGATCCAATGTACCTTCACGTGCAATTTCAGTTAAATCACGTGCTAAGCTATCCAATGTCGGTGTTGCTGCTGATGCAGAATTCGCTGGATTATTAACTGAACTCTCATCATTACCAAGTAACTGAAGTACTTGTTGACGTGCTTTATTTAAACTAACACCCGCATTATTTAGAACGCGTGCAGCGACGCCTTCTCCTTCTCGAATCAAAGCCAATAAAATATGCTCAGTACCGATATAAGAATGTCCCAGTTTGCGTGACTCATCTACAGATAACTCGATAACTCGTTTTGCACGAGGAGTATAATGAACAATCGGACCCACGTCTTTAGAGCCCACACCTACCAAAACTTCTACTTCACGTTCAATAGTATCTGCATTCACATTAATTGCTTCAAGAGCTTTCGCTGCGATGCCGCCACCTTCTCGAATCAAACCAAGTAAAATATGCTCAGTACCAATAGATTCATGTTTTAAACGTATTGCCTCTTCTTGGGCCAGTTGTAAAACCTTTTGTGCACGTTGTGTAAATCGATTAAACATCATATTCATTCCCCTCTTTCCTTCATTCAGTGGACTATACTCTATGTTATGCAAAATAACGCATCGTTGCTTTGTTTCCTATCACTTATATATATTCAAGTCAGTTCGCGATACAACCAAATCCGCATATTGACTTTGACTATCTTTGATTAATTATAAATCTTCTTTATCCTACTTGCAAAAACTTTGCTCACGATGGATCAGTATCTTGCTCTGGTACAGAAGATTTCCCTACACCCAGCCGATTACGGAACAATTGTGCACGAAGGATATCACGCTCATCTGATGTTAATTCTGCACCCGCATATTGCTGAAGGAAACCCGGCTGCATGAAGATCATCAATTCATTCAAAATAGACATGTCGATATTTTCGAATATACCTAAATCAATACCCAATCGGACGTCAGACAAACATTTTGCCGCTTCTGCCGATGGTAAAATCCGCGAATGTGTCAGCGTCCCAAGCGCTCTGAATAATCTATTCTCCAAGTGAACTTCCGATTTGGCCAATAATAGTTCGCGTGATTTCTTTTCATGCGCTATCAGACGTTTCGCAATACTTTCCAAGTCTTTCAGGATTTCTTCTTCTGATTTACCTAGTGT
The DNA here is from genome assembly GCF_002743245.1 of Sporosarcina sp. P26b. Lineage (NCBI taxonomy): Bacteria > Bacillati > Bacillota > Bacilli > Caryophanales > Caryophanaceae > Sporosarcina > Sporosarcina sp. P26b. The sequence goes on from NZ_PDYW01000004.1 coordinate 156,219, forward strand.
AATTTGATTGGAAATCTGATAAATATTTCCGAGCGCTTCGCTGCCCTCTCCATAGCTTCCTCGTACGACCATCCCAAGCCTTGATATCGCTGGAATAATGCGCTCGATTTGTTTAGTAATCGTCAGTGCAGGTAAATGCATCATGACCGATGCGCGCATTCCTGTACCGGTGTTGGACGGACAACTAGTCAAATAGCCAAATGTCTCATCAAATGCATAGTCTAAATTCTTTTCTAACTCGCTGTCTACTTGATCAGCATGTTCATACGCCTGATCAATTTGAAAACCTGGATAAATGCATTGAATGCGAATATGATCTTCTTCATTTACCATAATACTGATTGTTTCATCTTCCGACAGTAGAACAGATCCGTGCTTTTTAGGATCAATTAACTGCGGACTGACTAAGTGCTTCTCGACTAAAATTTGTCTCTCAAGTGGTGTTAAATCTTTCATAGTAGTACCAGTAAAGTGGTGATCCTCCATCGTCTCGACTGCATGATTCAATGCCTCACTGACATCATTTGCATCTTCTTGCGACGCGCTTATTGGAAATAAATGTTTTTGGAGGTTGCGGGCCAGTCTAATTCTTGTGGATAGGACGATGTCGGCGTGTTCCCCTTCTGCTACCATCCAACCCGTCAGTTCCTGTTTGATGAATTTTTCAAATGACATGTTGATCGTCACCTCCATCTTCCAGTTGCTGTTTCAGCTGATTCGCCTCATCCCGCAAAGATGCGGCTTCTTCAAACCGTTCATCTTCTACGGCCTCTCGCATTTTCGTACGAATATCTTCAAGCTTTTTCTTTAAGGCAAAACGTTCATTAAGCGAAACCGGTATTTTCCCTCGGTGTTGCGCGTGACCGTTGTGTAATTTTGCAAACACCCTTGGCAACTGTCCACGAAATGCATCGTAACATGTAGCACAGCCAAACTTTCCACTGTCGAGAAAACGATGGAAGGTTAAACCACAGTTCGGACATTTCGGACCATCCGGAAGCGTTTCACCGGTTTTCTGTTCTGGAAATATTTCAGAACCTCCTAACCAGTGTGCCAAGAATTGTTGAATCGACAAAGGTTCTTGATCAGGACTGAAAGAAAATGTCTGCGAATAAAACGCACATTTATCGCATAAATGGCGCTCTGTTATACCATTTGGTGTTTCTTGTTTAAACACGACAGTAGCGGGTCGTTCTTTACAGTTTTCACAAAGCATCGGGACTCACCTCATTCTATCTCTTCATATATTAATGTAACTAACATGGCGCGAAGGATACGCGATCGCAGTGCATCACGCTCAGGCAACATATAACGCAGTGTTGTACGTCCCACTGCCGCGAGCATCAGTTTAGCTTCACGCTCTGTAATGACTTGTTCTTCAATTAAACGAATAATCACATCTTCCGCCATAGTGGAGGACGCTTCACTTTCTAAAACTTCTAGCGCTTGTTCAAGTAAGTCTTTTCGGGAGTTGGTACGCACGCGATAAATCCGGATGTAGCCCCCGCCTCCGCGTTTAGACTCTACAGCGTAGCCACGCTCGACTGTAAATCGCGTTTTAATCACGTAGTTAATCTGTGATGGAACGCATTGAAACTTCTCAGCAATCTCATTTCGTTTGATTTCAATAGAAGCACTATCTTCCTCTTCGATAATCGACTTCAAATATCCTTCTATAATGTCAGAAATATTACGCATCTCGTCACCTCGTTTCGCTCAACGTTCTAGTTGACTTTGACTATCTTTGACTTGATTGTATCGCAAAAATCGGACATGATGCAATTCATTTGTTTGTATGTATACCTGTTTAGGCTGAAAGGAAACCTGTTGCTAGGTTGTCACATTAGGCTATTTATTATTCAATTAGTTACCAGACAAAAACATAGTGAGTTGGTAGGGACTGTTGATTACGCTCCAAACAGATGCGTTTCACTGACGATCGCTTATTATAATCTTTCTAAAAAGAATACCAATTAAAAAATAAAAGACTGAAGAACAAATCCTCATAGCGGATTGTCTTCAGTCATATACTGTCCAAAAGTTTTCTTCTTTTCTCTTTACATAGTGATGGGTTCTTTACGCATTGGTTCTAGGTCGACTTCGAAGCCCATGTCTTCAAGCATCTTTAGATCTTGGTCATTTTCTTGACCCGCTGTTGTGAGGTAATCACCGATGAAGATAGAGTTTGCTGCGTAAAGACCTAGTGGTTGTAGACTTCTTAGATTGACTTCACGTCCACCCGAGATACGGATTTCTTTGCTAGGGTTAATGTAGCGGAACAGACACAGGACTTTTAGACAGTAGCGTGGGTCCAGTTCTGACGTTCCTTCTAATGGTGTTCCATCAACTGCGTGCAGGAAGTTTACAGGTATGGAGTCTGCGTCCAGTTCGCGCAGGCTACGTGCCATAGAGATAATGTCTTGCTTTGTTTCACGCATGCCGACGATGACGCCTGAACACGGAGAAATGCCTGCTTCTTTGGCCAATCCTACAGTGTTTACACGATCTTCGTATGTGTGCGACGTTGTTATACTTTCGTGATGCTCTGCGGATGTGTTCAAGTTGTGGTTGTAGCGATCTACTCCTGCCTCTTTCAAACGAGTCGCTTGTCCTGGCTTCAAAATTCCTAGGCAAGCACATACCGTCATTCCTTTATGCTTTTCTTTAATTTGTTTAACAGAGTCAATGACTATGTCCAGTTCACTGTCACGTGGTCCCCGTCCACTTGCAACGATGCAATAAGTGCCTGCTTTATTGGCAGCCGCACGCTCCGCACCTTCAAGTATCTCTTCTGATTTCATCATTGCATACTTTTCGACAGGCGCTTTTGAAACGATGGACTGAGCGCAATAACCACAGTTCTCCGGACATAAACCTGATTTCGTATTGATGATCATATTCAACTTTACTTTATTTCCGAAATAATGTGATCGAATCGAGTACGTTGCATGCAGCAATAATAGTAAATCTTCATCTGGGCTGTTTAATAGTGCAAGTGATTCCTCGTCGGTTAATACATGTCCTTCTAGTACTCTAGTAGCGAGTTGTTGGTAATTCATTATAATGTACGCCTCACTTTCAAGTGTTTTGATATTCTGAACGCAAACATGCCTGACAACACAGCTAGAATTAGATCTTTTGGCAGTGGAGGCATCATCCATAGCCATGCAATCTTATAAGAAAACACCTCGGGTGCAGCAGCCCACATCTTATACGCAAAATACATCCAACTTGTACCTAGTATGTAGTTGATTGCGGTAGCGACTAGCGCTGCGGTAATAAAAGCAGGCAGGGTCTGATTTCGCTCGACAATCTTTCCCGCTACATAAGCAATTAGAATGAAAGTAACAATAAAACCGAACGTCGGACTTAATATCTGACCGAATCCGCCTGAAAATCTTGCGAAAACCGGTGCACCCGCTAGCCCTATTAACATATACACCGTCATTGATAACGCACCTAGACGGCTGCCGAGTAATAGTCCCGACAAGATTGCGAAAAACGTTTGCAATGTAATAGGTACTCCACCAACTACTAAAAACGGCACGAAGGATGTAATATTTGCACCAATCATCATTAATGATGCGAACATTCCACTGTATACAATGGTTAGTGCATTGAATCTACTGACCGGTCGACTCTCTGTTGCAGTTGCCATCATGTCACCTCTTTTTATATTAGTTACCATAAAAATAATAGAGGTTAACTCATCTTGTGTCAACACTATTTATTCTTAAGTTAACTCTAAAAATAAATAAAAAAAAGACTGCAGCATCATGCTGACAGCCTACTTCTTCTTATCAATCTGTTCTTCCTTTTCTTTACGGAACAGAACGCTTGAAATTAAACCACTAAATATTGCAGCTGCAATCGTAATGTACACGCGCATATCATAAGTAACTTCTTCGTAACTATTACCTATCATGATCCAAGCAAGAGTACCTACAAGAACAGCGATTGGAAATGAGTATTTAAAGAACCGCATAATTCCTCACCTTTTCAATTTACTCCTTTAACTTTATCATAAATATCGCAATTTCTCTATGTTGCAAATCCCGACTACGAACTTCACTGAATGTTCACTTGACGAAGAACAACAAAGCCGCTATGATGTGGTTAGAATAATCAAAATAATTGAATAAGAATCGTATCTTATCAAGAGAAGCTGAGGGACTGGCCCGTCGACGCTTCAGCAACCAGCCGTTTAGGCAAGGTGCTACTTCCAGCAGTCTGTCAAGTTGACGCACTGAAAAGATGAGAGGGAACTAGTCATTGAGATTACAAAGCCTTCTAATATACTTGAAGGCTTTTTTTGATTAGAAAAGCAAAGGGGAGATGGGAACATGTCATTGCTAGAGAAACTACAAACAAATGTCCTAACAGCAGATGGGGCAATGGGGACGATTTTATATTCTTACGGAATTGATTATTGTTATGAAGAGCTAAACATAGAAAAGCCCGAAATTATAGAGCAAATTCACCAAGACTACATCGCAGCAGGTGCAGATATCATCCAAACGAACACATACAGCGCTAACGCGATTAAATTGGCCCGATATGGTTTGGAGAGTCATGTGACGGAATTCAATAAAGCAGCCATCCAAATCGCAAAGCGCGCAGCAGCACCTGGCGGACAATTCGTTCTTGGCACAATCGGCGGTCTACGTGGCATTCGTAAAAGTGATGCGACATTGGATGAAATAGAAAAAGTCGTATTAGAACAAGCAAACGCATTATTAACAGGTGATCCCGACGGTCTTTTATTGGAGACCTATTATGATTTTGAAGAATTAGCATCTGTTGTTAGCACATTAAAGAAAGTTACGGACGTGCCATTAATTGCACAAGTTTCTATGCATGACCCCGGTGTACTTCAAAACGGACTTTCATTAAACGATGCTCTTCACCAACTTGAGTCTCTCGGTGCAGACGTTGTAGGCGTCAACTGTCGCTTAGGACCTTACCACACGATTCAAGCATTCGATAATGTCACGTTACCGAAAAAAGCATTTTTATCAGCTTATCCAAACGCCAGCCTATTAGACGTAGAAGATGGACGAATAGTCTATGAATCAGAGGCAGAGTATTTCGGTCGTGCTGCCGTACTACTACGCGATCAAGGGGTTCGGTTAATCGGTGGATGTTGCGGTACAACGCCTAAACATATTAAAGCAGCCAAAACGCAGTTAGCTAGACTTGCGCCTATTACAGAAAAAGTCGTACAGCCGTCAAAACCTATCGTCATCCAAGAAGCGAGTCCTGTACAACACCAACCGCTTCACATAAAAGCCAAAACAGAGCGTACGGTGATTGTAGAGTTGGATACACCGCGCCATTTAGAGACAGAAGATTATGTCAAAGGCGCGAACGTATTATACGATGCAGGCGTTGACGCGATCACAATGGCGGACAACTCACTTGCCTCCCCTCGTATCAGTAATATGGCGATGGGCTCAATCATTAAAATGCAACACAATATTCGCCCGCTCGTTCATTTGACATGTCGCGATCATAATCTTATTGGATTGCAGTCACATTTGATGGGTTTGGATGCACTAGGTATCACGGATGTGCTGGCGGTAACAGGTGACCCAACGAAAGTGGGAGATTTCCCAGGGGCTACGAGCGTTTATGACGTGAACAGTATGGAGTTAATACAATTAATCAAAAAGTTGAATGAAGGTATTTCCTTCTCTGGAAAGCCATTGCGCAAAAAAGCCAACTTCTCTATTTCAGCAGCATTCAATCCGAACGTACGCGTAGTGGAACGTGCCGTACAGCGGCTAGATAAGAAAATCGAAGCGGGCGCAGACTACTTTATCACTCAACCTGTTTATACAAAAGAAAAAATCATAGAAGTATATGAAGCAACGAAGCATTTGGACACACCGATTTTTATTGGGATTATGCCGTTGACGAATATTCGAAACGCAGAGTTCTTGCATCACGAAGTACCTGGCATTAAGCTTTCCGATGAAGTATTGGAAAGAATGCGCCAGTGCAGTGATGATCGAGATCAATCGACAGAAGTTGGCCTGGAAATCGCAAAAGAACTTCTTGATACAGCAGCGAAATACTTTAAAGGTATCTATCTAATTACACCATTCCTTCGTTACGATATGACGTTAGAGTTGTATGAGTATATTAAGGAATTAGACGAGCAGAAGGAGAGGGAATTACTACATGCAGAGACATCCTATTGAAGAACAACTAGATAAACGAATCCTGATCATTGACGGTGCGATGGGGACGATGCTACAAGCGGAAGATTTCTCGACAGAGGACTTCGGCGGAGAAGAATACGATGGATGTAACGAATACATGAGTGTGTTACGCCCTGATGTTTTAGAAAAGATTCACGATGAGTACTTAGAAGCTGGCGCTGATATCATTTGCACGAATACGTTTGGTGGTACACCCCTTGTGCTGAATGAATTTTCACTAGGTCACCGCGCAAATGAAATTAATGCAAAGTCAGTTGAAATTGCAAAAAAGAGTGCGGCGAAGTTCTCTACACCGGAATGGCCACGTTTTGTCGCAGGTGCAATCGGACCAACGACAAAGACACTTTCCGTTACAGGTGGGATTACGTTCGATGAATTATCTCATGATTTCTACGTTCAAGCAAAGGCACTTATCGAAGCAGGCAGTGACTTGATTCTGATGGAAACGAGTCAGGATATGCTGAACGTAAAGGCTGGTACGATTGGCATTAAAAAGGCGTTTGAAGAACTTGGACGCGAAATACCCATTATGATTTCAGGTACAATCGAGCCTATGGGTACAACTCTCGCAGGCCAAAGCATCGAATCCTTCTATATTTCCATTGAACACGTTCACCCTCTATCGGTCGGCTTGAACTGCGCAACGGGTCCTGAATTCATGACAGATCACTTGCGTTCATTATCAGAGTTAGCGACAAGCTACGTTACGTGCTATCCAAATGCTGGATTGCCGGACGCGGAAGGACATTACCACGAATCACCTGAGTCCCTATCAAAAAAGCTTGCAGGCTTTGCCGAAAAAGGCTGGCTAAATATGGTTGGCGGTTGCTGCGGTACGACGCCTGACCACATTCGTGCAATTAGAGAAGCAGTAAAAGACTTAAAGCCTCGCCAAATAGCGGAACCTCACGGCCATGCAGTTTCAGGTATCGAACCATTACTATATGACGAAACTATGCGTCCTCTATTGATTGGTGAACGAACGAACGTGATCGGTTCGCGTAAATTCAAGCAGCTGATCGTAGAAGAGAAATTTGAAGAGGCTTCTGAAATCGCACGTGCACAAGTAAAACGTGGAGCACACGTATTGGATATTTGTCTTGCGAATCCCGACCGTGATGAGTTGCATGATATGACTCGCTTCATGCAAGAAGTAGTGAAGAAAGTTAAAGTCGCTCTAGTCATTGACTCGACAGATGAAAATGTTATTGCGGAAGCGCTGAAATTCTCACAAGGTAAGGCGATCATCAACTCCATTAACCTAGAAGATGGTGAAGAACGCTTTGACGCGGTACTTCCTTTAGTTAAAAAGTATGGAGCAGCTGTCGTAGTTGGAACGATTGATGAAACCGGAATGGCTGTAACGAGAGAGCGCAAACTTGAAGTCGCGTTACGTTCATATGATTTACTCGTCAATAAATGGCAGATCCCGCCTGAAGATATCATTTTCGATCCACTCGTCTTCCCTGTGGGCACAGGCGATGAACAATACATTGGCTCTGCAGTAGAAACGATTGAAGGAATTCGATTAATCAAAGAAAAGCTTCCACGTACTCTAACCACTTTAGGTGTCAGTAACGTATCATTCGGACTACCGTCTGTTGGTCGTGAAGTATTAAATGCCGTGTACTTGTATCACTGTACACAAGCAGGTCTTGATTATGCGATTATAAACACAGAAAAACTTGAACGTTATGCTTCTATTCCAAAAGATGAAGTAAAGCTGGCAGATGATCTACTGTTTTCCACAACGGATGACACACTGGCAGCATTCGCAGACTTTTATCGTGGTAAGAAAAAAGAAAAAACAGAAGATGATCTACCGAAAACTGTAGCTGAACGTCTTGCATACTATATAGTCGAAGGAACAAAAGAAGGTTTAATTCCTGACTTGGATGCCGCTTTAAAAACATATGACGAACCACTTGATATCATCAATGGTCCACTCATGACAGGGATGGCTGAAGTTGGCCGTCTATTCAATGATAATCAGCTGATCGTAGCAGAAGTTCTACAAAGTGCTGGAGTCATGAAAGCTTCGGTTTCCTATCTTGAGCAGTTCATGGAGAAAAAAGAAGACGATTCGGGGAAAGGTAAAATTATCTTAGCTACAGTTAAAGGTGACGTACATGATATCGGGAAAAACTTAGTAGAAATCATATTAAGCAATAATGGATTTAAAGTAATCGATATCGGAATCAAAGTAACTCCTGCCGCATTGATTGAAGTAATCCGTAAAGAAAAGCCAGATATTGTAGGTCTGTCCGGATTACTCGTTAAGTCTGCACAACAAATGGTCTTGACTGCACAAGACTTCAAGGCCGCGGGTATTGATACGCCTATTATGGTTGGCGGAGCAGCGTTGACAAGACGCTTCACCGAAACTAAAATCGCTTCTGAATACGACGGTCCAGTAATTTTTGCCAAGGATGCGATGCAAGGGCTTGATTTAGCAAACCGTCTACAAAGTGAAGGTAAAGAAGAGCTACTTGAAGAATTAGTGCAAAGTATCGAAAAGCGTGAAGCCAATGACGCCATAAAAGCAAGTCGCGGAGCTGTAGCAGTTGCAGTCAAGCCGCGTCCAGTGAAAACGGTGCGCACCGATGTTCCAGTATTCGTACCGACAGATTTGCGCAGACGTGTCGTGAAAGATTATTCTGTCGCACACTTACATCCTTATGTAAATATGCGCACACTGATCGGTCACCACTTAGGCCTGCGTGGAAATGTCGATAAAATGCTTGAACGAAAAGATGAACGTGCAGTACAACTTCACGACATGGTCACCGAGTTCTTGAAGTCCGATAAAATGAAAGCTTCCGGCGTTTATCAGTTCTTCCCTGCCCAAGCAGATGGCGATGACGTAATTATTTACGATCCGGAAGATTCAAAAACTGAAATCGAACGCTTCACGTTCCCACGTCAAGACAAGGAACCATTCCTATGCTTAGCTGACTACTTGAAAACAGTAGAAAGCGGCGAGATGGACTACGTCGCTTTCATGCAAGTAACTGCCGGCAAAGGCGTTCGTGATTATGCAAACAAATTGAAAGCGGAAGGAAAGTTCCTAGAAAGCCACGCATTCCAGTCAACTGCTCTGGAACTCGCGGAAGGATTCGCTGAACGGATTCACCAAGAAATCCGTGACCAGTGGGGATTCCCTGACCCAACTGACTTCACTATGCTCGAACGTTTCGCAGCTAAATACCAAGGCCAGCGATTCTCATTCGGCTATCCAGCCTGTCCGAACCTAGAAGACCAAGCCAAACTCTTCCGCCTCATCAGACCGGAAGAGCACGGAGTTATTCTGACCGAAGAATTCATGATGGAACCAGAAGCATCCGTATCCGCAATGGTCTTCGCACACCCCGACGCGAGATACTTTAATGCATAACATTAAATGCTGAAAGCGCCTTGTAGACTCGACAGGCGTTGGAGGAACTACCACAAAGGCGCTCCTTGCCTTTTTGGTAGTTCTGAAACGTCCCGAGAGTCTGGCGCTTGAAGTAGAAAAAAACCCGCTATCTCTGAATACAGAGACAGCGGGTTTTTTCATAGTAATAGAAGTTTATCGGCACCTTCTACGACGGTGACAACCACCGCCACCATGTCCTGGGCCGAAGCCTGGTCCAAAGCCTGGTCCCATTCCTCCTCCAAATCCTGGGCCTCTTCCTGGCATAATAGTAGAGCCCATAACGTCTTCAGTAGTTTCTGTATAGTAGTGCTGTGGCACACCAACCACGTGGTGTCGATTCACATTCACGATCGGATGAATAAATGGCATTTCCTGTTTAGTGAAGCAATCATTAAAGCGATACTGCGGTGGGCAAACTACGGGTTGGAAACCTTGCTGCTGTCCACCTGGCATACCTTGCATACCTTGCATACCATGCATACCTGGCTGATACTGTTGGTGCCCCCACCCTTGCTGGTGATGTCCACCTGACATTCCACAATGTCCTTGATTCATTTCTCCACCTCCTTATACCCTATTACATGCGAGCTAATAAATTTGTTACGGGCTACCGCCATAGAATAGTAAAAAATAAAAAAACAATATCCTTGATTACCAGGAATAAAGGACACTGCTACATTATTAACAGACTGTTTATCATTCACAGTTTGTAGTCATAAAAGATTTCTCAGACCGTAAAAAGTTGGAGTCACGACGCAACTCCAACCTAGCCAAATATAGTAATGATCTAATAAAACAACCTATTCTGTTTAGAGCGCATGAGTGAAATTTACGTTATGTGGGTATAGTACGATATCACCTATTTTTTGAAGGAGAGAAATTATATGAAACGAAATAGAATTATATTATTTGACGGTGAATGTAACTTTTGTGACGCGAGCGTGCAATTTATTATTAAACGTGACCCGTACAAACATTTTTCATTCGCTTCTTTACAAGACGATGTAGGTAGAAAACTTCGCAAAGACTATCAAATTCCTGATAACGTAGATAGCTTAGTATTGATTGAAAATGGTAAAGCTTATACAAAATCAGGCGCAGCTTTACGTATCGCGAAAAAATTGGATGGACTTTGGCACTTAGCATTTCTATTCATCGTCATTCCACCCGCAATTCGCGACATTGCCTACGACTATATTGCAACAAACCGATATAAATGGTTCGGCAAAAAGGAATTATCCTGCATGTTGCCTTCACCTGAAGAACGTCAACGTTTTATCTCGTAAAGATTTTAACTCTCTATCCAAATACGATAAAAAGACTGAAAACAAGCTCCAATGTTCCTGGAGTTGCTTTCAGTCCGAGCCTTCCTACGTTACGGAAGGCTTTTTTTCATGAAGTTAATTCTTTATATTCTTCGTCAGAAAAGGCCCGTGATCTAGTCAGGAAACGTTTCCCTTCCACTCCCTCGAGCGAAAACATTCCACCACGTCCATCGACTACGTCAATAATTAGCTGTGTATGTTTCCAATACTCAAACTGACTTTTCATCATATAGAATGGCATGCCACCGATGTGCCCTAGCAATACGTCTTGGTTACCGACAATTAAATCACCATCTTCGTAACACATCGGAGAAGATCCATCACAGCAACCCCCGGACTGATGAAACATCAGAGGACCGTGCTTATCTTTTAACAACTCTATAAGAGCCAATGCTTCTTCTGTTGCGACTACTCGATCTGGCATAGGAATTCCTCCATTCACTGCGGATCCTCCAGATAGATTCGATCAAAAGAATCCTTGTTTGCTTTCATCGTAGCTAACTAGCATGTTCTTTGTCTGCTGATAATGAGCTAGCATCTGTAAGTGATTTTCACGGCCGATACCCGAAGCTTTATAGCCACCGAAAGCAGAGTGTGCCGGATATGCATGATAGCAGTTCGTCCATACGCGTCCTGCCTGAATCCCGCGACCGAAGCGGTACGCTGTATTCATATCACGCGTCCACACACCTGAACCTAGTCCATACAATGTATCGTTCGCAATTTCTAGCGCCTCTTCTTTATCTTTAAACGTCGTTACTGCAACTACAGGACCGAAAATTTCTTCTTGGAAGATTCTCATCTTATTATGTCCTTTAAATACAGTCGGCTGCACATAATAACCTTCTGCAAGATCACCTTCGAGCTTATTTTGCTCTCCACCTGTCAGACATTCTGCACCTTCTTGTTTTCCGATATCTAGGTAAGAAAGAATCTTCTCTAGTTGCTCAGTCGATGCCTGGGCACCCATCATGACCGTTGGATCTAATGGATTTCCTGTCTTGATCGCTTTAACACGCTCAAGTGCACGTTCCATGAACTTATCGTAAATGGATTCCTGAATCAACGCACGAGATGGGCATGTACAGACCTCTCCTTGGTTTAATGCGAACATTACGAAACCTTCAACTGCTTTATCAAGGAATGCATCATCTTCCGCCATTACATCTTCGAAGAAAATGTTCGGGGATTTTCCGCCCAATTCCAAAGTAACCGGAATCAAGTTTTGAGAAGCATACTGCATGATCAGACGGCCTGTTGTCGTCTCCCCTGTGAATGCAATCTTATTGATACGTGGATTGGAAGCTAATGGCTTTCCTGCTTCTAGTCCGAAACCGTTGACTACGTTCAGCACACCTGCCGGCAGTAAGTCTTCGATTAATTCAACCAACACCAAAATAGATGCAGGCGTTTGTTCAGCCGGTTTTAGCACGACACAATTTCCTGCCGCTAATGCCGGAGCAAGTTTCCATACTGCCATTAGAATAGGGAAGTTCCAAGGAATGATCTGACCTACGACTCCTAGTGGCTCATGGAAGTGATAAGCTACTGTGTCGTTATCGATTTGACTGACTCCGCCTTCTTGCGCGCGAATTGCAGAAGCAAAGTATCTGAAATGGTCAACTGCTAGCGGAAGATCGGCATTCAATGTTTCACGAACGGCTTTTCCGTTATCCCATGTTTCAGCTACAGCAAGCATTTCTAAGTTCTCTTCAATACGATCTGCAATTTTCAGCAAAATATTTGAACGTTCAGTGACTGATGTTTTTCCCCACGCGTCTTTTGCTGCATGAGCTGCATCCAGAGCTAGTTCAATGTCTTCTTCTGTAGATCTCGCTACCTGAGTAAACACTTTACCTGTCACTGGTGTTGAATTATCGAAATACTGACCTTTGACTGGTGCCGTCCACTTGCCGCCAATGAAATTTTCATAGCGTTCTTTGAACTGAACCTTTGAACCTTCTGTATTTGGATTTGCGTAAACTAGATTTTCTGAAGCTTGTACCATACTGCGTCACACTCCCTATTCTCATTATTTTGCTTGTATCTAAGCGCAACTGTTATGCACGCAAAGCTATTATACGAAACATAGTTTCACTTTATTCCTGATGTGTACGCTTTCATAAGCTATCTTTTATTCTAAACTATTCGGTAAGCGCTTTCAATCAAATAGTTTTATAGTTCATACAAATTGTTGTGTGTTTAATAATCGCTCTATTCTAATCCGCTTATAAAGATTATAAAACTGTACATTTTAGGTAATGCTAAAGAAAACTACTTTAGTTAAGAAGGGATTCCTATGAATCAAAAAGGCTCTATCAGCGTTTTGCATGTGGTGTTTTTATCCATGACGGTTATTGGACTAAAAAATCATGTGACCATCATTCCTTCATTGTTGGAGGATGCACGTAGAGATGGATGGATATCAGTCATAATTGCGTTTCTTGCTACCTTTCCCTTTGTCTTTCTTTTTATCTATATCCATAAAAAGTCCGATCGGAAATATTTGGCGAAGTGGCTCACTGATAATGTTGGCAAGGTGCCATCAGCCGTCATCCGATACATGGTAGCGATATTTCTGCTGATTTTGTCTACTTTTACAATGGTCGAGATGTTGGAGTGGATTGCCGCCACTTTTTTACCGAAAACTCCCCTGTTTTTATTATTGCTGACATTTAGCGTCTTATGCGTTCTGCTTGCGATGGCTAATTTACAATCCATCGTCACCGTCAATGCAATCGTGTTATTTGGTGTAGTCGTTTTGGGATTTTTCGTAGCGTTTACTAACTTGCAAGTGAAAGATTACAACATGTTAAAACCTTTTTTAGAACACGGCGTACAACCTGTCCTCAAATCCGCTGTCTATCCTGCTTCGGGATTTATAGAACTTTCGTTACTTCTCTTCATTCAGCATCGCGTGAAAAATCCGTTTCGCTGGTACCATTTTGCGGTCATGATGCTCATCTTGCTCGGGCTGACGATAGGCCCCCTCGTTGGCGCTATTACAGAGTTCGGACCGGAAGAAGCTACGAAGCAACTTTATCCTGCTTATGAGGAATGGGGACTTGTCTCGATTGGTCGTTTTTTTGAACACTTAGACTTCCTTTCCATTTATCAATGGCTAACAGGCGCTTTTATTCGTATCGGTTTGCTACTCTTCATTGCAATTGATCTGTTAGGAATCACCAATGATAAGAAGAGGATTTCACAGATCATCTTGCCGTCCCTCTTCTTTATGAGCGTGTCTTTACTTTTAGTGAGTGACCATGTATTTCTTAAAATCAAAGGTGATTATGTTTTAACCGGCACATTTGTATTCTTGTTTCTTCTAACACTCTTTCTCGTCTTCGCTGCAAAACGCTCAGGAAGGAAATCAAGAAAACAGCCGAACTAATCTATTAGGAAATGGTGATATAGTATGAGAACTCCTGATATGAGCATTGATCTGGATTCACTACAGCAACTTTTTCTACGTTCTAGTGATATACAGTTCCAGCCCTATACTTTTCAATCACATACAGTCTATTTCATCACATGCGATTCAATGTTCGACGCACAATTATTGAATGAAGTCGTGATTCCAAATGTACGCAAATTATATGATGACAATAAAGAAAGCATAAGTGAGCAAGTTCTTTGCTCTTCTTTATATATACCAAAACTTCAGATTCCAAAAACAGAAAAAGAACTAATTACGCTAGTGTATACGGGGCATGTGCTCGTGTATTTTGAAGAGCTCCAATTAGTTGTGGCTGGTAATATTGAAAGTAAACCAAATCGGTCACCTGAAGAAACCCGTTTAGAAGTTCCGGTTAAAGGACCTCGTGATAACTTTATTGAAGATATCTCAGTTAATATTGCACTCATTAGAAAACGCCTTCCAACCAATTCTTTATGCGTGGAAAAGTTCGAATTAGGCGCTCGGTCAAAAACTTCTGTAGCACTTATGTACTTCGATGATATTGCCAGTGAAGATACATTAAACCAATTGCGTACACAGCTAGGCAAAGTGAATACGGATATTGTGTTCAGTGGTGATGCATTGATGGAGTTAGTGAACAAAAAAGCCTTGCTCTTTCCCCGATCTGACTATACGGGACGTCCTGACAATGCAATCCAGTCATTGGCGAGAGGTCGCTTCGTTATTCTAGTGGACGGCGTAACCTACGCCGTCATCACTCCGATCAGCTTGTTTTTATTAATGAAAACTTCCGAGGATTTTGAGTTTCCAAGTCTCCAAAGTTCGATCCAACGATTGCTTCGTCTCGGCAGTTTATTAATTGGTTTACTGTTACCCGCTTTTTGGCTTGCACTCACCTCCTTTCATCAAGATCAGTTACCTATTCAATTATTGGCAACCATCGTACAGGCAAACATAGGTCTACCTTTTCCTTCTATATTTGAAATGTTATTGATGCTCGGCTTATTTGAGTTATTTCGAGAAGCGGGTCTACGTCTGCCAACCGTAATCGGAAGTACGATTGGAGTTGTAGGTGGATTGATTATTGGAGATGCGGCAATACGCGCAGGTTTAACAAGTCCCGCTATGATTGTCGTGATCGCCACTTCTACAATTGCGGCCTATACTTTAGTTAATCAATCACTCGTTACAGCTGTCAGTGCGTTACGCGTATTTTTTATTTTACTTACCGGACTGATGGGTTTATTTGGTTTTTATGTGTCTTTATTTGCTACCCTTTTATATTTATCAACTATCCATACATTCGGGGTCCCTTATTTAAGTATTTCAACAGACATCAAGTGGAAAAATATTAAAAAGACATTGTTCCGCCTACCTACTGAGCAATATAATGAGCGACCTGATGTATTGCATCCAAAGGATAAAACTCGCCAGAAAGGAACGGGAGAATGAAAAAAACTGCGTTGTTCGCAACACTTTGTCTGACGTTATTACTGGCGGGTTGCTGGGATATGAGAGAACCCGAGCGAATGTTGTATGTCAACGGCTTGGGTGTTGATTATGTAGACAATCAATTTCACATATATATACAGATCATCGACTTTGCCAATACACCAAAATCTGAACAACCCGTGAGTGACATCCCTCAGGCCGAAGTAGGATTTGCAAAGGCCGATACATTTGATGATGCCCTTGCCCAGCTGTACCACTCCGTTGACCAGCAGGTATTTTGGGGACATGCTTCTTACATTGTTGTATCGGAAAAGGTGTTGGAGCATGGAAAATTAAATGCAGTCATTGACAG
Organism: Sporosarcina sp. P26b; assembly: GCF_002743245.1. Lineage (NCBI taxonomy): Bacteria > Bacillati > Bacillota > Bacilli > Caryophanales > Caryophanaceae > Sporosarcina > Sporosarcina sp. P26b. The sequence continues at coordinate 172,408 of NZ_PDYW01000004.1, forward strand.
AATTACACGGTATCTAGAGACGCGCTATCAAATTTGGTTATATGCCACAAAAGATCCGGTGCAGGACGTGTTGCTGGTCCGCCCTGTTATTAACAAAGCACTTACCTTATCAAAACTGGGTGATCCAGACAATTCCTACGAACAAGAATCGTTTGTCTATCCTACGAATATACGCGAGCTGATTATCGGTTTGGACGAGCCGGGACACGAAGCGGCAATCCCTCTTATCAACGTAAAGGATAATTGGGAGTCTTCAAAAGAGTCCGTTGCAGCACCTGTTTTATCAGGCATAGCGTCCATTTCACGCCACCATTTCAAAGGATTTATTACGGGTTCTAGCGCAAGAGGATTGCAGTGGATGACGAAGAAAACTAAACGTGGTCGAATTTCTTTCAAAACAGAAAGAGATGATCATGTATCCATAATAGTCGATAAAGTAAAACCGACCATTACACCTATCAATAAAAACGGCGTGAAATTTAATGTGGAAGTAGATATCGAAGCATCATTAAGTACAAAGGAAGGTTCTATTTCGATAAAAGAAATCAAAAAAAGATTGGAGGAAGAGATATCTAAACAAATTTTAGAGACATACAAAGAGGCTATGGAAAAAAACATTGATATCTATCGATTTTCCGAACATTTATACAGAAAAGACTTGAAGACGTGGAAGAAATATGAGCAAGACGGAGGAATTGAACTAACAGAGGAATCGATCAGTAAGTTGAACGTACGGGTCACCAAGCTTAATTCAGACCGAAAGAGTTTTCAAGAAACGATCAAATAGAACTAATTAATTAAACCGCCACAATCCACTATGGACTGCGGCGGTTTATTGTTAATTACATGTCATGTAACGCCAATAATTATCTCCTAGCACACCTGTCAAATACGCTAAGCCTTCACTTTCAGTACGGTGCAACGAGCGCCAGTCCTCGTAATCAAGCGCTAAATATACTTCATGATGTGGCGCATCGTTATGATAGCCAACTAGGTCTAGGTTTCCTTGCTGGTCTAAATGCGCTTTCACTTCATAATGAATAGGCGGTGAAGCGGTTAGTGGATTACCTACGTCATGGTTGATTGCAAAAAGAACTTCAGTCGATTTCCCTTCTAATCGCTCAATTTCTATACCGTCTACAGATGCATGGTCATGGCGCTTATATCGTTTCATATAATTCATGCCAATTGAAGGTCCAGTGGCTTTCGTAAATTGCAGTGTGCTATCGCCTCCGATAAACTCTCCTTCTATGTCCACACGGGTACGGAAGCTTTTTCCTTCTGGGTTGAAATCTCGATCATCACCTGTGAAATATGGAATTGGTGAAAAGAGATTCGGGTTTTTTATGATATCTTCTTTTAAAAACGTTGCATAGCGGAACTTCCATTGCTTCACTTCATTTACTTTTTTTCTGTCAGCAATCGGTGTAAGCAATTGATCCCGTTGCTTTACACGTACAGAAAAAGTATAGATTTCTTCTGTTGGTTTATTATTCGGATTCGGAGGCATAATCACTTCATACACTTTGGATGCGATCGATTTACTGACATTCATTTTCTGATTGCTGTCAATCAACGGACACGTTGCCGAGACACTGTATACTACCGCCTCCGAAGAACTTATGTCACGATCAATAAAACGATTATCCGTAATTGTTTCGAGATATTGACCGTTGCGGTAAATATCGAACTTCTCCACATCTTTGATCCACTCCCATGACAGAGCAATTTGTGATGAAGCGGCAATCGTTGTGATGACTAATCGTTGCAAAGGATGTTCATCTTCCTGAACTTCAGTCAGGGCAGATGTCTGGATAACAATTACATCTTGAACCCGTCCTTCCGCTACTCGTTCCACCGTGTATTGGAAAGGATGTGACGGATCCAACTCCCCATCCGAAAACTTCGGAGCTGTTCCTTCATATACTTGTCGGTCATTTTTATAGACACGGTAATAACCACCTATGTCACTCCACGTAAACGATATATTATCCAATGAATGGTCCATTTGTTGAATTTCGAATAATTTCTCCATTTGCGATCTACTCCTTTATATCCATTTCATCTGAAAAAGATAAGACTTCTTCAGATAATTATGTAACGTTTAGCATACGGTTATACTTGACCACCTAAGCGCAAACACTCATTTTCATACTTGTCAATCTGTTTATTGCAGGATCATTTTATCCTAACCCATCTATATGATATAATTAGCTTGTCTGATACATAGTCACCACTAGGGGTGCCAACATTTGGCTGAGATGCAATTATGCAAACCCTTTGAACCTGATCTAGGACAACCTAGCGGAGGGAAGTGGGTAGTTTTTATACCCAACCGCCCATCCTAGTATGGGCTTTTTGTATATATACCTTTATAAGGGGGAAAAGAAACATGCAGCTTATTCAACAACTGCGACAAGAGCAACCACTTGTCCACTGCATCACGAATTTTGTGGTAGCCAACTTCCAAGCTAACGGGTTACTCGCAATAGGCGCATCTCCTGTAATGGCCGATGCGGTGGAAGAGGCGGAAGATATCGCAAGAATCGCCGCTTGTAGCATTCTAAATATTGGAACGTTAAAACAACAAACGGTCGACGCAATGATTCTATCAGGGAAAAGTGCACGTGCAGCCGGAAAACCTGTTGTATTGGATCCAGTTGGGGCAGGTGCAACGCCTTTTCGTAAAGCAAGTGTTCTCAAAGTTTTAGACGAAGTAGACGTCACATTAGTTCGTTGTAATGCTGGGGAGTTGGCGGCAATTGCAGATATTCCATGGAACGCCAAAGGAGTAGATGCTGGAGAAGGACAAGCAGACATTGAAGACGTTGCAAAACAGACAGCACGCAAGCATAACTGTCTAGTAGCAGTTTCGGGCGAAGTGGATATCGTCACTGATGGACACACGACAGTATCTATTACAGGTGGACATCCAATGATGACGACGATTACTGGAACAGGTTGTTTACTTAGTTCAGTTGTGGGTGCTTTTCTAGCGGTGGGAATAGAGAGCCCTATGGAAGCAGCAGCAGATGCACTTTCATTTTATAAGCGTGCTGGAGAACAAACGGCGCAGATTTCCATAGGTCCTGGAGACTTTGCGATGAACTTCTTAAATATCTTACATTCTTTAGATCGCGAAACAAAAACATACTTTGTGTAAAAGATAGGAGGTTTTTTAATGACAATTCAAGTAGCTATGACTATTGCAGGATCAGACAGTGGTGGTGGTGCGGGAATCCAGGCTGATTTGAAGACTTTTCAAGAGCTCGGTGTATTTGGCACTTCCGCTATTACGGCAGTAACCGCACAAAATACATTAGGTGTACAAAATGTGTATCCGGTACAAGCTGACGGTGTAACCGCACAAATGAAAGCCGTACTCGACGACTTTGACGTGAAAGCCTGTAAGACTGGTATGCTATTTTCAGCCGAAATCATTACGGCAGTCGCCTCTTTATTAAAAGAATATCCACCTATTCCATTAGTGATCGATCCTGTGATGATTGCTAAAGGTGGACATTCTTTATTACAACAACAAGCAATTGAGGCACTGAAGGAACAGTTAATACCACTTGCAACTGTGATAACGCCAAACATTCCGGAAGCAGAAGTACTGACAGACATGAAGATCTGTACTGATGAAGAGATTCAACTAGCAGCAGAAAAACTTATCCAGCTCGGTGCAAATGCTGTGGTCATAAAAGGCGGGCATCGCAGTGACGTGCTCGATGCGAAAGACTATTATGCTGATGCGGACGGACAATCATTCACAGTCACTACCCCTTGGATCCAAACGAAAGACACACATGGAACGGGTTGCACGTTTGCAGCTGCTTTGACTGCGTTTCTTGCAAGAGGTTATTCTCTACCCGATTCAGTAGCCGAGGCAAAGCAATTCATTCAAGCAGCAATTGAAAATGGCTTACAACTCGGCTCAGGTCATGGTCCTACGAATCATTGGGCATATGGACAGTTAAAAAGGGAGATGCTCTGATGCGACATGTAGAAGTGAAGAAAGCATTGGGCTTATACTTTGTCATGGGTACGCCAAACGTAAAAAATCATGAGCCCTTAGCTGTATTGGAAGCAGCACTTCGTGGCGGTGTTACGTGTTTTCAGTTGCGCGAAAAAGGTGATGGTGCATTAACGGGTGATGCTTTACTTGGATTCGCAAGAAAATGTCAGGCATTATGCAGATTATATCGTGTTCCGTTTATAGTTAATGACGATGTAGATTTGGCATTAGCACTTAATGCGGATGGTGTACACGTTGGGCAAGACGACGAACAGGCAGATAGTGTTCGAAAACGGATTGGTCCTGATAAATGGCTTGGCGTCTCGACTCATAACGCAACTGAGGTTCAACTCGCACAATCAATTGGTGCCGATTACATAGGCCTTGGCCCCATTTATCCGACTGCAACCAAACTGGATGCTTCAGACGTTGTCGGAACAAACTTAGTGGAAAAAATTCATACAGCATTTCCTGATATGCCAATGGTAGCAATTGGTGGGATTACGCTAGATACTACGGAGTCTATTATACGAGCAGGTGCAGATGGCGTGGCGGTAGTATCTGCCATAGCCTCCGCTGCCGACCCACAAAAAGCTGCAAAATCTATTTCAAAAATGATCCATTCTACTCTAACGTAAACGAGGTTGCTATGAATACACGTAAAATGATTTTTATGACGATGTTCGTCGCGATTGCAGTCGCAGGCTCTGCATTCGTTTCATTTCCGGCTGGCATTGCTAGGGCCTATCCTATTCAACATGCGGTGAATGTGATTGTCGCTATCGTAATGGGGCCAGCCGCAGCTGTTACCGTTGCTTTCGTGACAGGATTGGTCCGCATATTGACAGGAACTGGTTCATTGCTCGCATTTCCAGGCGGTATGATTGGTGCTTTTTTGGCAGGTGTTTTGTATAAGCGATTTAATAAGAATTGGAGTGCGGGCGTTGGAGAAATTGTCGGTACTGGTTTGATTGCGCCTTTATTTGCTGTTCCGTACGCAAAGATTCTGATGGGCACTACAGTGACCGCATTTTTCTTCTTGCCACCGTTCCTCGTATCAACAGTTAGCGGCACTATTATTGGTCTGCTACTAGCTCCTAGACTTTTAAAGTTAAATTTATTTAAAGATTTAAAGTGAATTGCGACAAAAGATCCGCAGAGAAGAATCTCTGCGGATCTTTTGTCGATTTCCCGGGAAATACCGTGTATTATTTATTCACTTGATTATAATAGCGCTGCATTTCTTCCTTCGGTACCATGTTTCCACCGGTTCCCCACACTAGATGTGTAGCGTTTATAGAATTGGCTAACGGAAGTTTAGATTTTATTACGTGTACAGGACCTGTCATACCAGCAAGTGCGGAAGGTTCTAACCAAATGTCTTCACTGTCTGCGAGCACTTTCAACAATTTGAACAATGTCTGATCCCCTACCGTATAGCACCCCGTCAAGAAAGGTTCCATCGTTTTTCCGACAAAAGCCGATGCTGTACCAACCGCTAATCCGTCGGCTGCTGTTTGATTATCCAATCCAAAGTCCGCCACAGATACTTGATCATGCATTCCCGTCATCATACCAATCATCATGCACGGTGAATGAGTAGGTTCGGCAAACAAGCAATGAACATGATCGCCTAATGCTAGCTTTAGTCCGAATGCCACGCCGCCTGGACCTCCTCCCACCCCGCAAGGTAAGTAGACAAATAAGGGATGATCTTTATCCACGACGATATGCTGTGATTTTAATTGTGACGCAACTCGTTCCCCTGCCACTGCATAGCCTAGGAATAAATCAATAGAATTTTCATCATCGACAAAGTGACACATTGGATCTGCATCCGCTTGACGTCGACCTTCTTCCACCGCTTTACTGTAATCATCAGCATATTCCACTACAATAACGCCTTTTGAACGCAATAACTCTTTCTTCCACTGCTTAGCATCTGCCGACATATGTACAGTGACATTAAAGCCAAGTTTTGCACTCATGATTCCAATACTAAGTCCTAAATTGCCCGTCGAACCTACAGCAATCTTATGTTTCCCGAACAGCCCACTGAATGCCTTCTCATTAAATTGACTATAGTCTTTCGTAGAATCGAGCAACTGATGATCAATAGCCAATGTTTCAGCATGTTTTAGTATTTCATAAATACCTCCACGCGCTTTTATGGAACCTGAAATCGGAAGCGCATTATCCTGTTTTAACAACAGTCTACCCGGAATATCTGTCTTATACATTGATTCAAGTGCATACTTCATTTGCTTAATTTCTGTCAAAGGAGATTCAATTATGCCATCCTGAGTATCCGGAAAAACTTTTGCCAAATAAGGGGCGAAACGCTCTAACCTTTGACTAGCATCCTTTATATCGTCTTCCGATACGCGTGTTTTCATTAGTCCGCTAGCTACGGATTCTAGTAAAGGATTACACCATAACACCTCTTGCTTTTCCATCACCTTTTGCAACAAAGGCAGTTTCTTAAGCCATTCATTTCGCATAAGATCATTCACGTCGTGTCGCCCCCTTATAGTAAATTCAGCCTCAGTATAACATAGCGAATTGCCATATTTATAGAGATTTTGCATGATTCATCCGTCATTATTCGCCGAACTCAGAAATTGATTTTAACTAAACCAACCTTTTTCATTAAAGAGCGTAATCGCTTCTATGCGATTGCGTACACCAAGCTTGTCCAAGATTGTCGATACATAATTTCGAACGGTCCCAGGGGACAAAAATAACTCCGCGGCAATTTGCTTCGTAGTTTTTCCTTCTGACACAAGCTTCAGTACTTGTACTTCTCGCTCGGTCAACGGATTTTTCTCTTCTTCCTTCATATCAAAGGCTAAATCGATTAATTCTGGTGCATAGATACGACGTCCTTCAATAATGGAATGAATAGATTTTACGAGTTCTTCAATCGGATTATCTTTTAGTAAATATCCACGGACTCCGGCATTACGTGCCCGTTCGAAATAGCCTGCTCGTGCAAAAGTTGTCAAAATGATAATCTGACAATCTAAGTCTTGGAGTTCTTCTGCAGCGTCGAGGCCCGTTTTAATAGGCATCTCTATATCCATAATACAAACATCTGGCTGAAGGGTTTTAACTAAATCTATGGCTTCTTGACCATTCTTGGCCTTGCCCACCACTTCCATATCTTCTTCCAGATTCAATAACGACCCTAGCGCACCGAGCAGCATTCCTTGATCTTCTGCGATTACAATGCGGATCATATTCATCCCTCCTTTATTTGTTTCAGGACAGCAGGTACGGAAATTTTAAGCTGCGTCCCATTGTCACTCGTAACCGATAATTTACCGTTAACGAACTCCAATCGTTCTTTCATACCATCCAGTCCGTTACCCGGTAAGTTTGCCCCGTCTTTCGCTATACCAATTCCGTTATCTTTCACTTTAATTACAAATGATTTTTCTGTGTGTTCAAATTGGATATAGCATCGCTCTGCATAGCTATGTCTCACTACATTATTGATCGCTTCTTTCAAACACATAACTAGTACATTTTCTACAATAGGAGACATGTCAGGGAAGTTTGGATTGCCTTCTATCTCCACTTCAATTTCAGCTGCTTTTAGCAATTGTTGAACTCGAACCAGTTCATCTTTAATCTTCACTCGTCGCATGCCACTGACGAGAACGCGTACTTCTTTTAAAGCAGTACTGGATATTTGACGTATATCTTGAATCTCCGCTTTTGCGGTTTCGATATCTCGATCCATTAATTTAGAAGCTAGATCACTTTTCAAACCAATCATCGATAACTTTTGTCCTAACGTATCATGGAGATCCCGTGCAATTCGCTCGCGTTCTTGAATAATCATTAGCTCGGATATCCGTTCCCTGGCAATCTCTAACTGATCTTGCAGTAAGTCCCGCTTTTGTCGATTGTATAGATTAAAAGGCAATAATACTACGCCAATAACCGTAATAATGACAAAGTGGATTTGTGGTAAAAACAACTCAATTTCAAGAAAGAATCCTGCAACAATTGCTGCAATTAAAATCGCAATATGTAATCCGTAAATAATGAAAAACCCGACTGGCCTTCTAATATTGCCAATGGAAAATGCAATGAACAAAGATAAATAGACATAACCAAATAATAATGTCATGACGACCGAAATAACGATTTCAAAACTGATCCACATATACATAAGACCACTTTTGGACCTGGCGGAGAAATAGTAAGAAAGGAAAAATAACACTAATAATATAACGCCAATCGTTAAATTAAATGGAGACGCGCTTCGTAAAATAAAAAAGAAAGGCAATATACAAAATACAACCCAAGCATAAATACTGAGCCATGGGCTTTTTGGAAATATACTATACCAACTATACATCAGTTCTGATCGCCATCCTTTTCATTTCATTGTAACAAATATTTACTTGTCTAGCTCTCTCGAGATATTTATGCAAAATAAAAAGGCGGAGAAGGATTGCTCCTTCTCCCGCCTTTTTATGATAAGCGTGTACGTTTCGGTTTTAAATCAATTGATAACTTTTCTTTTGGTACATATTGTTTTGCTTCTTTAAATGTGATGAATTTTTTATTAGCTGGATCATATAAGCGGTAACGCAATGATTCAAAGCTAGTCTTCAATGTAATCGTTGTTGCTTTGTGTAGTGGCGGAGTTAATTCATGCGCCATTTCTAAGTTATAGTTTGGTACACGTGGTGCTAAGTGATGCACGTGGTGGAATCCGATATTTCCTGTTGCCCACTGTAGAGCACGTGGCAATTGATAGTATGAACTTCCTTCAACTGCTGCTTTAACATAATCCCAGTCCGATTCCTCTTCGAAATAAGAATCTTCAAATGTATGTTGGATGTAGAACAACCAAATACCAAGGGCACCAGCCGTGAACATCATCGTACCTTGAATCAGCAAGAATGCTTTCCAGCCAATAGCCACGATTAATACTGTATAAACTGCAATAAGAATAATATTGATCAAATATGTGTTCATACGCTCTTTCTTACGCGCGTCTTTACGGTTAAAGCGACCTGCGATTAGTACCAAATATAAAGGTCCAAATCCGAATAACACAATAGGGTTACGGTAAACACGGTAGCTGAAACGTTCGAACTTAGAAGCGTTTTCGTATTCTTCAACGGTCATGACCCAGATATCTCCAACACCGCGTTTGTCTAAGTTTGAACTAGATGCGTGGTGAATCGAGTGCTCTCTTTTCCATTTTTCATACGGGAATAATGTCAAGACGCCAGTGATTGTTCCTACAATGCTATTCGCTTTCTTATTGCGGAAGAATGAACCGTGCGTGCAGTCATGGAAGATGATGAATGTGCGAACTACAAAGAACGCTGCAACGATTGATAACACTACCGTTAGTGTTACAGATACGCTCAGGCTCTGGTAAGCCAAGAACCACAGAATAAATACTGGTGGAATCGTGTTGATCATTTGAACAATGCTCTTTTTCAGATCGGACTTCGCGAAAGGCGCGACGTCTTTGTGCAGTTGCTTTGTTTGCTCTTTACTCATGTTTGAATTTACCTCCTATTGGGTTTGCTAGTACATTAAGAATACCTTTTATACGGAGGGAGGGGTAGGCATAGATGTCATGACTTTGAGATGACAAATGTCATATGTTTTAGGTGGTGGTTGATATGACATTGTTTAGGTTGGGGCGTGACTCCAGATAGATGGGGTCGTGATCGGGTCGTTGCTCGATTAGTTGTTGGGGATTGAAGGTAGTGAGTGTCTGCTTTCTGGACCCGCACAGGCACGTGGGGGATTGCCTCCAGCCATGAGCCAACTAGCGGTGGAGCTGCTAGCTGTCTCATGGCCACGGCCTACCCCGCAGTTGTGCCTGCGCTACTGAGTACTTACCAAGTTAGGTTGTGGTTTATAAATGATGAAGATCAGAGGATCGTTGCTCGACATTGGTTTGTGCATGGAAAGTAGTGAGGGTCGTGCTTAGGACTCGCGCAAGCACGTGGGGGATTGCCTTCAGCCATGAGCCAACTAGCGGTGGAGCTGCCAGCTGTCTCATGGCCACGGCCGACCCCGCAGTTGTGCCTGCGCTACTGAGTACTTACCAAGTCAGGCTTCTGTTTATAGTAGATAAAACCAGAGACCTGGTCGTATTCGTTCCTCATTCTTGCAAAAGAAGAATCAGAACTGCACTACACATTATCCAACGAAGGCGGCTGCACGTGGTAGGCGTAGTAATGGGACAGCCAGGCGCTCTTCCTGTCTGGCTCATTGCGGAAGCCATCCACCACCGCCGAAGTGGGGTCAATGACCGCTCCACTTACATAGACAGTCAAATCACTACTTTTGCATAAAACAAGGAAGAGTATGGGTTCGCAAAACAGCTACCTAACATCGTACCCTACTTACTTGTATGAACACCTTCCCCGTGTATTCGAAAAACTTAGTAACTGAACTGCACTACACATTATCCAACGAAGGCGGCTGCACGTGGTAGGCATAGTAATGAGACAGCCAGGCGCTCTTCCTGTCTGGCTCATTGCGGAAGCCATCCATCACCGCCGAAGTGGCGCCAATGCCCACTTCACTTACATTGCCAGCCAAAACTCCATCATCCAACCTATTGATCCCTACATTTCACTGTACATTCATTTTACAATCGTTCAGAATATACACCTATAGAAAGGAATGTATACCATGCGTGAATTATCACTTCGTTTAGTATCCGTTTGGATTATTTGTATTTTATTCACCGGCTTTTTCGCCTATATTGCCAGATCCATTCATCAACATACGATCTCGAGTTTTGATGAGCCTATTATAGATATCATACAAGGCACACAAACTTCAGGTTTGACGTCTATTATGAAGACATTTACTACAATCGGCTCTACTACTACAGTCGCATTGCTCGCTGTACTTACAATTGCAGTTCTTCTATGGAAGAAACACAAAGCACAGGCCGTATTATTCGCAGTGGCACTTGGTGGGACAGGTGTTCTCAATCAAGTCCTTAAATTTATCTTCAGACGCGAACGTCCTGACTTTGATCGCCTCATAGACATTGGTGGATACAGCTTCCCGAGTGGTCACACGATGATGGCGTTCAGTCTTTATACAATTCTAGCTTATATCATTTGGCGGAACTTACGTAATGTATGGGCACGTACGGGGATTACTATTCTTGCTATTTTTATGATCGTAATGATCGCGGTTAGCAGAATCTATCTCGGTGTCCATTTCCCAAGCGATATAATCGGCGGCATATTAGCTAGTTCAGTCTGGTTATTCGCATCCATTGCATTATATCAGCGTTTGCAACATCGAAAATCGGGTAAATTACAGACGAAATAAAATACTATAAAACCGAAAAGGAGGTTATGCATATGTGGAAGGATTTTAAGGAGTTTGCGTTTAAAGGAAATATTTTTGATTTGGCAATCGGTGTCGTAATTGGTGCAGCTTTCGGAACAATTGTTTCTTCTTTAGTTGAAAATATTATGACACCACTTATTGGAGTTTTGTTAGGTGGTCTAGACTTCTCTTCATTGAGTTATACAATTGGCGATGCAGCAATAAAATACGGTCTATTCATTCAATCTATCATTGATTTCTTGATTGTTGCAGGTTCGATCTTCGTCTTCTTACGGGTACTTATGAAGTTGAAAATGAAGCCAGCTGAGATAGTTGAAGAAGAAGAGGAAGAAAAACCACTAGATATAAAAGAGGAATTACTCACTGAGATTCGTGATTTATTAAAAAGCGAACGATAAAATAACCATCACTCACTCATTTGGATAGATTACGGCCACGATTGTCTCACAAAGTCCATTGCAACGCGCCTGTCGAGGTGTTACAATGATAGGCAGGATACTGATCAAAGGAGAGGATATTCATGTGGTTCGTCTATATCATGTATGCATTGTTCGCATTTATTCTTGGTGGAACAGTACTTGGACTAGTCCGTACGTTCAGCAGCAATAACTAATACAAACAAACAGCAGTGAATGAGCGGGCTTAAAGCCTTTTCATCCACTGCTTTTTATATGTCTAAAACTACTGCCGAAACAATGAAATGAGCCATGTAGTAGCATCCATTCCGTATATTTCACGGATTTCATCTATTTCTTTATGGGCGAGTAGTTGACCTTCTTTCATCACGATCATCTCATCCAATAATGGTTCTACTTCTTTAATTTCATGTGTAGAGAGGAGAACGGTTTGCCATTCTGTATCGGTGAAACGGATGAGCCCCCTTGCTATATCTTCCCGTACCATCGGATCTAATCCCGAAAACGGCTCATCAAGCAAATAATAGGAAGCATTTCTTCCAAGTGTTGCAGCAATTTTCACTCGGCCCCGGTTACCTTTTGACAGCGTGCTGATCTTTGCATCCAGTGGGATACTAAGAAACTCTGCGATTTCCTCTGCTTTCTTCCTGTTGAAATCCCTAAACTGCGAATTATAGAAATCAAATAATTGTTTTACATTAAATTCCGGAAAAAACAAATCACCATCAGGCATATAAGCTACTGAAGAAGCGACTCTCCTTGTGATTTTATTGTTATCGAACACTGCAAGCCCAGTAGTAGGTGTCAATAACCCTGCTACTATTTTAAGCAGTGTCGTTTTCCCACTACCGTTTTCACCTACCAGTCCAATGATTCTTCCTTTGGGCAACGTAAGTGACACTCCATCCAATGCTCGCTTAGCTCCATAACGTTTCGAAACAATCTGCAATTCAATCATCACTTCCACCCCGCTTCTGTAAGTAGTGGACCATTTCGCTCGTTGTGAAGCCTAGAGCTTCAACATTTTGAATGAATGACTCGACAAGTTGCTCTTTCATCTCTTCACGGAGTTCTTGAATCCTTGCATGATTTTCTGTCACGAATGATCCCTGCCCCCTTCTCGTATCGGTAATCCCTAGATTCTCAAGTTCCCTATAGACCCTTTGCATTGTGTTAGCATTCACACCGACCAAAACAGCATATTCCCGTACAGATGGTAACTTCTCCCCTACTGCAAGCGTGCCTCGAATGATTTCCCCCATAATGTGATCGACGAGTTGTTGGTAAATCGGTTTATCTGGTAGAAATTCCATACTCATCGTTACACCCTCACTTTCTTCTCAAAGAACATAGATCCTATCATTAGTAATACAAGGCTGATGATTAGGTAAAAGGCTAAATTGCCTACCGAAAAGGCAATGCCATCCGGTACAAACCCCATGAAAAAGTAACTCGTATGTTCATTGTAAAAGGACTCATCCGTCAGCCGTACTGATACAATCGTACGAAGCCAATCAAAGAATCCATTAATTCGTAGTTGTTCCCAAATGACTAATGCACTCACAATGAACAGCAAGATGAATGGTATCGAAAAGAAGCGCAGTCTTGACTTAATCACTTTATATACACTCCAGAAGAACCAACCAGTAGCCGTCATAAAGATCAACTTTATGGATAGCGCCAGTACTACACTGACTAACGCCAACACTTCTTTCCCTTCAACTCCTATTGTCCCGTCTTTTATTACATAGAGGACGACCCCACCGAGAAAACCGCTAAAGAATAAGCTGCCTAATGCCAGCAAAACGGCAAATGTTAATTTAGCACCGACGAGTTGAACCATGGATGTTGGAGAATGTAACCACATATCCAATGTCCTCATCTCTCTTTTCAAACTTTCGAATAAGATAAAAACAACAGCAAATATATGCAAAACGAGCAAAACACCCACAATGATATGCGTATTATCGTACAGTGTATCTAGTCTTCCAGCGAAGCTCGTTACTAAAGGGGGCGCTACCGTAATGACTACTATATCCAGCAGAAAAATCCAAAATATCAACCTCTTTAACATAATCCATTCTTTCTGTATTAGACCGCCAAATACTGTCTTCATCTTTAAAACACTCCTTCCACTCTAGTGTATTAGTTATATAATACACTAGAACTTAAAAAATGACTAGGCATTTCTAAAATAAAAACACAAGGCCGAAACGGATGCCCGTTTCGGCCTTGTGTTTTTATCAATGCTTCATCAATCTTCGTTGCTTACGAAGTTCACGTCGTGCAGGTGCAGTTTCGAAATGACGTTTTTCCAATTCCGTTTCGGGATACACTTCCGCCACGGGTATCGGACAGTTCGTGTCATCTACCGCAACCATCGTACAGAATGATTCCGTCGTTAACCTCACTTCACCTGTCACCAGATTTTTGGAATGTACAGAAATGAACACTTCCATTGAAGTGCGGCCAACTGAAGTAACTATCGCTTCAAGTTCAATAACGTCTCCTAGCAAAGCAGGAGAAACGAAATCGACAGAATCGATCGAAGCGGTGATCGCAGCTCGTGTGCCCGCATGTTTCATAGCAGAAATCGCTGCAATTTCATCGATATAGGAAAGTACTTTACCACCGAAAATGGATTGAATATGATTTGTATCCGGTGGTAAGACTAGCTTACTCTGGATCGTTCTCGATTCACTCATTGGTTTTTGTTCAGACATGAAGACAGCTCCCTTTTCTATATACTCTTTTCAGTATACATAAAAGAAGGGAGTCTTCGCTAATACTTGCTGTTTATAGTGTTCGTACGATTAAATAATTCTGCGCACTTTACAGACATTTTCAGCATATACAGACTTATTCAGCTCAATTTGTTCAATTAATTTCCCAGTTGAAGGTGCGTGAAGAATTTTTCCGTTGCCCACGTACATCGCTACATGATGAATACACTGTTCTTCATTCTCAAAAAAGAGTAAATCACCTTTTTGCCAATCTGCAGAGTCAAGCGAGATCGGTCTGCCGGCTTCTGCCTGATCCACAGCATCACGTGGTAGACCAATTCCGCAAGCTTCCCAAATAGCACGAATAAACCCCGAGCAATCAAAGCCCCATGCAGACATACCCCCCCATAAATAGGGTAAGCCCATGAAACGTCTTCCCAGTGTAAGCGTGCGATGAATCGATTCTTCTCCCACCGTCTCCACATCTGATGCATTCAATAACTTCCAGCCATGCGGTGTCCACACACGTAGTTTCTTCCCCCTCCGTTCACCGGAAGGAAAAATTGTGTTGAACGATACACGTAAAAAGAATGTACCTGATTCATCAAACAGTGCAGCTTTTGGATTCGAAACCCGAACAAACTCTTCTGCCCTTATTCGTTCCCGCATAGAAAGTTGAACGAGTGGCACCCAGCCTGGATAGCCGCGTGGATCTTTGCGTGTCTGCTGGGAAATGGCAACTATACGTGCCCAATCGCCAACTACATCCTCAACAATCACGGGCTCGCCATATAATAGCTGTGTTTGGATTTGATTCTTCTCACTTAATGCTAGACGTTCCTCATAAGATAGATGGGATAGCCATCTATCCATTTGCACGGGATGATCCAAGGCAGGTAAATCCGCCACACGTGGAGAATCAGGATCCGTCCACACCGTCGCAACGCTAACAGCGCACATCCATTTTTCATTTATATGCATATGTTTTCACCTACTGTATCATTAGTTTCAAGACCAGACTCCTTACTGAATTCCATTTGTGAACGGGTATACATTACACCACTAGCAGTAGACTCTATACCATTTACTACAGCCAATCCATTGATTTTCAAGGCTTCAAGGATTCCCCCCAACTTCATCAATTTAATATTCAGTACATTCATTGCGCGCACCTCTAGCAACTTCCTGGCATTGTTAGCTGAAAATAATGATTCATCTGTCATGATCAACGTGCTTGTCTGTCTTGTGATCACTCTCAAATCTTCTATATCCTATGCGGCAAGTGGCTGTTCTATTAATTTCAAATTCAGTCTGTCATCTTTTCATTAGTAAATGAAGCATACCGAAGCCCACGGCAAGACGTTCTGCAGATTCCTTTCCATACTGGATGACATAACGAAAACCCCCGACGCTTGTTAAACAAGTGTCGGGGGTTTATTTGACGTTCACCAATTACACAATATAAACCGTGCGAATTTGCATTTATTCTACTCCCGGTAAGATCGTCAATGTCTTATTATGTGCATCCAAACGTCCTTTCACGCCAAATGGAATGGCAATGTTCGGCTCACAATGACCGATACGGAATCCTTTCACGACAGGTTGATTCAGATTGCCGAAATAATGGTCGAACACTTCATTCATTGCAAGTGAAGCATCTGGCTTCGTTGGTGTCGATTTCGCAAAATCACCAATCACGATGCCTGCTGCCTCGCGAAGCTTGCCTGCGAGACGTAATTGATTGAGTAGACGATCTACTTTATACGGCTCTTCCCCTACATCCTCGAGTACGAGTAAACGGTTATTCGTCTTGATCTCAAATTCACTGCCTAAACTATTAACGAGTTGCGTTAAATTACCGCCGATCACTTCACCTTCTGCTACCCCGCCAACAAGCGTTTCTAGTGGTGAGATTGCTTCCGTGTAATGAACTTCTACAGGGGAAAACAATTGCCCGAACATTTTACCGGACATCTCATGGAATGTCTCCTGTGCAACACAGGATGCCAGCATCGGCCCATGGAATGTCACGAGGCCTGCACCTTGACGGATCACGGTATGTAGATAGGTAATATCACTAAATCCCCAAAACACTTTTGGATTATCGTGAATTAAATCGAGATCTAGTTGCTCGGCATAGCGGGCAGAACCGTATCCGCCACCCGCGCAGAAAATACCCTTCACTTCAGGATCTTTGAACATGTCATGCAAATCAGCAAGTCTCTCTTCATCAGTCCCTGCCAAATAACCATTTTTCTTATACACGGACTGTCCTACTTTATAGCGAAGACCTAATTGCTCCAAAAATTGAAATGACCGCTCTAAAACCTTACGTTCTACAGGACTAGCAGGCGCCACAATCCCAATCACATCACCTTGTACTAAACGTGCTGGACGAATCATTCTACTCATCACCCTTTCTACGTCCTACTTTATCATATTCACGAAACTCCATCGTCATCACGAGCTTTCTACTACATATGAAATGGATTGTGGGTAATCATTAAGTTATCCCCCCTTATGAACAGTTAATCCCCTGTTATTGTGCATACTTTATATAAACTTACTTAAATAACAGAAAAAGTTATTCACAATTCTTCTTTTGTGGATAGTTTTATTGAGAATAAAAAAACGAACAACTGATATATGTCAGTTGTCCGGTAAATAGTTAGCTATTTGTTAATTGATTTTTAGATGCGTTGATTAACGTACGAACCGTTTCGTGATCTCCTACATGAAGGGCCGTGACGATCGCACTTCCTACAATTACCCCGTCAGCCAAGGATCCTAGTGATCTCACTTGCTCAGGAGTCGATATCCCGAATCCAGCAAGTACTGGAACAGAACTAGCCGCTTTAAGCCGCTCCAAGTGACCTTCAAGTCCTTCTGTAAATGATGAACGGACACCCGTGATACCGTTTACTGTCACTGCGTAAATGAAACCTTCAGCTGCTTTCGCGATGGCTTCGATTCGCTCAGTGGGACTTGTGAGCGAAACCAATTGGATCAGCGCCACATCGCTATTCTTTAATGCATCTTTCAACATTCCGCTTTCTTCAAGCGGAAGATCCGGAATGATCAAACCATAGACTCCACTTGCTTCGCAATCTGCTGCAATGGCTGTCAAACCGTAGCTAAGCACAGGATTCAAATACGTCATGATGACTAGCGGAACCGTTACTTCTTCCTTGAACGATGCTAGTTCTTTCATTACTTTACGAAGTGTAATCCCCTCAGCAAGAGCACGTTCACCCGCCTGTTGAATCACTTCACCATCCGCTACTGGATCGGAAAATGGAATGCCTACTTCAATTGCTGTTGCACCTGCTTCTTGCAGGAAGAGGATAGTCTTTTTCAACGTCTGCAATCCGCCGTCCCCCGCCATAATATACGGAACAAATGCTTTATTACCCTGCTCATTACAATGTAGAATCGCTTGCATTACTTGTTGTTTTGTCATTTCGTTTGCCCTCCTAGCGCATCACGGACTGTTTGCATATCTTTGTCACCGCGGCCCGACAGACAGATGACGAGCGTCTCTTCTGCTTTCATTTCTTTCGCTAGTTGAACTGCATAATAGACGGCATGCGCACTTTCTAAAGCAGGAATAATTCCCTCAACACGAGATAGTAGTTGCACTCCTTCTAGTGCTTGCTGATCCGTAACGGAGTCATACTTCACACGCTTTATATCAGCTAAATGGCAATGTTCCGGTCCTACTGCAGGGTAATCGAGACCTGCTGAAATCGAGTGCGCTTCTTGGATGAAGCCATCGTCATCTTGTAGTACATACATATACGCACCATGCAAAACTCCTTCTTGTTTACCTGCAATGGCTGCCGCGTGTTTGCCTGTTGAAATACCGCTACCCGCTGCTTCTACACCGTACAATTTCACGTCTTGATCATCGATGAAAGGATGGAACATACCAATCGCGTTACTACCGCCACCAATACAAGCCACGACTGCATCAGGCAGACGTCCTTCATGTTCCACGATTTGCTTACGTGTTTCATCCCCAATGACACGCTGGAAATCACGAACAATTTGTGGGAATGGATGTGGGCCTAGGACTGATCCAAGAATATAATGTGTGTCATTTACATTTGAAACCCAGTAGCGTAGTGCTTCATTCACTGCGTCCTTCAACGTTCCTGAACCTTTATCGACGGAAACTACCTTCGTGCCGAGAAGTTCCATACGGAAAACATTTAGTTCTTGACGACGGATATCTTCTTTCCCCATGAAAACAACGCACTCTAGGCCGAGTAATGCACAAGCAGTAGCTGTTGCCACACCATGTTGGCCGGCGCCTGTCTCTGCCACAATTTTCTTCTTGCCCATACGAATCGCAAGCAATGCCTGGCCAAGAGAGTTGTTGATTTTATGAGCGCCTGTATGGTTCAAATCTTCACGTTTTAAATAGATTTTTGCGCCACCTGCATGCTTCGTCAAACGCTCTGCAAAAAACAAAGGTGTTTCACGACCAACAAATTCTTTTAAATAGTAATCCAGTTCTTTTGAAAACGCAGGATCTTGCTGCGCTTCTTCGTAAGCCAATTCTAATTCCTGTAGTGCAGTCATCAATGTTTCCGGAACGAATTGTCCCCCAAATTTCCCGTAGCGTCCTTTAGTTTCTGTTGTCATGACAATCTCTCCTACCCTTCGCTGTATGAATAAACGTCTGAATGCGTCCCGTGTCTTTTTGCTTCTCTATTTCCACTCCACTAGAGACATCTACCATGTATGGATTCACTTGTCCAAGCGCTTCCTGTACATTCCCTGCATGCAATCCACCGGCTAAAATAATCTGCTCTTTGGACACACCTGCATTTTCAAGTAATGACCAGTCGAACGTTTTACCGCTACCACCTTTGTATTCAACACCTGGTGTATCAAATAAATAATAATCCACGTCATAGGTAGTAGCGAGCTTCACGTCGTCTTCAGTTTCTATAGCAAGTGCTTTAATGGAAGGTAACCCTACTTGCTGAATGAAAGCTGGCGTCTCTTCTCCGTGGTACTGAATATAATCAAGCGGCACTTCTTTAAAAGTCTTTTGCAGTTGCTCGATCGTTTCATCAACGAAGACACCAATTTTCAACACGGTCGGCGGGATGAGCATTGCCAATTCACGCGCCTGCTCTATCGTCACTTCCCTGCGACTAGGTGCGAAGACAAAACCTATTGCATCCGCACCTGCATCTACAGCCGCTTTCACATGTTCAGGTTTCATCAATCCGCAAATCTTTACTTTTGTCATGGTCGAACCACGTGTTTTTCTACTTGTAATGCTTGCAAGGCTTCCTTCACTGAATCACTGCGCATCAACGATTCTCCGACAAGCACTGCACTTGCTCCCGCTTTCGATGCACGTTCTGCATCCTCACGTCCCCAGATTCCACTTTCGCTGACAAACACACGCTCTTCATCAAACGGGAAGTGTGATGCGATCAGTTCCGTATGTGCTAAATCTACTTCGAATGTATGCAGGTCACGATTATTGACACCGATGATTCTTGCATCAATCGCCAATGCTCGCTGTAGTTCTTCGACGTTATGCACCTCGACAAGTACATCCAAACCTTCTTCATTGGCATACGTATACAGACTTCCGAGCGTTTCATCATCAAGCGCAGCCACAATCAATAAAATAACGGAAGCACCTGCACTTTTTGCTTGGTCAATCTGAATTTTATGAATGATAAAGTCTTTGCATAATAATGCAATCGGTACCGCGTCCGCTACTGCAGATAAATCTTCAAATGACCCTTTGAAAAATTCCTGATCCGTCAGTACGGATATGCACGCAGCGCCTGCTTCATAATAGGCTATTGCTTGCTTTACTGGATTTGCACCTTCTGCGATGATTCCTTTGGAAGGTGAGGCACGCTTCATTTCAGAAATGACTTGGACGTGTTTAGCTTTTCGTAATGTCTGATAAAGTGATGGGCGTATGATCTCTCGCTCGGGAAATATCGTGTTACTTTTTAACAAACGCTCTACTTCTATCTTCTTCTGTGCAATAATTTTATCTAAAATCGTCATTGGATAACCGCCTTTTGCCGGATCAATTCGCTGAATGCGACAACGGCCTCTAATTTTTCTAACGCTTTGCCCGAAAGTATACTTTCTGTGGCAACTTTTACACCTTCTTGAATAGTAGACACTTTGCCATTTGCGAACAAACCGATTCCTGCATTCAATACGACTGTATCGAACTTCGGTCCACGTTCTCCACTTAAGATCGATCGCGTTGTTGCGGCATTTTCTACTGCATTTCCACCTTTAATCGCTGACAATGGTGCATATTCAAGTCCCACGTCATCTGCAGTCAATGAAAACGGAATTAAATCGCCATGATCGAGTAAGACAAATTCATTCTGACCTGCTAAAGACGCTTCATCCATCCCACCTGCCCCACTTACGACAATTGCTCGCTCCCGTCCTAGCATTCTCAGTACGGAAGCATACTCCATAATGAAATCAGGACGGTTAATACCCGTGAATTGTGTTTCCAGTGATACAGGATTCGTTAAGGGACCTACTAAATTAAAGATCGTTGTTTTACCGATTTTATTTCGTATAGCACCGATTCGTTTCATTTTCGGATGAATAGCTGGCGCGAATAAAAATGCGATTCCTTGTTGTTCTAATAAATTCTGCATATCTGTTATCTGGAAGTCTGGATGAATGCCAAGTGCATCCAAGACGTCTTGGCTCCCTGACGCGCTCGATATTTTACGGTTACCATGTTTCGCAACCTGTACACCCGCACCTGCCAAAACAAAGGCAGCTGTCGTACTAATATTAAATGTATTGACGCCATCTCCGCCTGTTCCACAGTTATCCAAATAACGTGCTTCTGCTGGTGTTAGTTCATTTGCATAGGATTTCATCACAGCGGCCAGTGCGGCTACTTCATGTGAGGTTTCGCCTTTCTTTGATAACGCGATCAAGAATTGTGCAATTTGCTCTTCATCTGTCTCATCGCGAAACATTAGCTCGGCTGCTTCTCTCATTTCTTCATACATTAAGTGACGTTGCTTCTCTACTATGGTTAAAAATTTCTCCATACTCGTCTCTCCCCTTCTCGTCTCAGCGCTGTCGCTATCCTTCGGTAAGGCTTGAGCCTTAGTAATTACTTTGCCGTTTCCGTTGCTTCAAGCAAGGAACGGGCTTTATTGGATGTTTCTTTATACTCTAGTGATGGAACAGAAGCTTCCACTATTCCAGCGCCTGCTTGAACATAAGCTTTACCGTCTTTGACAAGCATCGTGCGAATTGTGAGTGCGAAGTCGATATTACCATTCAAACCGATATAACCAATCGCCCCACCGTAAATTCCGCGATGCTGGTCTTCTAATTCATCAATCATATCCATAGCAGCCGTTTTTGGAGAGCCTGTTACAGTACCAGCAGGCATCGTCGCCTTCAATGCATCCAGTGCATGTAAGCCTGGAGCGAGGTCACCTTTCACTTCAGAAACTAAGTGCATGACGTGTTCATAGCGAACGGTCTCCAAATAATTCGCCACTTCAATTGTTTCTGGGCGACAGATTTGCTGTAGTTCTTTCTTGCTCACTTCAACTAACATATCGTGTTCGGACAGCTCTTTCGGATCATTACGCAACTCCACTTCAAGTGCTTGATCTTCCGCTTGATCTCGACCTCGTCTGCGAGTTCCTGCAATAGGATTCGTTAATACTTGCTCTCCCGTAACACGCACCAGACTTTCAGGTGATGTTCCGATGACGGTATGATCTTCAAACTCCATGTAATACATATATGGAGATGGATTACGTCGGCGCAGTTTACGATACAATGCGAATGGATCACCTGTAATATCTGCTTCTAAACGTCGTGATAGGACTACTTGTTCCGCCTGCCCTTCTTTAATTGCATCAATCACAATCTGGACACGTCGTTCAAACTCTTCTTTTGATATGGCACAACGATAATCGGAAAGTGAAACACTATCTTCTTTATCGACTGATCCATTAACGATCATATCTTCAATAGCGTCCAAGTCAGGTGATTCATATACGGGATTTATTTCTGTATGCAGTAATGTAACCTCATGTAATTCATGATCATAGATGACAACCGTATCGTAAATATTGAAATAGACATCCGGAATCTGGAGGTCATCTACTCCACGCTGTTCACCGTTTCTTGCGGCTCCGTATCCTACATAACCGACCGCACCACCCGTGAACGGGAATCCTGCATCTTCTGTAATACGTGGCATCAGTCGCTTCAGTAATGTATATAGATCTCCTTCATGCGTATATGTTCTATTCGTCGAGTAGACGATTTCTTCTACTACACCATCCCGACCCCGGTAGGCTTTTTGAGGATTCAGTCCAATGAATGAATAACGCCCTGATCCACCTGCTTGCGAAGAACTTTCCAGCAAGAACTTATGATTTCCTTTTAATCTTCTAAAAATCAATATTGGTGTTAAAGAATCTCCTTCAATCTTTCGTGTCGTTACTCGCAAGTTCTTCTGTTCTGTCATCATGTTCATTCTCCTCTTCTCTTATGGACTGCTGTGTAATTTGTCTAATTAAATAGAAAAAGCCCTCTGCAAACAGAGCCAGTTAGCCTGTTGCAGAGGACGATTACGTAACCGCGTTGCCACCTCAAATTGAAGCACCGAAGCACTCCCACTTTATGTGTTTTCACACTGCTCTTAACGCGAGCAAACGTCTGTTTTTCATCAAAACAGCTGCCATAAGTCCATTCACGAACGCTGTGTATCAGTTCCCACCAGCCACTGACTCTCTAGGAAGCACAAGCACTCGCTACTCTTCTTATTCATATCTTTTCACTATTCTCTTCTCTACTAACTGAACTCATCTGCCGAGGACGATTCCGCTATCGAAACCTTCTGTCCCTTAGTTATTACATTTATCTTAATATGCTGAATCTTTAATGTCAACAATTTCTTATAGGAAAAATGCTATAATGAGCTTATTGTGACAAGTGTGGGGAGGAGAGTCTTTATGCGAATCAATAAATTTCTAAGCGGTGCAGGTATTGTATCTAGGCGTGGCGCAGATCAGTGGATTGCTGACGGTCGCGTTAAAATCAATGGTCAGCTCGCAGAACTCGGAAGTAAAGTTGAAGCAAGTGACCAAGTTGTTGTAGATGGCAAACTGGTTCAACAAGAAGAACAACTAGTGTATATTGCACTCAATAAACCAGTAGGTATTACTAGTACGACAGAGCGCCATATTAAAGGAAATGTTGTAGACTTCATTAACCATCCACTGCGAATTTTCCATATCGGTCGATTGGACAAAGATTCAGATGGCTTACTACTATTAACGAATGACGGTGATATCGTCAATGAAATCTTGCGTGAAGAACATGGACACGACAAAGAATATATCGTCACAGTCGATAGTCCAATTACTGCTTCTTTTATCTCACAAATGGAAAGCGGCGTGAAGATTCTCGACACCGTAACGAAACCTTGTACGGTGAAGAAACTAGGACCCAAAACTTTTTCCATTATCTTAACACAAGGTCTAAATCGTCAAATTCGCAGAATGTGTGCAGCGCTTGGCTATCATATTCATCGCTTGCAACGTGTACGAATATTAAATATTGAACTGGGTGATCTACCTATTGGTGAATGGCGAGAACTGACTGATTCAGAACGCAATGAACTATTTAAAACCTTACAATATGAACCAAAAAGATAAAAAGACTGTGGAGGCTTCACTGAAGCTTCCACAGTCTTTTTTGCTACGTTAAATATCACGCAACTAGTGACACTTCCAATAACCTATATGTATTTCTCTTAATAACTAGTTCAAAACTCTCTCATTCATGTTATAATCAGACAGATAAAGTGTATACTTCCGCCTATTAGGTATTTCTATATAATTTCACGACTCTCACACTAACAAGACACAGGACTATTCTATTTACTATAACTACTTTAAATGAAAGGATGTGCCTTTATGCCGTTACATACTCCTAGTATTTCTCCACATCTGTCTACTCTGCTTGATGAGAAATTCTGTATATCTCTTATCGACTTAAGTGGTCGTCTAACCTATGTAAACCAAAACTTTTGTGAGCTGACGGGCTATGACGAAGACGAATTAATCGGCAGAACATGGGGAAAATTGAATAGGGGAATCTCTACTGAAGATACGCTTTATATGCTTGCAGAACACTTTATGCATGATACCGTCTATCAAGAAGCGATTCAAATCTCTTCCAAGTCCGGCACAGTACACTGGCTGGATATCACCATTGTACCCATTTATGATACCGCTGGAAACTTAACAAATTATCTTTCACTTGATATTGACGTGACTGGATCCAAGCTCGTCTCCAATGAGTACGCTAAAACACGTACCGACTTGCAAAATTTCAAATACGCACTGGACGAATCAGCAGTAGTCGTCATCACCAATCCACAAGGCGTTATTACTTATGTCAATAACCGCTTCTGTACTCTTTCGGAGTATTCACGTAAGGACTTGATCGGCAAAACACATCGAGTAGTTAATTCTGGTACACATCCTAAAAGTTTCTTTGCTGATATGTGGAAAACGATTCAGTCCGGTCAAGTATGGAGGGGGGTTATCCGAAATAAATCAAAGTCCGGAAATTTGTATTGGGTTCACACGACGATCGTTCCGTTCATCGGTTCGGATGGCAAACCTTTTCAATACATTTCCATACGCCAAGATGTAACATTGCAGATGGAAGCAGAAAAATCACTGGAATTGGCATTAAAAAATGATTTCAGTTTGACTGTGAAAAATCTTCAAAATGCTATTTTTAAATACTGTTTTAATGAAAACAATCAAATTACTATAACTTTATTAGAAGGAAAAGTAATTGAACAGTTAGGAATTACTGCGGATACTCTAAACCAATTCATACTGGACAAAAAGTTTAATTTATCTACATTTAAACGCCATCTTTTAGGTGCTCTACTCGGCCGCGTTGCACAGTTTGAAATTGACTATCAATCTAGAACCTTCCTCGTTTACCTCTCCCCTATTTTCGAAGGGGAAAATGTAATCGAAGTTGTAGGTACCGCTAGCGATATTACAGACCGCAAAGAAGCTGAACGTTTAGTAGAACATATGGCATTTCACGATCATCTGACCGGTTTGCCAAATAGACGATTATTAAAACAGACTGTAGAAGACCTAATCGAGACCAGAATAAACAGCCGAGAATCTTTCGCCTTGCTTTATATGGATTTAGATCGATTTAAAAACATCAATGATTCTATGGGACATTATATAGGAGATCAATTGCTAAAAGCAGTTGGCACAAGATTACAAACTCTCGTTAGACAAAATGATTTAGTTGGCCGACTCAGTGGTGATGAATTTCTTATACTGTGTTCTTCCACGACAAAACAAGGAGCACAAATGGTTGCCCAGCGAATCGTCAATGAAGTATCGAAGTCTTTCCTCATAGAAAACTTGGAGATATTTATCGCACCAAGTATCGGGATCAGCATGTTTCCCGAGGACGGTGCACGGTATGATACGCTGATCCGAAATGCAGACTCTGCTATGTATCTAGCAAAGCAATCAGGTAAGAGCACCTATCAATTTTTCACGGAAGAACTGTATAAAGATTTAATGGAACGAACATTAATTGAGATGGAATTACGTCAAGTTCTTCACAAAAAGGAATTATCTCTGCATTATCAGCCACAATTTGAATTTGATACTGGAAATATGATTGGCGTAGAAGCTTTGGTCCGTTGGCAGCATCCTTCGCGCGGAACGATATCTCCCGGACAATTCATTCCGATAGCAGAAGAAACTGGAATGATTCTCCCTATTGGTTTGTGGGTGCTTGAAACAGCTTGTAAACAAGCTAAAGAATGGCAAGACCTAGGTTATACTTCCCTGTTAATGAGTGTCAATGTTTCATTACGTCAGTTTAAAAGTATTAGTTTTGTGACGGATGTCAAAGATACACTTCATAAAACTGGTCTGCAAGCCCGCTATTTGAATATCGAAATAACGGAAAGCATGACTTCTGACGTGGACTATTGCCAAAACATATTACAAGAGCTGCGAGATATCGGTATTAAGATTAGTATCGATGATTTCGGCACAGGCTATTCTTCGTTAAGTTATTTATCCAGGTTCCCTTTAACTCATCTGAAGATTGATCAATCGTTTATACGAGAGCTAAGTACCAATTCAGTAATCGTGAAAGCTATTATCGACTTGGCTAAGAACTTGCACTTACGCGTGATTGCTGAAGGAGTAGAAACTTACGAGCAAGCTGAGTTCCTCAAGACACTCAACTGTGATGAAGCGCAAGGTTTCTTATATTCTAGACCCGTGCCTTCTGACGAACTATTACTGTTATTAAAAGATATACAATCATAGTATGAGCCGGCAGACTTTCATCTGCCGGCTCTTTTTATTGCGGAAAATGATATCTTAATCCTTTTCCATCAGGTAATTGTAGGAAATATTATTCAATCAATTAGTTTTATGCTATAGTTTTCTTTATATTTCAATTTTTCTTTATACATAGACAAGTATTTACAGGGAGAGATGAGAATGGGCACTAATCAAATGCGGTACTCCATTACCGCATTGGCAGGATTTCAATGGCTGTTCTTTATGTTCGCTAATACAGTTGTAATTCCGATCTCAGTCGGTACTGCTTTTGAGCTTGAGCAGATTGAAATCGTTTCGGCAATACAACGTTCCTTTATTTTTACAGGACTTGCTTGTTTACTGCAAGGAGCATTTGGACACCGCTTGGCGCTGTTGGAAGGTCAGTCAGGTTTATGGTGGGGTGTCGTGCTCAGCTTGGCAGGGACTGCAAGCGCTATGGGTTTAAGTTTAACGACTGTTGGAGGTAGTATTGCAGTTGGCGCCATGATTTCTGGTGTATTGGTAGCTATTCTCGGGACGCTTGGCATGGGAGAAATCCTCAAAAAGTGGTTCACGCCCACTGTGATGTTCGTATTTCTATTGCTGCTTGCCAATCAATTGATCACGATCTTCCTAAAAGGAATGATTGGTCTAAATGATGGAGAATTTATCAGCCTGTCAACGACCCTATTTTCATTTGCTCTAGCAGGTCTGACGATTCTAGTTCATGTGAAAGGAAAAGGAATCATCAGCAGCTTGAATTTACTTATTGGTATGACAGTCGGATGGATCGGTGCCACACTGATTTTCCCACAAGAAGCTACTGAAACGATCAAAGCCACTCCATTTATACAATGGTTTCCTTGGGGTGAGCCTACACTGGAAATCGGTATCGTTATTACGGTGGTGATTACGGGCTTATTGAACACGACCAATACAATTGCCACACTAAAAGGTGCTGAGGATATATATGAAAAAGAAACTACCAAGAGACAGTATAAAACTTCCTTCTTCATTACCGGAGTATTAAATATTGGAGCAGGGGCATTAGGTCTCGTACCATATGCGCCTTACGCTTCATCCATCGGCTTTCTACAATCTACTGGAATAAAAGACAGAGCTCCATTTTTCATCGGCTCTATACTGTTCATTATCCTTGGACTGGTACCGCCACTCAGTGCCTTTTTCTCTACTATCCCACAAAGTGTAGGAAACACAGTATTATTTGTGGCCTATTTACAGCTATTCCGTTCGGCTTTGCGTAATGTGGAAGGTTTAACGTTCGAGCCTAAAAACATTTATCGTGTCGCATTGCCTGCGCTTCTCGGGTTGTCAATCATGACATTGCCAGCTGCAGTATTTTCTTCCCTTCCAGAACTATTACAACCACTTCTTTCTAGTGGGTTGCTAGTAGGTATCTTGGCAGCACTCGTGATGGAGTTAATCTTCTGGATTGGTCAACGGTTCAGTCATGTTATATGAATATGCAAACAGCCCTCATCTCATGGATTAGGGCTGTTTGTATGTATACACTAAGAAGCGCTCGGCTTTATCATGGAGTTGCAAATGTGTAATAGGTATCTCTGCTATTTTCTCGAATGACTGATGGCGATGAAGGAAATAGACGTACTCATCAGTCGGATAATATAAAATGATTTCTAAGGCACGTGGTGAGTATTCTGCTGATTTTAGAATTCGCTGAACTACAGAGCGAAATATATCAAGAGAGAATGGATTAAAGAAGTAGAACGTTACAGCTTCTGCCGGAATGATATAGTTCTCCGCTATACAGCATTCAAATGTAATGGAACCAGGTCTCTTAGGAAACGCTTGTCGATACTCCATTAAGTTGGTCATGGCATCTCGGTGTAACACACTATTCATTTCAATACCTATCGTATCTAAGCAAAAAAGATGATTCACATAAAATGGGACTCTTCCTTTTCCGCATCCAAAGTCGATCAAGCTTCCTTCTTTCAACAAATCATGGTGGGTAAATAAATAATCTAGCATCTCGTAAGGCGTCGCTTCATAACGATTATAATGTGATGATTGATGAATCCACTCACGAACGCCAAGTGTTTTGATGTGCAAGCGTTTATCCATGGACTGCTCTAGCATTTCTCTATCCCCTTCCTTAGGTACACATTCAAGAAAACCTCGGCATATTACTCATGCCGAGGTTCATCGGGAACGACGATGGTCTTATTGCGTCCTGTACGTTTGGCTTCATATAGACTTTGATCCGCCAACTCGATAAGACGCGCTGGATGATTTGCATGCAGTGGATAGGCAGCGACCCCAGCTGATATCGTGATCACTTCACCACAAGGACTGATCGTGTCCTCCAGTTTTTCACGAAGCCGTTCTGCTGTCAAATAAGCAGTCACCTTATCTGCTTTCGGTAAAAGAATGACGAATTCTTCACCTCCGTAGCGACAGCAAATGTCTTGTTCGCGAACCGTTCGTTGCATTAAGTCAGCTAAATAAATCAATACTTCGTCACCAACTGAATGACCATAACGATCATTGACACGCTTAAACTTATCTATATCTAAAATAATGAAAGCGAATGGTATTTCATCAGCTACCCATTGTGACATAAGACTATTCATGGTTCGACGATTGGTTAACTTCGTCAGTGGATCTGTTGTTGATTCATGTATAAAATAGTTTATCTCTTTTTTAAAGTAATCTAAACTATTCAACACGGCTCCTTTTAACTGCCTTGCTTCATAGTACCAATCCGAGATACTTTCCATTTTTTCTTTTTGATCTGATTCTATACTGCTTTCGGTATAATATGCTAACCTCTGAAGCGGCAGGGCGATCTTTCTAGAAAAGTATCTAACGAGTAAGAACGATAGTAGTAGTAATGGCAAAGACTTAAATGCCATCTCTAACACCATATCTCTGGCAGGAGCGACGGAAACATCCAATGGTCTTTGTGATACGATTCCCCAATTAGCAATTGGTAGATATGCATATCCTGCCAACATCGGAATTCCTTTTGTGTTGATCAATTCCAAAAAACCACTATTTCCGCTACTTACCTTTTGAACAACAATATTACTGGAGACATTATCTTTTAAGCGTTCTTCAAGCTGATGATAAATCAATTTACCTTCCGTATCCACCACATATACATAGGAGCCATCATCATAGAAATGATCCCCCAGAATTTGTTCTAGCACGTTCGGCTTATGTAGGTATATAGCACCGCCTAAAAACCCTTTATACTCCTGATTGACTATTAAAGGGACACTGATAAAAACGATTAGTTCACCAGTGATTCCTACGTAAGGCGGGGATATAGTAGGTTTTTTTTCTTTAATAGCTTGTTGCGCACCGAATGAAGTTAACTTTTTTCCAAGTAGGTCTAGACTTGGTGGCGATACACCGAGTACAACACCTTCATCAGAAGAAACAGCAACTGAATTGAATGTACTTGTCTGCTGCCTGATACGCTCTGCTATTTGATTCAACTGAGGTTGTGCTTTTGAATCTTCTAGAAGAGGTAGTACTTCTACCGCATTAGTTTCAAGTGTTTTTAACGTATCACGCAAAAAGGCATCAGTAGTAGATGACAACTTCTTGGCATATGCATAGTTCGTTTCCAAGGTCGAGTCTATCAAGTTTTGCTTGTTTACACGATAGCCAACCGTAGTACTAGTCAGAAACGTTAAAACGATAGCCAAGGTTGCTACGACTTGAATTAAACTTTTCAAGGACCATCTCATCTATCTTCTAATCTCCTTTCCTCTATGCTACTATTATATCATAAAGGAAAGAAAAGGTAATGAGGTGTTTTAATTCAAAACGTACAAAGCGCTAAGTAATTCGAACATAATTTACTATATAAAAATGTTAATATGAGATACCGACTCTATATCCTATTTCTTCTCCCTTACATAATTCATCATAAGCAAATGCAGCCGTATCTCCAGTAGAGATCTTCGCTCCATCTATAGGCAAGTAGTCTCTTTCTGTTCGATAAGTCCCAAGCGCCTCTCCGTCAGGTAAATAGGTAGGACAAACTATTGTCCAATCCAAGCCTGAATTTTGCAGCATAGTGAATACTTTATGATGCTCTTCTGCTGCAAATGTCAATTTGCGATGAGATTCATTCGATTGATAGCGTAACTTCGACGGTTCTGTTCTACTTTCCAATATACCCGCTGTACCAATCGTGACAATTCTTAGGATTCGATGTTCTTGCATTCCCTCAATAATAGCAGGTATTGCTTCTGTAAGCGTTGTTGTTTTATCAGTGCCGAGAGCACTCACGACTGCTTCAGCACCCATCAACGCATTTTTCACTGCAGTAGAATCACGTACGTCACCTTTAATAATAGTGAGGTTTTCTTGCGCTTCACATTTCTCTGGCGACCGAACAAATACCGTTACCTCATGACCGTCTGCTAATGCATGACGGACTATTTCGCTACCCGTACGTCCTGTTGCTCCAAAAACGACTATTTTCATTTATTATTCCTCCCGCTTCTTTCAAGCATCTACTTTATTCAAGCTGTTACTTGATTTCTATCACATAACACTTAATACGTTGTCAGCTTCACCCAACGCTGCAATGCATAAATTCCGCGCTGGAAAAACGTCAGGCTGTCTTGATATTCTTCTACATCCAGAGTATATAATGCATCTTCGTTATTCCATATTCGATCGAAATATTCATTAATTTCGTCTGTTAACTCGCTGTCAGTCGGCGCTATAATGCGGAGATTTGCTTCTAAGTTATAATCTCTTAGCGTGCGCTCTGTTATATTGGAAGATCCATTTGTAATGTACGTCTTGTCCGCGGTCTGTACAGTTACTAACTTCGTATGGTATTGACCAATTACGGTATTATACCAACGCACCTTAATTTTATCATCTGTATTTTCCCTGATTTCCTGTACTACTGGGCGATTGGGTAATCCTGATTTTTTACTGCCAAATGAATTTTCATTCGGATCCAAGACGATCTCTACATGAACACCACGATTGGCTGCTTCTTCTAACGGTCGGATCACTTCCTGCTCCGAAAGATAAAACATACCCATCCGAATCAGATCTCCTTTTTTCGCCTTTTCGATATCACTAACTAAAGCATCTAGTACTTTACTTTCCGTTACGTACTGAACTTGATAGGGTCCTTTTTGTTCTTCCGCTTCGATTCGCGGCAATTTTCCGCCTGACGAATACTGAAGCACAGCTTCCTCAGATTCCAATATATCATTCTGCACTGGACCCTTTACTTTAAACGCCACATTGCCATGGCGACCGCTTGCTGCGTGTGGATTAGATGAAGTCACCAATGCAGCTTGTTCAGTCACTAATGTTTTACGATGATTCGCTTTTACGTTTAGCAATTTCAGGTAAGAAGAAAACTTCACATCTGGTGCATCACTGGCTAAGAAATTAGGGAAATGATTCCCCCCCTTAAAATCAAACCATTGAAGGAAGATACGATATACACCCGAGTATAAAGGCATGGAATCACGTAACGGTTCCAAATCTGTGTAAACTACTTGAACCCCTGCTTTTTCAAGCGCTTTAAACCACTCGGATTCATACGATTCATAGCCGGTATTTATCGGATCTGTTATGTAAACGATGGGCATGTCGGGGAACTCTTCTTTCTTCTTTTCGAGAACGTCTGTTAGTTGATCAGCTATTTGAGGAAAGTCTTCTTTCTCATCATAGTAGTCATCCATTAAAAAGAAATCGAGGACAACAAACTCTTGCGCATCTTTAATCATTTCAAATACTTCATTAAAAATACGGAGTTCTGATTTATAATGATCTTTCTCTTTCGTTTTTGAATATGTCAAATCATAAATGAACTCTACTTCTTCTACTTGATGCAAATCTCCTTTGTAGGAGATACCAGGTGGTAATGGTTTATATGTTTGCCATAGCATGACGCCTGCATATAATAATGCAAAAAACAAAAGTACATAAGACGCTATACGTTTCTTTGTCCACTTGCGTTCCACTTTCTTCATAAGAGCCCACCCCCTTTTTTACTTGCTATGTACACTACGATTCAAGCTCGTTACTCTTACTTAACATCCCCTCTTCTTTTTGCTATAAACAACAATACGGTCCTATTATTTTATCGATAGATAAGGTCTTTCAGCGCGCCACTCGATCGTTACAGGAACTTGATACGTCTCTGATAGGAGTTCATCTGTCAATACCTCTTTTTTAGGACCGCTTGCAACGATCTTTCCTTCCTTTACCAATAGAGCATGAGTAATTTCAGGAACGAGTTCTTCAATATGATGCGTGACATAAATGAGGTGAACATTATTCTTCGTGGCAATTTTAAGTGCTTCAAGAAATTGTTCTCTCGCCAAGATATCCAGGCCGGAACACGGCTCATCTAAAATTAATAAATCAGGCTCTCCCATTAATGCGCGAGCGATTAACACTCGACGCTTTTCCCCTTCAGACAGCAGTCTAAATTTCTTTCCTTTTACATGTTCCAATCTAAATTCTTGTACTAGGTAACTCGCTCGTACCCAGTCTTCATCCATGATTTTATCGTAAATACCGAAGCTTGCGAATTTACCACTGATCACAATCCGCTCAATTGATTCATTCCAGAAATAGTCCGAGAACTTCTCTAGGGAACTACTGACGAAGCCAATCTTTTTGCGTAATTCAGGTAAGTAGGCATTACCAAAGCGCTTACCCAGTACTTCCACTTCACCACCAGACGGAATTTCATATGTAGAAATAATAGATAATAATGAAGTCTTACCGGAACCATTTAGCCCAAGCATTCCCCATTGCTGTCCCTGTTCTATCTCCCAACTAACGTCTTGCAGTATTTGATGATCCCCTCTTATAAACTGAACGTCTTCTACTTTTACAATTGCCATATACATTGCCCCTCCTGCGGTAAAAGACCGGTTCGTGCAAAAGCAACGAACCGGTCCCTTCTATTATTCATTCTTTTCTTTCTCAACTTCAAGATACTTCTTTTTCTCAAGTTCTTGATACTTTCTATCGTTCTTTTCTTTTATCTTTTTTGCCTTTTCAGCTTCTCTGCGTGCTTTCTTCTCTTTTTCACTTTCTTTGCGTTTGCGTCTCTTCTTGACTTCGCCTTCTACGTGCTCAAATTGACGTATATCTGTCGGTCTGACAGTAATCGGTTCTTTGGTCAGTAGTTTTGCTAGAGAGAAGATTAATAATAATAGAAGTAATGTAAACGGCAAGGCGGATACAAGTGATGCTGATTGCAAAGCTTCTAATCCACCTGCTGATAACAATACAGCTGCAATAGCAGTCATAAGGAATCCCCAGACGAATTTAACAACCAATGGAGGGAACAAACTGCCA
The DNA here is from genome assembly GCF_002743245.1 of Sporosarcina sp. P26b. Lineage (NCBI taxonomy): Bacteria > Bacillati > Bacillota > Bacilli > Caryophanales > Caryophanaceae > Sporosarcina > Sporosarcina sp. P26b. Next base: position 206,660 of record NZ_PDYW01000004.1, read on the forward strand.
CGCGTTGTCATACTAGCTAAAATATACGTAGCTGAGTCGGCAGACGTAATCAGGAATGTAAAGATCAATACGATAGCGAGGAACGATACAAGACCGGTCATCGGTAAGTGTTGAAGCGTCGCAAAAATTGCAGACGTAACATCTTTGTCTACTTCTTCTGCAATCTGTGTGCCATTGCGTAAGTCACTGTATAAGGCAGTTCCTCCAAGTGTTGCAATCCACATACAAGAAAATGCTGGTGGAATAACCATGACCCCCATGATGAACTCACGGATTGTCCGGCCCTTGGAGACGCGCGCAACAAATGCACCTACGAACGGAGACCATGCAATTGTCCAAGCCCAGTAGAATATCGTCCAGTCCTTCACCCATGTACCACCCTGATACGGTTGCAGACGCAAGCTGTACGTAATGAAGTTATTGATATAATCTCCTATAGCTAGTGTAAAGGTTTCTAGTATAAATACTTTCGGTCCTACTATAAAGAAAAATAACAATAATGCAATCGCCATACCTAAGTTGAAGTTTCCTAAGTACGCGATTCCTTTACTTAAGCCGGATGAAGCAGAGGTCATATACGCAACGAATACTACTGCAATAATGATTAGTTGAATGGTGAATGTACTCTTAATGTTAAATACATATTCCAATCCCCCACTCATTTGTAGAACACCCATACCTAGTGAAGTAGCAATACCCATGACAGTTGCTACTACCGCAAATGAATCAATACCTGTCTTCACGTGACGGTTACTACCTATTAAGGGCTCGAGTGCGGTTGAAATTAAACCGTCCTTTTTCTTCCGGAACTGTAGGAAGCCAATGACCAAACCTACAATACCAAAAATAGCCCATTGTGAAATGCCCCAGTGGAAGAAAGAATACCCCATCGCTATACGAGCAGCTTCTTCTGTCTGCGCTTCAACGCCTGCCATAGGAGACTTGAAGTAGTGACTCATTGGTTCCGCCACACCCCAGAATACCAATCCTACACCGAACCCAGCAGAGAACAGCATGCCAATCCATGTGAAGAATGGGTACTCTGGACGTTCCGTGTCGCCACCCAAGCGGATTGCGCCAAATTTACTGATTGCCAATCCTACCAAAAACACGATAATGATAAATACTGTTAGTAAGTAAAACCAACCAAAATTATCTGTTGTGAAATGATAAAGTCTTTCAGATGCTTTTCCGAATGATTCAGGTATAACTGTTCCTAATACAACAAGCACAAAAATAAATATGGCGGAAATTGAGAACACGGGATTTTTCCAGAATTTTTTATCCACTACTATCGACTCCTAGTGTTCATTTGGTAACTCTCTTACTACACTCCATACCCTAATTTCACGAGATATAACGTATTTCCGTTTATACATATTACAGAAAAGAAAGTTTCTGAACAGATTATAACTGTATATACTACACATCAAAAAAGGCATCTTCAAGAGAAAATGCCTTTTCGTATGTATTCAACTCAAGTCTTCCTCTATTCCATGTGACCAGCGCATGGCTTGAAGGTAGATCTCACTTAACACTTTCTTTGGGATCGACAGCTCAGCAGATAACCGTTCTACGGTTTCCCAGTCAAAACATTCTACAGCTTTAACCAATTGTAGATAAGAAGACATTTCAGTCTGTTTTCCATTTAACGTGGCAATAATGACGTCCGATAGTGATAGCAACGGCAATATGTCTTCCCATTTCCGACGCATTACCGCATCGATCAATGAAAACATGCCTGTGAGAAAGTATTCATCCTTATTTGGTTTTCTATTATACTTCGCCAACTGTTCACATGTTCTTGCACGACGAAGTGACAATTCAACGAGCACTTTCACACGACCATCCTGTTGCTCTACACCTAAGTCATGCAACATCAGAACCTGCAACCACTTCTTTGTACCGTTTAAGCCAATCAACATAATCGCTTGCTTAATCGAGCTGATTTGCCGTGGAATATCGAAGGCTAGTGAATTAATAAAACGCAATAGTTTATAGGAGATCGAAACGTCACGCATAATCAGATCGCAGAGTTGATTAATGGATTGAGTATCCTTACGGAAATAATCAATAATCTGTAAGTGCACTAGCGTATTAGGTGGAATATCTGCACTTTTAATAATTTCTGGTTTCGCAAAGAAATAACCTTGAAACAAATCATATCCACTTCTTAATGCAAGTTGATAATCCGCTTCCGTTTCTACTTTTTCTGCTAGTAAAATCAGCTTTGGATATTTCCGTAAAAATGTAGCAATACGATTTTTCTGAACTACACTCGTCAGCATGAAATCTACTTTGACAATATCTACGAGCTCAAATAACTGGGAGTACATCAAGTACTGGTCTTGTAAAATAAAATCATCAAGCGCTAACGTGAAACCCGCTTCTTTAAACATGCGTAAACGATGTAACAGGGCAGGAGTGATTTCCACGTCTTCCAGAATCTCTATAACGACTTGATTGTGATCTAAACTCATAAATAAATCCTGCGCCAATAGCTCGCCTGAGAAGTTAATGAATGAACGAACACCACTCGTTACTTGATCAATTCCTACAGAGAGGAATGTATTGACCAACAAACTAATTGTAGCCTGTTCGGGGTTAATATCAGGAAAGAAGTTCTCTTCGCTATTTCGATACAATAATTCGTATGCGTATATATTACCTGACCGATCAAATATCGGTTGTCTACCGATAAAGATGGAGTAATCATCCATTTAGTTCATCTCCACGTTTCATTTAAATATCTCACTTCATTTGTATTCATTCCACAGAACTAGGCATTTAAAGTAATTTACTAGTCATTTTAGCCGTCTAATTCTTTACTCCCTACATTGTACTAGATTTCAATGTATTTATAAATACGTTAATTACATATAACTATTGCGTGACATGAGTTTTTGACTACTAAGGTTCATCTGGCCGTTGCACAGAGTGATTATGTTTAGTCATACGACATGAGAAAGTTACATATCTTGCGTAGAGGAGTTGATAACGAATGGATTACACGTTCACAGGCAGTTATGAACCGTATATTTCTCCATGGGATCCGTGTCCACCTGTCAAAGTCAAAACGTTTTCCTTACCGCCTCAACTATTTATGAATTTCCAGCCCGCTTCACTTCCACAATTCTCACCTGCTGAAGCTTTACAACATGGGTCGCTGTGGCCGGCACTAGTCGATGGCTATTCAAAAAGGGAGGGGATCTCCTGATGGATGCGACTGAGCGAAGAGACATGTTGAAGAATGTGCAGCAAGCCGATTTTGTAGTAGTCGAACTGACACTCTATACCAACACGCACCCTGAAGATCAAGAAGCTCTTACGCAATGGAGACTTGCTATTAAAGAAGCGGCTAGGTTACGAAAATTGTATGAAAAGCGTTTCGGACCGCTTTCGCTGCATTCCATACCGTCGGAACAAGCAATTAATACAGGTTGGCGTTGGAACCAAGCACCTTGGCCATGGCAAATGTAGTCTTAAATACACACTAGGTTACTGGAGGGAATATGGATGTGGGTTTATGAGAAAAAATTATTGTATCCGGTAGAAGTCAAAGAGTGTAACCCAAAACTTGCGAGGTACATCGCGGAGCAATATGGTGGTGCAGACGGCGAACTCGCTGCTGCATTACGCTATATGAATCAGCGCTACACCGTTCCTGACAAAGTGATCGGCGTACTGAATGATATTGCAACCGAAGAGTTTTCCCATTTAGAAATGCTAGCTACCATGATTTACAAATTAACGAAAGACGCTACACCAGAACAACTTGAAGAAGCTGGTCTTGGTGCACATTACGTCAATCACGGTCATGCGCTGTTTTATGAAAATGCGGGTGGTGTACCCTTTACGACAACGTACATCCAAGCAAAGGGAGATCCGATAGCTGATTTGTACGAAGATATAGCAGCGGAAGAAAAAGCGCGCGCTACGTATCAATGGATTATCGATATTTCAGACGATGCATGGATTAATGATTCTCTAAAGTTTCTAAGAGAAAGAGAGAACGTCCATTCACTGCGTTTCCGTGAAGCGGTCGAAGTCTTGAAGGATGAACGTGACAGGAAAAAAATCTTCTAAAATAGAAGGGTCTCCTTTTCTCTTTTCAACAGAGAGGACGGAGACCTTTTTAGTGTTTAATTATACGAGTTCAATGGTATCTTTTGTAGAGAGGGTAGATACGGAGGTGTTCTTTTTGTTAAAACGAAGAATGAAAAATGCACAACGTTCACAAGAAATCATCAATGTCTTTTTAAGAAATGGATTTAGTCACATCTTATTTCGTCTTGGACTGACAGATCGTAAATTCGCTTCTGCGGACGAACAAGTTGATTTGAATTTGTATCATGTCGGTAAAAAACTACGAACTGCATTAGAACAACTTGGACCAACTTTCGTAAAGCTTGGGCAAATCGCCAGCGGCCGTCGGGATTTAGTGCCTGAGGAAATTGCTTCAGAGCTTGAGAAACTACAAGACCACGTAGAATCTTTTCCATTTGAAGTCGTGAGGGAAATCATCGAGCATCAATTAGGTGGAACGATTGAAGAACTCTTCTTGGAATTCAATGAAAAACCACTCGCTTCAGCTTCTATAGGTCAAGTGCATACCGCTCGTTTGCCTAGCGGTGAACACGTAGCGGTGAAAATCCAGCGACCTAATATCCAACGACAAATAAATACTGACCTAGCCATCTTGCACGACTTGGCAGGGTTTCTCGAGAAGAATATGGACTGGGCGAAAGCGTATCATATAAAAGATTTAATCTATGAATTCTCCCATTCACTACGGGAGGAACTAGATTACCAACTGGAAGGCCGTAACGCTGAACGGATCTCGCAACAATTTGTGAAAGATCCTACGATTCAAGTCCCAGTAGTCTACGATGAATACACTACGCGTGTTGTCCTAACAGCGGGACTGGTCACAGGTATTAAAGTGAGCAATGTCGGACAACTAGACCGCGAAGGGTATGATCGTAAGGTGATCGCAGAAAGAATTGCGGATTCTATGCTTTCTCAAGTAATGGAAAACGGCTTTTTCCACGGTGATCCCCATCCGGGTAATATTTTCATTGCACCTGGAAACGTTATTCATTATTTAGATTTCGGTATGGTCGGTCAACTAAGTAAGGAAATGACTTATCATTTCATTTCCTTACTCGTCGCCTTACAAAGAGGAAATATCGCTCGATTAATCGATGTATTCGAAGCTATGAATATTTTACATGAAAAAACTAACACAGATGCATTGTATCGTGACTTGCAGATTATTCAGCGGAAATATTATGAAACATCACTTACAGACTTAAGATTAGGTGATGTATTCATGGAGATTTTCTCAATTGCTTATCGACACCGCATCCGTCTGCCAAATGAAATCGCCATTCTTGTAAAAGTGATTCTTACACTTGAAGGTGTACTAGGAAAGCTGGATCCTTCTTTTAGTATTATGAAAGCCATCGAACCGTATGGTAAAAAGATGGTGTTCAAACAATTCGACCCACGCTACTTACTGGAAAACGGCTGGCATACCTTTGTAAAGAATGCTGAAATTTTATCCGAGTTACCAAACGATATGAAAAAAGCTATCAAAACTATAGAAAAAGGTAAAGTGGAATTAGACGTCGGCTTGAAGCAAACGAACATTATATTCCGCCGGCTTGATAAGATTGCCAATCGCTTATCCTTAAGTATTGTGTTGTTGGCATTTAGCATTCTCATGGTTGGTCTCATTATCGGTTCTGCTATCGCTGGACAAACAGCTCTCTTCTTAAAGTTACCTCTCATTGAAGTCGGCGCGGTCATCGCAGCCTTAATGTTTACTTATTTATTATTTTCCATCATACGTTCCGGTAGAATATAGTCTTCAGTTTATCCTCTCGTAATTGGGGAATAGGATAGGCAGACTACTATTTTACGATGGGAGGATTTTATGTGAAGAAAGATCATCAAGTAAATGAAGAGAGTAAAAATAAACAACTAGAGACGTTTCGCGCATACGATGGCGAACACGCTATGACAACGAATCAAGGTTTGAAGATTTCAGAAGATGAGCACTCCCTAAAAGCAGGGACGCGTGGTCCGACGTTGATGGAGGATTTCCATTTCCGAGAGAAAATGACGCACTTTGACCACGAGCGGATTCCGGAGCGGGTAGTTCACGCACGAGGATTTGCGGCGCATGGTGAATTCGAAGTGTACGAGTCCATGAAGAAGTATACGAAAGCAGGATTCTTACAGGAACCAGGTATCAAAACTCCTGTATTCACTAGATTCTCTAGTGTAGCAGGGAGTAAAGGTTCCGCTGAAACCGTACGTGACGCGCGAGGTTTTGCTGTGAAGTTCTATACGCAAGAAGGAAACTACGATCTAGTCGGAAATAATATACCGGTTTTCTTTATTCAAGACGCTATTAAATTCCCTGACTTAGTACATGCTGTGAAACCCGAGCCTCATAACGAAATGCCGCAAGCCGCTTCAGCACATGATACATTTTGGGATTTTGTTGCGAACAACCAGGAATCTGCACATATGGTCATGTGGCAAATGTCCGACCGTGCCATTCCTCGGAGTTTCCGAATGATGGAAGGTTTTGGTGTTCACACGTATCGCTTTGTAAACGATCAAGGTGAAGCGCACTTTGTGAAATTCCATTGGAAACCAAAACTCGGTGCCCACTCATTAGTTTGGGATGAAGCGCAGAAGATTAACGGTAAAGATCCTGATTTCCATCGTCGTGATTTATGGGAATCAATTGAAAATGGCAACTTCGTGGAATTTGAACTTGGCGTACAGTTACTAGAAGAAGAAGATGAATTCAAATTTGATTTTGACATTCTAGATCCTACTAAGTTATGGCCCGAGGAAGACATTCCGGTAAAAATCATTGGGAAAATGACTTTAAACCGCAACGTAGACAATGTATTTGCTGAAATGGAGCAAGTAGCATTCCACCCCGGCAGCGTAGTACCTGGAATTGATTTCTCGAATGATCCATTGCTACAAGGAAGACTGTTCTCTTATACAGATACGCAGTTGATCCGTCTAGGCGGACCTAACTTCCATGAGTTACCTATCAACCGACCGGTCTGTCCATTCCACAATAACCAGCGTGATGGATATGGCAGACAAACGATCAATGTCGGACAGACTCACTATCATAACAATTCATTATCCAATAATAAACCAGACACGAGTTCCGAGGAAGATGGCGGTTATGTACATTACCAAGAGAAGGTAGAAGGTCGCAAAATACAAGCCCGAAGTGATTCCTTTAAGGATCATTTCTCACAGGCCCGTCTATTCTGGAACAGTATGTCCGACGCGGAAAAAGAGCATATCATCGCAGCGTTCAGCTTTGAAATTGGGAAAGTGAATGATATGAATGTGAGAAAACAAGCGGTAGATATGTTTGCTAATGTCGATATGGATATGGCGACTCAAGTTGCAGATGCAGTCGGTGTCGATGCACCAACAGATGTTTCGCAGTCCACCGAATCCAAGTCATCCCCTGCCCTTAGTCAGGAAAACATGGCAAAAGTGCCTGATACGCGTACAGTAGCCGTATTAATCGCAGACCAATTTGACGATGATGCACTTGAGCCATTTTTGAAGGCTTCATTGGACGCAGGTATGACAGTTGATATTGTGAGCGAGAAGTTCGGTAAGCTGACCGGACAGAACGGAGCGACAGTCGATGTCGACGAAACGCTACTGACGGTACATTCGGTTCTATACGATGCATTGTATGTTGTGGGTGGGAAAGCGAAGCAACAACAGAAGTTCGATGCAGATGTCGCTGATTTCGTTAATGAAGCGTATATGCATTTCAAGCCGATCGGATCTGCTCCAGCGGCGAAAGAGTTGATGGAGAAGTCGAAGGCAAAACCAGGTCCTGGTATTTTGATGGACTTAACAGTTTCAGGCGAAGGCGAGCAATGGGTAGAGGCTGTTGCACACCACCGTTTCTGGGATCGTAATATTTACGCATAATCAAACACAGGCTGTCACAAGAAGATCCCCTTCTTGCGACAGCCTTTTTTTATGTATGGAGTTAAGTTCGAAGTCAAAAGCTTAAAAGGGGTGAATGACCTTGTCTGGACAAGGGGATGGAAGCTCCAGTTGGCGGACGCTTTCCCATGGGCTCTCGGTGAGCCAACCAGTTCGCTGCGCTCTCTTTTGGTTGTCTCTCCTTTCGAGCTGATCCTGCGGGAAGAGCCGTAACGAAGGACGGCTTTTGCGAGTAAAAGCGCAGCGTTAGGAGCACGTCTTTGCACTTCGCCGCCAACTTCCGCTTCCATCCTACGTTGATAGTAGTGGTACTTAGATCACTCATTGTAAGTAGTGTTTGAATTATTGTTTTGTCTTAACTTATTTAGATTCAAGTACGGAAGTTCAAAACCTATACAAAACTTACTTTAATGCACAACAAAAAGTGTTACCTACTCACACTGCAAAGGATTGGCGCGTAGGAGGGGCGACTCCGGGAGGATAAGCGGGACAGGTGAAACACCCTGTGAGCGAAGTGAGCGGTGTGGTTCACCGCCCGCCCTCCGGAAAGCGTCCCCTCCGAAGCACCAATCCCCTACCCCAACACCACCGCAAGCTTATCTAATTCTTCCCCAATATCCCAATAAACTTCGAAGCGGCTGGTGATAATGACACTCCCTTTAGGTAGCAAACGCCGATGCTACGCTTAGGAATGGGCTCCAAAAACTCTACTTCCTGCAGCTTGCCTTGTTCTAGATACTCCGCTGAAAACTCCCTTACGACGCAAGCAATCCCTAAATTAATCTGCGCAAACTCCAGCAATAGCTCATGCGAACCTAACTCGAACTCGGGATAGATCTTGACGCCTTGCTTCAGCAAATATTCCTCCACATACTGACGGGAATTGGACTTCGGCTCTAGTAAAATCAATGGTAATCTCGAAAGTTCCTGCAACGGTATAGGCTTCATGAACAACTTTTTAAACCTCTCGCCGTAAACAAAGGTATCCTGCACATCGAAACAAGCGCGTTTCTCCAAAGAATCATCTTCAATTGGAAAATTACAAATCACGATGTCCACTTCACCAGACTTCAGCGCAGCGATCAATTCCAATGTTGTGCCATTAATGATCTTGAAGCGGATACTTGGAAAGTTTGTATGAAAAGCTTCTAGGTAAGGAAGCAGATAATAACGAGAAATCGTGTCCCCTACCCCAATCTTTAATTCACCTGAAGAGAGGTTTTTCAATTCCTTTAACTTTTCATTGCCTGCCTCGATTAAATTCAGTGCCGAATTGACATACTCATATAGTAACGATCCCTCATCTGTCAGTGTGACACCTTTGGAAGTCCTATTAAACAGGCGTGTGTCTAATGCTCGTTCCAACTGTGAAATAATCTGGCTGACTGCGGGTTGTGTCATGAAAAGACTCCTTGCCGCTTTTGAAAAGCTTTCATTTTGAACAACTGTACGGAATACTTTATACCACTCCAAATTGATAGACATATAACCCCACCTTATATCCCCTATTAAGTATATTAATTTTACTTATACCATGAAAGCACGCTATAATACAAAGAAGAGTGATCAAATAAGTTTCACTAAGGAGCGATTGTTTTGGGAAGAGTTGTAGGAACGGTTGTTAGAGGATTGCGTTGCCCAATCATTAATGAAGGCGACAATATTGAACAGATCGTAGTGGACAGTGTCATAGAAGCATCTGAAAAAGAAAATATTACATTTCAAGATAAAGATATCGTCTCGATCACAGAGTCGATTGTAGCGCGTGCACAAGGTAACTATGCAACGATCAGCGATATCGCTAAGGATATTGAAGCAAAATTCGGTGATGATACGATTGGTGTCATTTTCCCTATTCTTAGCCGCAACCGTTTTGGAAACTGCTTACGCGGTATCGCGAAAGGTGCAAAGAAAATCGTATTGATGCTTAGCTACCCTTCCGATGAAGTCGGTAATCACTTGGTTGAGCTAGATCGTTTAGATGAAAAGGGAGTTAATCCTTGGACTGATGTATTGACTGAAGCAGAGTTCAGAGAGCATTTCGGTGATAACAAACACCCATTCACGGGCGTTGATTATATCGAATACTATAAATCATTGATGGACGAGTTCGGTGTAGAACACGAGGTCATTTTCTCCAATAATGCGAGAACGATTTTGGACTATACGAAGACAGTCTTGACATGCGATATTCATACACGTTTTAGAACAAAGCGTATTTTGGAAGCAAACGGTGCCGAAAAGATTTACAGCCTAGACGACATCTTGGCAACTTCCATTGACGGCAGTGGCTACAATGAAGAGTTCGGTTTACTCGGCGCAAACAAAGCTCAAGAAGACAGTATCAAACTATTCCCACATAGCTGTCAGCCTATAGTAGACAACATCCAGAAAATGCTTAAAGATCGAACTGGAAAACACATTGAAGTAATGGTGTACGGAGACGGTGCATTTAAAGACCCGGTAGGTAAGATTTGGGAACTGGCTGACCCAGTCGTATCACCTGCTTATACGGAAGGCCTTGACGGTATTCCAAATGAAGTGAAACTAAAATACTTGGCTGATAATGATTTCTCTGAGTTACGTGGAGAAGAGCTAAAGAAAGCTGTTACTGATTTCATTGAGAAGAAAGATACTAATCTAATGGGATCCATGGCTTCACAAGGAACGACTCCTCGTAAGCTGACAGATTTAATCGGTTCATTATCTGACCTAACTTCAGGCAGCGGCGACAAAGGTACACCTATCGTCTTTATCCAAGGATACTTCGATAACTACACAAACTAAGAATAAATACCTGTGAGAATACTCACAGGTATTTTTTTAATTTATCGTCTAAATATTATAATACAATCTATATTCTATGCTACAATGGTAATAATTTGAGTGATTGTCATCAGAAGGGATTTGGGTGTATGTCTATAGATATCAAGAAAAGAAACGCAGTACATATAACAGGTTCAGGAGAACAAACTATCATGTTCGCACACGGCTTTGGTTGTGATCAGACGGTATGGAATCATGTCATACCTGCTTTTGAAGAACATTATCAAGTTGTGACATTCGACTATGTCGGCTCTGGCAAAAGTGATAAAACGGCTTATTCAGCAGAACGCTATGAAACATTGCCTGGCTATGCTTTAGATGTAATAGAAGTGTGTGACGCACTGAAACTAAAAAACATTATCTATGTCGGACACTCCGTAAGTGGAATGATTGGTGTACTTGCCTCAATCCAAAGACCTGATCTGATGGAGAAACTAATCATGATTGGTCCTTCACCTCACTATTTGAATGAACCTAATTACATTGGTGGTTTTGAACGTGAGGATATTGATGAATTGCTTGATATGATGGAGATGAACTATAAAGAATTCACTAAGTATCTAGCGCCGATTGCGATGAAAAATGAAGACCGTCCACATCTATCTGAAGAGTTTGAGTGCATGCTGGATACAAATGATCCCGCTATTGCACGACGCTTTGCGGAAGCAACATTCATGTCAGATGTTCGTGGAGAATTATCTAAGGTTACGACAAAAGCGCTTATTTTACAGCCAACCGAAGACACGATCGTACCGATTGAAGTAGGTCACTATATCAAAAACTGCATTTCGGGCAGCGAATTGGTTATCATGGAAGCAAAAGGGCATAATCCACACATCAGTCATCCTGAAGAGACGATTAAGGAAATTACACGTTTTATTGAAAAGGACAGGAGCGTATAAATCATGGATGAGCGGTTGAACTTATTGCCTTGCGGATATTTCGTCTTAACAAGTGATTGGGAATTTGTTGAAATGAATAAGACGATGCGAGATATATTGCGCTTGAATAAAATGCCGTGCCATATGCATGATGTGTTAACAGTTCCATCCAGAATATATTTTCAGACCTATTTTGTACCTTCTATTTCTGTACATCAAGAAGTACGGGAAATGTATTTAAACTTCAAAGTAGAAAAACGAACAGTTCCTGTATTAATGAATGTCAGTAAACGCGATGGACTGTATGAAGGAGTGATCGTGCAGATTAAAGTACGAGATGAATACGAAAATCAGTTGTTGAAGTCTAAGAAAGAAGCAGAGCGAATTCAGCAACGAACAGATGAAGCTTACAATAAACTACTTGGATTGCTCGAAGAAGTAGAGTACAAGCAACAACAACTTTTGGAGTTAAATGGAGAATTGCAAGAGTTGGCTACTCGCGACGAATTGACTGGACTGTATAATCGTCGCGTGTTTCAAAGAAGTCTCGATGCCGCGATTGATCGTGCAGAACACTACGAGGCGCACTCATTTTCTTTACTGCTATTTGATATTGACCATTTCAAAACTGTCAACGATACTCATGGCCATCAAGTAGGCGATGATGTATTGAAGGAGCTGGCTTGTAAGCTAGAGAACAGAATTGATTCTCCAGACTTAGTAGCGCGTATTGGTGGAGAAGAGTTTGCCGTACTATTTGACGACCCTAATCATCAAAATAACTGTACAAAGGCAGAAGATCTTCGCCGCTATATACAAGATTCAGAATGGGTCAGTATAGCGATCACTGTCAGTATGGGAATCACAAGTTATCAGGGTGGTGATCAATCCAGTAATATTTACGTTAGAGCTGACGATGCCCAGTATGCTTCTAAACGTAATGGACGAAATTGCCTAACATGTTTATAAAAAGACACTACAAAGTGAACATTGTAGTGTCTTTTTTATATAATGTATTAAACTTATTCCACAACAGGACGTCTGCGGGTCCGACTGAATAACATGAAGAACGCTAACGCAATAATGACAACGAGCATTAGTACTAAGTATAGTTCTTGGTAGCCGATAATCGGTACAAGCAACCCTAGTACGTAGGGTCCGAATCCGAATCCGAAATCGAGGAAGATAAAGAATGTCGATGTAGCCACACCTAAACGCTCAGGCTTCACACCTTGCAAAGCAATCGCTTGTGCACACGATTGGAAGTTACCAAAGCCGAGCCCAATAATGCCCCCTGCTAGAAGTAACATCCACCCTGCACTTGTGGCGCTTAACAATAGCAATCCTCCCGCAAATAGTATGAGTGAAGGATAAACAACAAAATTATTACCCTTTACATCCAACAGCTTGCCTGTGTACGGTCTTGAGAACAGTACAGCAATGGCATAGACTAAAAAGAAGAAGCTAGCTGTACTTACCAAGTTGATTTCTGCTGCATAAAACGAAATGAATGATAACACACCCGAATATGCTACAGCCGCTAATAACGTAACGAATGCAATAGGTAATGCACGCATTTCCAATAAACCCCGAACGCCAAGTTTCTTCACGGCCTCTGGTAAATCCTTTTTAGGCATAACCGCCGGTGTCTTCTTAACGAAAAAGAACATCGCTCCACAGCAGACACTAATAGCTAAACAAAACATAAAGAGCACATTGAACTCATAACGTTGGCTAAGGAAGATACCGAAGAACGGTCCAATAGCCGTTGCCAACACTGTGCTTAAACTAAAATACCCAATCCCTTCACCTCTTCGTGATGGCGGAAGCATTTGAGCCACCATAGTACCTGTTGCGGTAGATGAAATACCAAGACCAATTCCATGAAGGAATCTGTTGGCCATCAATAATGGTAAGCTAACAGCACCAAAGTAAAAGGCAGAGGCTACTATAGTTACAGCTAATCCGATCAATAAGATATTTCGACTCCCCATCCTTTCTATCAATCCGCCTACTGCCAGACGTGCAATAAGTGTACCGATGATGAAAATACCTGATACAAGTCCTGCAACACTAGTCGATACACCATATTCTTCTACCGAAAAAGGCGCGATGGTGACAATAAGTAAATACATCACCAGCATCAAAAAGAAATTAATAATAGATATTACGATAAAGTCCTTTTTCCAAATTTTCTTATTCTCCATTCGATCACTCTCTTATTTATGTAGATTTTGGTTAGCTAACTTCATAATACGGATACCTGCTTCTATATCTTCTCGTGTAGCGCCTTCAAGTAATCCTTCGTAAAATACTTCCAAGTCGGCCATCACCTTGATAACCGTAGCTTCTCCTTTTGGTGTTAATACAATCCATTTTTCTCTTCGATCTGTTCCAGGTCGGATAGTTACCATTTCCATTTCCAATAAGCGTTGAATGATTTTGGTTACACTCGGTTTCTCCACTTGTTTGCGTACCGCTATTTCTGCGGAAGTCATTTCGCCTTCAAACCACAGTAACTTTAGTATGCCCCACTGCGAATGAAATAATTGATAGGGTGCCAGCAATGTATTTAAACGATTCAACACAGGACGATAAAACTGAATATACTCAGTGAAAAACTGTTGGGATTTTTTCATATGTTCTTCTCCTCAATTAATTAGTTAGGGTGCCTAACCATTAATATTATTTTAAGCTTATTGCAATAAAAAGTAAAGTAAATGGATGTTAATGAATATAACTTTCTCGCATCTATATGATATGATGAAATGATCTACTTGAATAATAACGATACGAACGGGAGAGTGAACCCTATTTGGAATAAATATAAGAACACACCTTTTGTTGCTAAAATCACAATTGGATTTATCGCCGGTACATTACTCGGCATCTTTTTTAATGAATATACTACTTTCCTCGAGCCATTTGGGACATTGCTGCTAAATTTACTCAGCCTTATTGCGATCCCAGTCATTTTTCTTACAGTTGTTATGGCCGTCAATCAAATGAATTTAGCCCAGCTAGGTAAAATGGGCGGGAAACTCATTCTATACTATGCAGTAACAACTGCCGCAGCGGTATTGATCGGATTAACATTGGCTATGTGGATCAAACCGGGAAATAATTTAACACTGCCTACTGATGCAGTTGTAGAACCACCAGTTACCCCGGGATTCTCGGAAGTTCTATTGCAAATCGTACCAAAAAACATTTTCGCAGCCTTTACAGCTGGTGATTTGATGGCAATTTTATTTGTTGCGGTCATTATTGGCATGGCCATGTCTTCAATGAAGTTTTCTAAAGATACGAAACTTGTTGAGATGGGTGATTTGCTTGATCGTTTCTTTAGTGCACTAAATACAATGTTCTATAAAATACTTGATGGCGTCTTATTATACGCACCTATTGGTATTTTCGCAATCAGTGCCACGGCCTTTGGTCAACAAGGCTTGGAAACATTCCTTGGATTACTTTCATTCGTTGGGGTCTTCTATCTAGGCATATTGATTCTCTGGCTCTTTGTATACAGCGGATTCCTGAAACTGTTTGGAAATCCTGTATTACCGTTTTATCGCAATACGAAGGATGCCTATACAACTGCATTTTTCACTTCAAGTAGTATTGCATCATTGCCGATTGCTATTGAATCCGCAAAGAAAGCGGGTGTCTCCGAGAATACAGCGAACTTCGCTCTACCACTTGGTGCAGTCTTCAATTCTGACGGTGGTGCATTACGGATGGGTATTTCCATCGTCTTCGCAGCGAATATTACGAATCTGAACTTATCAGTTGGAGACTTGATCACTGTTATTGCAATCGGAACATTGCTTTCCATTGGCACTGCAGGTGTTCCTGCTGCGGGATTGGTCACGCTATCCGCTGTACTGACCATGTTTGGTCTCCCACTTGAAATCGTGGCATTAATAGCCGGAGTCGATGCATTAATTGGTATGGCAGGTACTGCTTCCAACGTCATGGGAGATATTGTAGGGGCTGCTGTAGTGGATAAGAAAACACCGCGTAAGAAATTTGCTTAACTAGCACTGTTGATCAATTTCGAGCTAGTGTGATGTTCTAAAATTAAACAAAACCAAAAGACCAACCTCTATACTGGGGTTGGTCTTTTGGTTTTTACTTTATTACTGTTTATTGTGCAATAGCTTCCATTGAATGAACAATCATCTTCGCAGCATGTGCACGCGTCGTAGGATCATTTGGCATGAACTTGCCATTGTCCCCTGTTGCGATATTCATCTGGTAAAGACCTGCAATGGCCCATTGCGTATCTTTCGAAAACTTTTTGATATCTGTAAATGGTGCAGCAACTGTTGGCGTGAATGGTTTGCCAGTTGCTACTTCATATGTCCGACTTAGTACTAGCGCTAACTGCGCGCGAGTAATGGGCTGATTTGGCATGAAGTGGCCATTCACTCCACTGACTAAACCATAGTCGTAAGCTGCTTGAATATCCTTCTTTGTGCTGTCGGCATAGTCTGCTAAGTCGTTAAATGCCCATTTTGTGCTCTTCGGCTTAAGATTCAGTGCGCGGACCAAGATAGATGTAGCTTGCGCACGCGTCAACGATTTGTCAGGGCGGAATGTATGATCCGCATAGCCACTGACGATACCTTTCATTGCGGCCATTTCAATAACATCTTTTGCCCAGTGATTTGTAATATCCGTAAACATCACTGTAGGTTCTACTGGCTCTTTGTCTAGTGTGTATTTAGCGTTCAAGTGTTGCATGCTCTTTTTACCGTTTTGATCAACGGCTTGAACAGAGAAATGATACTCTTTATTTGGCTGTAGATCCGTGATTTCATACGTTACTATAGGAGACATCACTTCACCTACCATTTTGTCGCCATTAAAAATCTGGTACGTTGAAATCATTCCCGTATCAATGACCGGTACCCAGTTTAACTCTACTGTCGTCGCATCTTTTGCTGTAACTGTAAATGCGTCTTTAGCAAACCATGAGTAGTTCTCCATCAATGATTTGTGGAAAGCTTCCATTACTACTTTGTAGCCTGCTTGACTCAAATGAATATTTTCAGGATTAGGCAAGTACGTATAAGGATCTTCAGCGATCTGCTTTGCCGTCTCTACAAACTGTGCTGTAGTTCCTGTCAGTCCACTTTTAATCGCACTATTTATTGACATGACCAACTGTTCGACCATAGGCTGGTTTTGTGGACTTAAGTAAGGAAATGGATTGTAATAGCCCATCACATATACTTGTGCATCGGGATTCAAAGCATATATCTTTGCGAGGATCTGCTGTGTGTTCGTGCCGACCTTCATCATGGCAGCTGTTAGTTCACCTGAATTATACACCGGCGTACCCTTATCATCAAACTTGATATTCGGCAATACATCGTTTGCTCCAATAGTTAATGTGATGAGGTTAGCTTCTTTCACCGATTGATGAAGAGTAGCTGTTTGATCGGAGTGTCCCATACCGACAATCGGCTTCGTGACGTCCATTTCAAAATCCTTCAATACATCGGCCGTTTTATAGCCTGGATATGAAAACCCTTTATTGCTTGCTAGTAATACTTCCTGTTTAGCCAATTTTTCTGCTAAAAGATCGGTATACCCTATACCCAGTTCGTTCGTTGGTGTGACACCCGCTGCCAATGAATCCCCTAGTGCTAAATAATTGATAGGAGAAATCCACGTAGGGGCTTTTTCAGGATCTGCAGCAGAAGCTTGGAACGGCATAATAGCAATTTGCAAAACTAGTGCAAATGCCATCACTACATAGCTAATCGACTTCTTCGTCATTATACATACCACCTTTCCATTTTCAGATTATTGTAAATTTAATCATAATCGCTAGCTTGCCAGTCTGTCAAATTTTAGTCCGTACGTCCCATAGCTCTGGAAAGAAGCGATGATCTAGTACAGATCTTAAATAATGAACACCAGAAGATCCACCTGTCCCTTGCTTAAAGCCGATAATGCGCTCCACTGTTTTCATATGTCTAAAGCGCCATTGCTGGTGACTGTCTTCGATATCAACTAGCTTTTCCGCTAATTGATACAAATCCCAATAGCGATCTACATCGCGATATACTTCAAGCCACGCAGCCGCAACACTTGGGTCCCCTTCATAGGTAACAGAAAAGTCACGTGTGAGTAATGCAGGGTTGATAGCAAAGCCCGCACGTGCGAGTGCTTGAATCGCTACATCATAAATCCCAGGGGCTTTATACGCTTTCGCCAATCGTTCCGATAGCTCTGAATCTTTTTCATAGATTTTAATGATTTGTGGTTGCCTATAACCTAATGCAAATTCAATCAAACGGTTTTGATAGGATTGGAAGCCTGATGCCTTTCCTAAACTGTCACGAAACTCCATATACTCGGCAGGTGTCAATGTAGCCAACACATCCCACGCTTGAATAATTTGGGTTTGTACCTTCGAAACACGCGCAAGCATTTTGAACGCCTCAGGCAATTCATCTTGCTGAATTGATTCAATCGCCGTTTCAAGCTCATGTAAAATTAACTTCATCCACAGTTCATTCACCTGATGAATAATGATGAACAACATTTCATCATGATGACCCGACAGACGCTCTTGACTCGATAGTACCTTGTCTAAATGCAAATACTCGCCATACGTCATCGACTCCCTAAAATCCGTATGAATACCTTTCTCCTTCATGACTCCAGCCTCCTGACAACTGCACGGACAGGACTTCCATCCGCCTCTTCCAATGCTAATGGTAATGCGATCAATTCATAGTGCCCTACTTCCAATGAATGCAAAACTAGATTTTCGATAATGATGACATCATTACGATATAACGAATGGTGGCCTAATAATTCTTTACTGGTTTCCGGATCAACGGAAGGTGTATCCACACCAATCAGACGAATACCACGCTCTTTCAATAACGGTCCGACGTCTTCACCGATCACTGTAAAACTCTGGGGAAACTTCGTTGGTGTCGGATGACTTCCCGTTTTCAATAAAAGACGTTCAGCACCGCCAAAGTCCAGTGGCTCTAGATCAGCCCGTGTTACGCAACTAACGCCTGTCACGTCTACTAGACAAGCCTTACCAATATATAAGTCCACGGGCAGCTCCAAAATTCTTAACCCATCATTGTCATAATGAAAAGGAGCATCCGTATGTGTGCCAATATGCGTGCTCATCGTTAATTTTCCAATGTTAACAGAACCGGATTGTTCTTTCGATACCGCTACTTCATAAGAAAAAGGCGTATCTCCTGGCCACTCCGCGATATGCTGATTCAATGGTTGTGTAATATCAATCCACTGATTTGTCATGCAACCACCCCACGTTCATTCGGAAATTCTTTGTATAACTCTTCTTTCATAATTGTTTTAAGTATTTGTACAGCTTCCCACACATCTTCAAATGAATTGTACAACGCAACCGGTGCTAATCGAATACCATCAGGTGCTCTGAAGTCAGGAACCACGCCTTGCGCTTTCAATGCTTGGCAAATTCTTGCCGCCTCGTTATGCTGTAATAATAAATGTCCGCCACGGGAATCATCTAGTGGATTGCCGATACCAAACGAATACTCTTGCAGTTCATCGTCAATACAATCCAGCATGAAACGTGTCAGTGCCAATGACTTCTCGCGGACTTTATCCATTCCAAGTTCCTCAAACATTTCAAGCGAGCCGAGTAAAGGAGCTAGACTCAATACATGCGGAGTACCGATTTGGTATGCCCCTGCGTCTGGTGCTGCTGTCATCGTGTGATCCATATCAAATTGCTTTGTTTTATCCGAGCCGAACCATCCAGCAAGACCTGCCTCTTTGCCGAAATGACGTTCATTGATGAATAGCCCGCCTACTGCTCCGGGACCGCCGTTTAAGTGTTTATATGTACACCAAAAAGCGAAATCCACATCCCAGTTATGCAGTTCATGAGTCACCGCACCGATTGAATGGGACAAATCAAATCCGATTACAATTCCTTTTTCCCTTGCTGCCTGAGTAAGCGTTTTCATATCCAACACTTGACCACTGCGATATAGGACAGAAGGAAGCACAATCAATGCGATGTCATCTGTCATTGCATCGATAATTCGATTTTCATCAAGCGTGAGCCCGTCTTCACTTTTCACACGAACTAGATGCTCTTCCGGATCGAGACCGTGTACTCGAATCTGACTTTGCAGTGCATAAATATCTGATGGGAAGTTTAATTCATCCGCCAATATTTTCGTGCGCTTTCCTGAAGGTCGATAAAAGGTAGAGACCATTTGATGCAAGTTCGTTGTAGTAGATCCTGTCGCGATCACTTCCGACTTTTCCCCTCCAACTAACGGCGCCATTCTATCCCCTAGTTGTTCTGCCATGAAATACCATGGGTGCTTTCCTTCGGTCCAGCCATCAATCCCTAAAGTCTTCCAGGATTCTAGCAATTCGAATAGTTTCTTCTCTGCACGCGTGGACAGCAAGCCCAGTGAATTTCCATCCATGTAAATTTTATCTTGCAACAAATAAAATTCCTTCCGGTACGGGGCTAATGAATCTTGTTGATCTAGTGTTATTGCATATTCAAGTGTATTGGAGCTCATTTATATTCTCCTTTCTGTCTGTACATAAATAATACCATAATGCCATTCGATGTCATCTGAATGATGATATGACCTTCACTAAGTTCTATGCTAAACTTTAGTAAAAAGGAGGTTTTCATAGCTATGGAAGCTTTTACTGAACAGGCCGTAGCGATTATTAAAGCGATTCCGCCAGGCCATGTCATGACGTATGGTCAAGTAGCCTCGGAAGCCGGTAATCCCCGTGGCGCAAGACAAATCTCACGTATTTTACATTCTATGAGCGCCAAATATGACCTTCCGTGGCACCGCATCATCAATGCCCAAGGAGGAATCTCCACTCCAGATCATGCAGAGGATAAAGGAAACACACAGCGAGAGCGATTAATTTCGGAAGGCGTTCAATTCAACGAAAGCGGACGGATCTCGCTTGATACGTATCGCTGGCACCCTGAATAAAAGCTTTATGAGCGCTCGTAGCTGTTCTATGATCGGTTTCGCGATGTGATAGAGCGACTACGGGCTTTGATAGAGCGGTCACCACGCGTAATAGAGCGCTCGCGGGGAATCTATGATCACTTACGCGATTTCTATGAGCAGGCACTCAAATTACACCGTCACTTATTCAGCGCGCAAAAAAACGCTTGACTCCCCTTTAGGAGCCAAGCGTTTTCTCTAGTTATACTTGTAATAAACTCAAAAACTTCTTCGTTCGTTGATGTTGTGGATTCGTGAAGATTTCAGCAGGCGCACCACGTTCTACAATGATACCGTCATCAATGAAGATCACTTCATCAGCAACCTCTTTAGCGAATCTCATTTCATGTGTGACCACAGCCATCGTCATGCCTTCATGGGCCAAATCCTTCATGACACGAAGTACTTCTCCAACGAGCTCGGGGTCAAGGGCAGAAGTTGGTTCGTCGAACAACATAACTTTCGGGTCCATCGCAAGTGCTCGGGCAATGGCCACACGCTGTTGCTGACCGCCAGAGAGTTGGAAAGGATACTTCTCTTTATGATCAGCCAGTCCCACTTTATCTAGCAGCGATTCTGCCTTTAGAACGGCTTCTTTGTGTGACAACCTTTTGACTGTAGTAAGTCCTTCCGTCACATTGCCTGTTGCCGTCAGATGCGGGAATAGATTATAACTTTGAAATACCATTCCCGTTAGCTGACGAAATGCACTGATCGACTTTTTAGAAACAGAGGAATTGAAGTCCAATTTTTGACCGTCTATCGAAAGTATTCCGCCGTTCGGTGTTTCAAGTACATTTAAACAACGTAGCAACGTGGACTTACCGGATCCAGATGGTCCAATAATAACGACCACTTTACCCTGTTCTATCTCCAAGTCCACGTTTTTAATAACTTCTAAATCTCCAAATGACTTTTTCAGTCCTTGTATCGAAATCATGATAACCCTCCTGACTTACCGACAACGCGATCCAAACGTTTTTCAATTCTCCCTTGGAATATAGACAGAATGAAACAAATCACCCAGTAGACAAGAGCGGCCATAATATAAACGAATAGGAATTCATAATTCATGGAGGCAATTTCCTGGGCTCTTCTGAATGTCTCGGCTACTAAAATCGTCGCAGCAAGTGAAGTATCTTTTACTAATCCGATAAAAGAGTTAGAAAGTGGTGGAACCGATACACGAGCTGCTTGAGGTAAGACAATCTTACGCAACGCTTGAGAATAATTCATTCCAATTGAATAGGCCGCTTCCCATTGCCCTTTTGGGATAGATAAAATAGCCGCACGAATAATTTCCGATGCATACGCACCGACGTTCAATGAAAATCCTATGACAGCTGATGGGAATGGATCAATTGTGATACCAATCGTCGGCAAACCGTAAAAGATAATGAATAATTGTACAAGCAAAGGTGTTCCACGGATAATCGATACATACACCCGCGCTATTGCTTCTAAGAGTTTGTTAGAAGAGATCCTCGCCAATGCAGTAAAGATGGCGATAATCAGTCCAATACTAAATGCGATGATTGCCAAAGGAATTGTATACTTAATAGCCCCTTCAATCAAAGGCCCGATGGACGTTGATGCGATTTCTTGGAATCTCTGTATCCGTTCGGGACTTAGTGCAATCGTATTAAGATACATCTTCGCCGAACCATTTTTCGGAGATCGTCTTCAATGTACCGTCTTCACGCATCGCATCCAACGCTTTGTTTATTTCTTCAATTAGATCTTCGTTTCCTTGTCTAAATACAAAAGCACTTTCCGATTGATTGTCTTCGGAAATTTCTTCTTCCTCAACAATTTTAATTGGAGCATCCGGTTTTTGTTTTAAATAATCGAGTGCAGATAGTTTATCGTTATATGTGCCGTCCACACGTTTGGAAATTACCAAGTCGACACCTTGATTAAACCCATCGATTTTGATAATTTCTGCGCCATTTGCTTTCGCTAATTGCCCATAGTTACTAGTCAGTGTCTGAGCAGCTTTCTTACCTTCCATACCGTCAAACGCAATATCCTCGTCTGCACGAACAACCAAAACAGAGTTTGAATGTGTATAAGCTTGGGAAAACTCGTACTTTTCCTTGCGCTCTTCATTGATGCCGACTTGGTTGGCAATCATGTCAAATCGCTTAGCGTCTAGGCCTGCGAAAACAGCATCCCATTGTGTTTCAAAAAACTTTACTTCCACGCCTAATCGTTTTGCAATTTCTTGTGTGACTTCTACATCATATCCTGTTAACTTCCCCGATTCATCGTGAAAAGAAAAAGGTGCATAAGTTCCTTCTGTTCCTACATTGAGTACACCGTTTGCGAGAACTTCTTCTAGCAGACCGTCTTGCCCTGCCGGTTTTTCAGCGGAGTCATTGGGCTTACTTTCTTCTTTACCGCCACAGGCAACTAAAACAGCGGCCAATAAAACGAGCATAAATGGTAAAAGTACTTTTTTCATTTATAAAACCCCACTATTCTTATAAGTATTTGTTGTTTAGAATCATAAAAGATTTGATAGACTCTGTCAACATGTAGAGCTTGCAACACTCACTATTACACTATACAGAATTAACTAATAAAACTAAATAGTTTGCCTATAAGATATTGATATAACAATATCGATTGAATACGTTTTGAATCAATAAAGAAAGGGCATACAATCGCTATACTATTAATTAGGGGTTGGATCACATGGATCAAGGATCTGAGAATGCACGAAGGAAATTAAATAAAACATTGAAGCCATCATGGGTGTTTGCCATCGCACTTGGCTCATCAGTCGGTTGGGGAGCATTTATCCTACCAGGAGACTGGATTCGATCTTCAGGGCCACTCGGAGCAATCATCGGTTTGGGAATTGGTGCTCTAGTTATGATGATCATCGCTTCAAGTTATGGTGTAATGATTAAAAAGTTTCCGGTTTCCGGAGGCGGATTTACATATGCTTTTATAGCAGCAGGCAAAGTGTGGGCATTTATCTGTGGTTGGTTCTTGTCACTTGGATATATATCTATCGTCGCCTTGAATGCTTCTGCACTTACTTTATTACTTAAGTTTTTAGCGCCGGGTTTTATGAAACAAGGATTTCTTTATAGCGTTGCGGGATGGGACGTATACATACCTGAAATCATCATTGCCAGTTTGCTCATTCTAGCTTTCGCCTTCATCAACACAACAGGAACAAGTATTTCAGGACAAATTCAATTTTATTTCAGTGTCTTGCTCGTTGCCGGTGTCGTAGTACTCGGTATCTTCACATTCGCTGGGGCCGATCAACCACTTGAGAATTTGCAACCACTGTTTAAAGGTAACCAGTCGATAATTACTTCTATACTTGTAGTATTGGCCATTGCGCCTTGGGCATACGTCGGATTTGATAATGTGCCGCAAGCAGCGGAAGAATT
The DNA here is from genome assembly GCF_002743245.1 of Sporosarcina sp. P26b. Classification (NCBI taxonomy): domain Bacteria; kingdom Bacillati; phylum Bacillota; class Bacilli; order Caryophanales; family Caryophanaceae; genus Sporosarcina; species Sporosarcina sp. P26b. The sequence goes on from NZ_PDYW01000004.1 coordinate 230,819, forward strand.
CAATTTCTCACCTCGCAAAGCCACTATGCTAATTATTGCATCTCTGTTCACTTCATTTTTGATTTATGCAATCATGATTGGTTTGACTAGCTGGACATTCCCTGCATCAGCGAATATCGGAAGCGGTGATTTATGGGCGACAGGAGAAGTTGTTCGTTCTGCACTCGGTATTGGAGGATTAGGTGTTATGGCAGTAGCGATTGTCATGGGAATCTTTACAGGTTTGAATGGATTCTTCATGTCATCCAGCCGCCTATTGTTTTCTATGGCGCGTGCACGTGCATTACCTAACTTCTTCCGTGGGATGACTAAAAACCAAACACCGAAATGGGGTATTTGGTTCGTGGCCTTAATCACATTGCCGACTCCATGGTTTGGTCGTCAAGCATTGACATGGATCGTAGATATGTCATCAACGGGTGTATCTGTAGCCTACTTCTTCACTTGTCTCGCAGCATTTAAAGTGTTGGCATGGGGCAAAGAAGAAATGGGACGTGAGATCGAACCGTTGAAAAAGTTTTTAGCATTACTAGGTATGATTGCAAGTGGGGCTTTCTTGGCATTGCTACTTGTGCCAACTTCACCTGCAGCACTTACAACACCTTCTTACTTACTATTACTCGCCTGGTCAATTGTCGGTGTGATCTTCTATGTGGTCATCCGTAAGCGCTATAACAGTTTGACACAAGAAGAAACCGAGTATTATGTGTTAGGTAAGTCCATCGAGTCTGAAGTAATGGAAGCCGCAACTGTAGAACCCGATACAGACTTGCCTATTCCAGCACCTACTCGTTCATAGAAGTGTATGTAATAAAACAACCGCCACAGAGTTTTGTCCTGTGGCGGTTGTTTTTGTAAGGGAAGGATTGTTTTGGGCGCTATGCTGCGTTTCATCTACGTAAAAAAGCAGAGACATCCTCAGTCTCTGCTTTCATTACGCCTAGTCTTATAAAAGTCCAATCCACTGCCAGTAAGTCGCACTGAGTAACAAGATGAGCAAGTACCCAATGACCGTAAGCGGAACGCCTGTCTTCAGGAAGTCCTTTACCGTGAATGCCCCTGTTCCATATGCCAGCATGTTCTGTGGCGCACTGACTGGAAGCAAGAACCCAAAACTGATGACGAACTGTTGAATCAGAACGAATCCGACTTGATTGACATCTAGGGAAATCGTTGTTGCTAATGCAATAAATATCGGGATCAGTGCAGAGGACAAGCTCGTCGCACTGGCAAACCCGAGGTGAATCAAAATATTAAACAGTGACAACAAAGCAATCGTTGCGAGCAACGGCATAGTATCTAACCCCATCGCGCCGAACACTTTATCAGACAACCACTGCGCACCTGTTGTATCTAGTAATAGTGTACCCAATGAGATCCCTACTGCGAAAACGACAATCGTTCCCCACGGAATCATTTGCTGAACAGTTTTCCAGTCGAATACACCGATCTTCGGTGTCAGTAATATCGCAATGGCAACAATGGTGACAGTCGTTGTATCAAATGGATGCAATTTTTCTTCTGTCGCCCATAAGAAAAGTAAAGCAACTGCAACGACAATTAAGCGTAATTCGGAAGCTTTGATTTTGCCCAATTCTTTTAATTGGCCTTCAATCAATTCCTTACCACCTTCTACTACTTGTGTTTCCGGCTTAATAACTAATTTCATGATGAAGAATAAAGCGATCGACATCAGAATAGACCATGGAGCTGCATACAAGAACCAAGAACTCCACGCAACGGATACACCGAACTCTTTCTCAATAAATCCGAGTGCCACCATATTTTGTGCAGCACCGGTTTTAATACCGACGTTCCAGATTGAAACGGATTGAACAGCCGTGATGACGAGCAATGCTCCCAATCGACTGTTTGTTGGCAATCCGAATGCTGCGACCATCCCAAGCAAAATCGGCACGACAGCACCAGCACGTGCCGTTGCACTTGGTACGAAGAACGCCAAGACGATTGATACGACGATGGAACCAAAGATAATAGCACCCGTCTTAACGCCAACTTTCGATAGAATGAAAAGTGCTAATCTTTTATGCAAGTTGGTCGTCTGCATGGCGGTTGCGAGGAACAATGCGGCCGCCACTAATGCAACAGCAGGACTCGAGAATCCGGCCAATGCCATTCTCAAGGCGTTTTTCGTCCCAAGTAGCTCCTCGGGGTTTTCCATATTTGGCGCGAGGCCAAGAAGTACTGCAGCTAAGCCGAGTATCATGGCTGCGCTAACAGGATACGGCACGGCTTCCGTCACCCATAAGATTACTGCGAAGGCTAGGATAGCTAGTGCTCTTTGTCCAACAACAGGTAGATCTGCCGGGTTAGGAAGTAAAACGATGGTTATGAGTGCGGCGAATGCCAAGAGTATCCACAATCCCTTTAGATTACGTTTCTGCTTCTCTGGATGAGGAGCAACTTCTTGTGCAGTTGTCACAAATACTCATTCCTTTCTATATATAGTTACTACTTATTATTACCCTAAATATTTCACCACTAACTGCCTTCGCGAAATATGTTGAAAAAAGGCAATAAAATAACATGTGGTATGGTTCAGAACACAGGTTTTATACACTAAAAAGACTGTTATTAGAAGCGGATCACTTCTCACAACAGCTGAATACTTATAATGCTTTCTATTGCTTTACATTTTCCAGCGTGAAGATAATCGGTCTATCCCTCTATTGACTTATCTTTCCGACGTGATAAAATTCAAAACGTTAACTATCTATATAGATAAAGAGCAATCTATTATATAATGAATCCATATCTTCCATGTTTTATTCGCAACAGCAAATAGACAGAGCGAAGTACTCCTTCGTCCTTTAAGGGGATGAAAGGAGTTTTTCTACATTTACAGGAGGTCATGAGTATGTTTCCAATTAAGGCGATTCATTTGCCAACCTTTAAAGCGTCGGTCATCCTGACTGTGCTAATCGTGGCGATGATCAGTGCTAGCATCATAGTATTTGATTCTGTACCACATGTACCTATTTTATTTGCTATTCTTTTATTATTTGGCTACGGATTATGGAAGAAGATTTCCTACAAAGAGTTGGAACGTGGTTTGGTGGAAGGAGCAAGTTCTGGAATGAGCGCAGTGTTCTTGTTCTTCTTCATCGGAGTTCTCGTGAGTAGCTGGATGATGGGTGGTACGATTCCAACCCTGATCTACGCTGGACTCCAAATCATTACGCCAACGTTTTTCTATGCCATCGTGTTCATCGTCACGGCCATTATCGGCTTATCTGTCGGTAGTTCATTGACAACTGTCGCTACGATCGGTGTAGCATTTATCAGTATGGCACATATTTTAGAGCTTTCTTTGCCTATTGCGGCAGGTGCGATTGTCTCGGGCGCATTTTTTGGAGATAAGATGTCACCGTTGTCTGATACAACCAACTTGGCCTCTTCGATTGTCGGTGTAGACTTATTTGAACATATACGCAATATGGGATGGACAACATTTCCCGCGTTCTTCATCTCACTGATCTTATTTGGTGTGTTATCGCCCAATGTAACATCAAGTGATTTTACGACAATCGAGAAATACAGTGATGCATTAATTGGCACTAACTCAATACATTGGTATACGTTGATCCCTGTAGCCGTGCTGATCATTTTGACATTCGTCAAAGTACCAGCAATTTTGACGCTGGCTGTTAGTGCATTGTCTGCTATTATTGTTGCCTACATCCATACCTTTTATGGAGCATCCGAAGTATTAAGTATTCTATTTAGTGGTTATGAAGGATCTACAGGCGTTGCAGTCGTGGATGAATTATTGTCTCGCAGTGACGGAATGGAAGGCATGATGTTCACGATTTCGCTTGTGTTACTGTCACTTAGTATGGGCGGCATGCTGTTCACATTAGGAATTGTCCAGTGCTTACTTGCGAAAATTGAAAGTGCATTACGTAAAGTGTCGTCCGTTATTTTGACGTCTGCACTTACTGCAATCGGTATCAACGTTTTGATCGGTGAGCAGTATTTATCTATCTTATTAACTGGTCAGGCCTTCCAATCCAGTTACGAGAAGGTCGGATTGGCGAATAAAAACTTGAGCCGTGTAATGGAAGACGCGGGAACGGTCATCAATCCCCTTGTGCCATGGAGCGTGGCAGGGATTTTCATCACGACCGTACTCGAAGTACCGACCATTGCGTACTTGCCGTTTGCGTTCTTCTGTTTATTGAGTCCCGTATTGACTGTATTATTCGGCTACTTGGGCAAGACACTGACACGTATTTAACGATTATGACATGATAATATCATCTTGTTGTTGATCAAGCCGCCGTATTTCCTCTTCAGAAGCTACACGCTTTCTTGTTAGTTGGTCCTGTATACGTCGGACATCTTGCAGGACGGTGTGCAGCTTCTTTTTTGCATCCGTAATACGTGTATGAACCATCCAATCAGAGAAGATGTTATCAAAAAACACATCTGTAAATGTAAAGATGTCATTTTGATTCACTTGGAATGAATCGGTCGCCGCATCTTGAACATCCATAAGCTCCGTTTCGTAATGACGCAGTGCACGCTGAGCTTGTTGTACCAGATCATCAGAGCTATTGATTTCAGAGTACTTGAGTGCGGAGACGAATATTCCTCCACCTAAAAAAGTATCCCACATCGATATACCTTCTGCTGAATCTAATTTTTTCATCGCACCATCCAGTGCACGTTTTGCTTTTTCTCCGGCTTCCAGTGCTTCGTCAATTTCACGCACCATCGCGAATACTCGCACCCGATCATCCGCTATTTTCTGTAATGTTTGATTGGCCACTGAATCATTCATACGGATCCACGACTCTTTTTCTCTCAGTAAATCCTCCCAGTCTTCCACAATGTACATGAAGTCAGGATGTTCTAGCTTCTTTCGTAAGTCTTGCTCTTCTTCTGACAAGTCTATGACGTTCTTTTCTGCTTCGTTAAACTTCAATTCTGCTTGAGCAGCTTCTTCAATTTCCTTTTTCATTTTTTCATCCCACGTACCTGTCCATTCACTGATTTTATTGGCAAATGAAAATTTACCCAGCTTCACAACATCTTGTTGCTCTTTTGTCAGTTGGCGGTGAAGTTGATCACGCGTTTTCTTCATAGCAAGTAGTTTTTCACTTGTCTGCTCCAAACGTTTGAGCAGTCGTCTATGATTCATTCTTTTTTCTTGCAAGGTATATTGTCTTTCATGAATATCTTGTCTCATATCCATCACTCCTTTATTGTTATACGGAGATACATTGAATAAGGATTCACAATCTTCACGCATACTCCGTAGAGATTTTCTCATACTAAAGAAAACTCACGAAAAGGCGTGTGCATAATGGATTTCGATTCAATTTGGAAAGCGGTACTCATTATCGTGACGGGAATACTGCTTTTGCATATTTCCGGACGCAAGTCTATATCTCAAATGACGATTGGGCAAACCGTATTGATGATCGCGGTTGGTACATTGCTAATTCAACCTGTAGCAAGCAAAAATTTATGGCAAACTCTTTTGCTTTCATTTATTTTAGTGCTGACACTTTTTTTCTTTGAACTATTGGCATTGAAGTGGAATTCTTTCGAAGGGCTTTTACGAGGAAGATCAAAAGTCGTGATCGAAAATGGGATTCTTAAAGTATCTACGATGAAAAAACTCCGTTTAACTGTGGATGAATTAGAAATGCATTTACGGCAAAATAGCATCGAAAGAATTGACGATGTAAAATGGGCGACTATAGAAATGAGTGGACAGCTCGGCTATGTTTTAGTCGACCGCAAGCAATACGCAACGAAAGAAGACATTGCAAGACTTCAGCTGACGTTAGAAGAAATGAGTAGCCAACTGAATCTCGATCATCCCATTACCAAAGAGACTAAGCCGATCATTGAGAGTTCCACTCTATTTACAGAAATAGAACACCCCACTTCCGTGCCGAAATCCCTTGAATAAAAGTTTAACGAGCGAGTTAACGGGGGAAGTTACTTATAACAACTCCAAAACCGAGAGGAAGAAAAGCATATGATTAGAGTAATTAAAAAGTTAGTAAAATGGGGAATGGTGTTATATCCTGTAGTAAAAACAGTGATGAATGAAAAGAAAAAGAAAGAGGCTTATTCAGGCGCTAAAGGGCGTAGATAAAGCACAAACTTACCAGACGGGAGATCTAGATCTTCCATCTGGTTTTATTATTATAATAAAAAAGTTAAATTTATTTATAAAAAAAGGTTTATTTTCTCCCATAAAAGAGTATACTAAGGTAAGAGGATTTTTTTCTGACCACTTTTTTCCTCACTATTGTTTGAACCCCAAACAAAAAGCTCCTGGTACACTAGATTACCTACGGAGGAGAATTTAACACATGCATTGGTACAACAAATTAAAAGAGTATTTTCCGATTGAAGAGATGAAGTCACAGGAACATATGGAGACATTACTGAATGACAAGAGCAATGTCTACTATAAAGAGGAAGGTCCGAAGCACGTATTAATGTACGTTGAGACGGAAGACTTCGTTTTCGTTGACTATCTTTTCGTATCTTCAGCCGCACGTGGTGAAGGGTTAGGAAAAAAACTATTGGATTCGTTGAAAACCAAGAACAAACCTATTTTACTGGAAGTTGAACCAGTAGACGAATCAGAACCAGATACTGAGAAACGACTGAAGTTCTATGCACGTGAAGACTTCACGCACGCACGGAATATTGGTTATAACCGTCGTTCATTGGCAACTGGTGAACAAACAATCCTCGAAATTCTATACTGGGCACCCCCGCAGTCTTCAAAAGCGGATGAAAAAGAAGTATTCAGCGCGATGAAAACAACCTACGAAGAAATTCACACCTACAAAGACCAAGATTTCTATGGAGATTCATACGATGCGACTGATAAGGTTCTTCAATATCAAGCAAAACCAAAAAAGAATATTTTAGAAGCTTTCGAATCAATAAGCGTATGACGAGAAGCCGGTCTTTCATAGACCGGCTTTTTTGTGTTCTTCTACATAACTCTACTCAGTTGACTCTTCGCTTCGTAAATCATCTAACAGTTGATTGAATCAACAGTCGCTTTACCGTAAACTGAAATAGAAGAGAAAGGTGTGAATCCATGCTACGAATAGGCGCTGTTATTTTACAGGAACGAAAGCGACTTAAGATTACTCAAGATACACTAGCTGCTCACTGTCTGGTATCGAAAGCCTCCGTTTCTAAATGGGAAAAGGGATTGAGCTATCCGGATATTACATTGCTACCTCAAATTGCTTCTTATTTTGAACTTACGGTTGATGAATTACTTGGCTATGAACGGCAACTTTCTAAAGAAGCCATTCAAACTCACTATTACGAATTCGCTGCCCGCTTTGGTAAAGAACCGTTTTCGCATGTCTATACGGAAGTAGAATCACAAGTCAAAATCTACTATCACGATCCTGCATTCCTGCTGCAAATGAGTATTTTATTGCTCAACCATCATATGCTGAGCGAAGATAGTCATTCTGTGTTGCAAAAAACTGATTGCTGGCTGGAACGGATTGGTCAACTGAGTGAAGATGTCTGGGTATTGCGACAAGCAAATTCTTTGCGTGCAACTGTCGCATTGATGCAGGCGCGTCCTGAAACGACATTGGAATTATTGGACGGCGTCATCAAGCCGAGTATTGGTGATGAAATTCTGCTAGCTACCGCCCATGAACAACTGGGCGACCAAGAGGAAGCGATGCGTGTCATTCAAGTCATGATGTATCAAAACGTAATTCAACTTGTTGGCAGCAGTCCTCTCTATTTACGACTTTCCGCTTCAAATGAACAACTATTTAATGAAACCATCCACCGAATAGAAGGATTAATTGAGCTATATTCGATGCGGACACTCCATCCAAATGTGTGCTTGCAATTTTATTTTAGCGTAGCACAATGTGCAGCCCTTTCATCCAACCGAACGTTACTCTATCTATACTTAAAGAAGTATGTAGATGTATGTGTTCATGATCTATTTCCTTTTTCATTACGCGGTGATGAATACTTCGACTTGCTGGAAAGTTGGTTAAAACAATTGGATTTAGGCACAAACGCACCACGCAATACCGAAATTATCAAGCAATCCATACTAGAGTCGATGGATGCGCCATTCTTTGAGTCATTTAAACAAGACGATGAAATGCAGGAGTTACAACAAAGACTACGCTTTGGATTGGAGGGGTGTTCATGAATACAGATATGGCTTTACTAATAGAATACTTGCCATTTTTAATTCCACTCATTATTTTACAACTAGGTCTAGCTATCTTTTCAGCGATCCACGTCGTTCGTCATCCGCATTACCGCTTCGGAAATCTAGTAATGTGGTTGTTGATCGTTCTATTAGTGCAATTTATCGGACCGTTGATATATTTCGTTTTCGGAAGAGGTGATCACGATGGTCGTACAAATTAATGGAGTAACGAAGAGATTTGGGAACCATGAAGTGTTACGAGATATCCATCTCAATATCCCCGAACATACTATTTTTGGATTTGTCGGTGCCAATGGCTCGGGCAAGACGACACTGATGAAATGTATGCTCGGTTTGTTACCGCTCAATGCTGGGTCTATCACGATTGCAGGTGAACCCGTGACGTTCGGGGAAACCAAGTCCAATCAATATGTTGGCTACTTGCCGGACGTTCCTGAATTTTATCCATTCTATACCGCAACGCAGTATTTAGAGTTATGTGCAGTCATTACAAATATAGCTGAAATAGAACGCCAAGAAAGAATTGCTGAATTACTTGAATTGGTAGGGTTAGCAGGAACTCATTCTTTAATTAGCACGTATTCAAGAGGAATGAAACAACGACTGGGAATCGCACAAGCATTACTAAACAAACCGAAACTTCTTATTTGCGATGAACCGACTTCCGCCCTGGACCCAGCTGGTCGTGCGCAAATTCTTTCTATTCTACAAAAGGCGAAAGCGGAAACAACGGTTTTCTTCTCCACGCATATCGTTTCTGACGCAGAACAAATCTGTGATCACGTCGCCATGTTACATGAAGGTACTATTATATTCCAAGATGAGTTGGCTCATCTGAAACAACAATCCACAGGACAATTCGTCTTTACTTTTTCCATATGTGCAGACGAAGTGATGGAACGCTTGCAACACACTGCCTTTGACATGAAGGTAGAGAACAACCAATTAATTGTAAGTTTACATGACGATAGTTCACAGATGGCTTTCATGCAAGCACTCATCAACCAAAATATCCTCATCCAATCGATGCATCCTCGAACACGTTTACTTGAGCAACTAGTATTGGAGGTGCTGGAATGAACCAGTGGCTCGGCTTTTTAAAGAAAGAATGGTTCGAAAGTGTAAAGTCGTATAAGCTATTGCTGATTATAGTCATTTTCTCGATTCTTGGTATATTGAACCCTTTCACGGCAAAAATCACTCCCCTTCTGTTTGAACAATTCATGCCTGAAGGTGCATTCGTCAATCTGCCTGAACCTAGCGCACTTGACTCTTGGATGCAATTCTATAAAAACGTTCCACAAATGGGATTGATCGTGTTTATTCTATTATTCAGTACGATGATGTCGAAGGAGCTGGAGAAAGGTACGCTAGTGATTTTGCTGACGAAAGGATTACGCCGCAGCACCGTCATTACGACAAAGTTCTTTATGGCACTTTGTTATTGGACGCTAGCTATCGCGCTGGCATTCACTATCACATACGCTTATACCGCTTATTACTGGGATCAAAGTCAACTGCACCATCTACTATTTGCAGCTAGTTGTCTTTATGTATTCGGCATACTTTTACTAGCGGTTACATTATGGGGCAACACTTTATTCGCGACGCCTTATGGCGGAACACTCGTCACATTACTTGTCGTGATTTTCTTATTTATTGTAGCTATATTTCCGAATTCAGCTAAATGGAATCCCCTTGAACTACTGACGGCTTCGCACAAACTATTAACTGGTGAACTGACACCATTAGACTTATGGATTCCTTACGCTATTACTTTGTTTATCGCAACCCTAGTCGTCTTACTGACTGTGTCACATTTCAAGAGGAAATTGCTATGAGAGCGTTGACATCGAATTGAAAATCATGTAAATTACAAAAGGACGAACAATCCAACATGATTTTATAAAAACATTCGTTTATAGAGGTGATTGTAATGGAAACCGTATTTGACTATGAAGATATACAGCTAGTTCCAGCAAAATGTGTGGTAGAAAGCCGCTCAGAATGTGATACATCCGTTATGTTAGGTGGTCACACGTTTCGTTTACCGGTCGTTCCCGCTAACATGCAAACGATTATTGACGAAAAAATTGCGATTCAATTAGCAGAGGAAGGCTATTTCTATATAATGCATCGTTTCAATCCTGAAACACGAGTAGATTTCATCAAAGATATGCACGCTCGCGGTTTAATTGCGTCGATCAGTGTCGGTGTTAAAGAAGAAGAGTACGGATTCGTTGAGCAATTGGCGATTGATGCACAAGTTCCTGAATTCATCACCATCGATATCGCACACGGTCATTCCAATCAAGTCATCCGCATGATCCAGCATATCAAAAAGCATTTGCCGATGAGCTTTGTCATTGCAGGTAACGTTGGCACACCTGAAGCTGTACGTGAATTGGAGAATGCAGGTGCTGACGCAACGAAAGTCGGTATCGGGCCAGGGAAAGTATGCATTACGAAAATCAAGACAGGATTTGGCACAGGCGGTTGGCAACTAGCGGCTGTTCGCTTATGTGCAAAAGCTGCATCTAAACCAATTATCGCAGACGGCGGAATTCGCACACATGGCGACATCGCTAAATCTGTACGTTTTGGCGCAAGCATGGTCATGGTTGGCTCATTATTCGCAGGTCACGAGGAATCTCCCGGACAGACTGTGGAGCAAGATGGTCAATTATATAAGGAATATTTTGGTTCGGCTTCTGAATTCCAAAAAGGCGAAAAGAAGAATGTTGAGGGCAAAAAAATGTTCGTGGAATATAAGGGACCATTGAAAGACACATTGATTGAAATGGAGCAAGATCTTCAGTCTGCTATTTCCTATTCAGGCGGCAAGACATTAAGCTCGATCCGCACTGTTGACTATGTGATTGTAAAGAATTCTATTTTCAATGGCGATAAAGTATTTTAATTTATTTCAACCGATTGGATATTTTACTCCAATCGGTTTTTTCGTCTGTAGTCTAGTAAGTTGAGTTTACTCTCCCCTATTCGTAAGATAGAAGAATATGTATTTACTGAGGGCGTGATTTAATTGAGAACACAGACTGAACAGATCAAGAAACAAGTACTCGATGCATTTCAATTTCGTCATGCGACAAAGTTATATGATGAAACAAAAGTAATTTCGGATGAAGACTTCGCTTATATTCTCGAAGCAGGCAGACTATCACCCAGTTCATTAGGTTCAGAGCCTTGGAAGTTTCTAGTCGTACAGAGTCCTGAAATGCGTGATAAGTTAATGCCTGTCTGCCCTGGCGCAGTTGAAAAGTTAAGAACTGCGAGCCATTTCATCATTTTGCTTGCTCGTAAAGGTGTGCGCTATGACTCTGAGTACTTAATCAGCCAAATGAAAGACATTCAGCAGATGCCGGCTGGAATGATTGAAACGGTGTCTGGCCACTATAAGAATTTCCAAGAGCTTAATAATATTTTAGATACTGAACGTTCATTGTTGGATTGGTCATCTAAGCAGACGTATATTGCGCTTGGTAATATGTTGACAGCAGCTGCAATGATCGGTATAGATTCCACGCCATAGTCCTGTTGGGCTTGAGAAGGTGCTGGCAGATGAAGGGTTGCTTGGAGATGGAGAGTTTATGCCGTCTGTATTGGCAGCGTTTGGTTATCGTCAAGCGGATCCTGCGCGTCCGAAAACACGACGTTCGTTGGAGGATGTAGTGGAGTGGGTGTAAATTCTTTAAACCATGTAAAAATGCTATCTTTCGTAATGAAAGATAGCATTTTTACTTGGAGTCGGTTAATTAGCTTTTGAGAACGTTGTTCTGCGTTGCAGCCGGACGCGTGTCCTATGGGCGGACGGTGAACCACACCTCTTCGCTACGCTTCGATGGGTGTTTCACCTGTCCCACTGATCCTCCCGGAGCCGGCTTCCGCTCCGATCAACTAAGCGACTACTAATAAGCTTCTTATAGTGATAGGTAAACTTTTGAAGTTATCGCCAGCTTTTCCCCCACTTCACACCGCACGTGCGACTTTCATCGCATACGGCGTTCCAACTAATCCAATTCATTCACTGTTTTTATGTATATGCAAGATGAAATGTAGAATCAGATTGCTTCGTTCAGGCATAACCTACGCAATTCATTGACCTTTTCAAGTTGTTTTACATTTAACTTTAGAACGTTTAAAAGCACGTGTATTTTCTCTCGATTTCTCATATGAATGAGACGATGGACTTGCTCATTTACCATCATTAAATTCCCATATGAATCATCTTGAGTTAGGTGAAACGGGATTTTATGATGACAGTGACAGTCGTTCCGACCTAATTCAATACCTGTAACAGCACATTTTCCGTATTGTGCAATAAATCGGCTAATCCGATTGTCGTTATATTCAATGGAACGACTTGGTATATATTGCTTCATCACATAAGCAAGTACCTGTTTATTAATTGCTCGCAAACTTTGATGAATTTTATTTCTACCTACGGTAGTGTAGTTACAGATGGATTGTGAGAAATTAAGATTTACTTTACAACGTTGGGCATGAACGGGAACAATGACCGATCCTTTTATTTTATAAAGTTTACATTCGTACCCTTTATACCGTTTTTGTAAGGTTTTTGTGAATTCCTGGAACGTTGCCTCTTTCCTCATTTCGTTTAAACGATTAAATAACGCTTTATTAAGACGACCGCTCAGCTCATTTAAGTCTTTTGTAATGTGAGATGCTGCGGAATAATAATTTTGTATTCCCATTATTATCGTATTGAATCGCCAAACATTCTCAGGTGATTGGTGTTTCTGGATCACCTTTATTGCTTGTTTAAGCTTTACCTGTGCATTATCCAGTGACTTTTTGGTCATATGGGATCGGGCGACATACAGCGTTCTTTTATTGGTTCGCTTTCGATGTGCTTTAATACGAAACCCTAAAAACTCTGAAGAGTTTTTCTTTAAGTTCACCACTTTAGATTTTTCCTCGCTAATTTCAAGGTGAAGCCTTGTTTGAAGAAAATCCTTCACTGCATAATGCATTTTTATCGCTTGCGAACGAGTACGACATAGTATTTTGAAGTCGTCAGCGTATCTCACAATATAACAGTGTTTCAGATTCGATTTTTTCAATGCATTGTATCTGCCAGCATATGATTGATAAGACTTTTGTGTTTCAAAGCTTTCCCATTGATGACTAATCCACCAATCCAGTTCATTTAATACAATGTTAGATAACAAGGGCGATAATATTCCCCCTTGTGGGGTGCCTTTGGTTGGGAATCCTTCTCCTATAATTTCGGCTTTTAAGAGACGTGAAATAATAGAGAGTAATGCTTTATCACGGATACCAAGTGACCACATTTGTTTTAATAGTTTGGCATGATTTACATTGTCGAAAAATCCTTTGATATCGACGTCCACACAGTGATATAGACACGCCCGATTAATGAGTGTCTCGAACCTGGCTTTCGCATGATGTGTACTACGATTTGGTCTAAAACCATAGCTGTGCTTATAAAACTTTGCTTCACAGATGGGTTCAAGCACTTGAAGAATACACTGTTGGAACAATCTGTCCCAAATAGTCGGAATCCCTAAAGGACGTGTTTTCCCATTCGCCTTCGGGATAAATACCCTTCGAACGGCTTTGGGGGAATAACGTCCAAACATTCCTTGTATCGTAGATACAACTTCTACAACGGTTAAGTGACTAATATCTTCAATCGTTAGTTCATCATATCCACATGTTTTACTGCCAGTATTTCGTTTAATATTGCGATAAGCTAATCGAATGTTTTCATCGGATTGCATTAAATCGAGTAACCCATAAAAATTTTGACCATTAGCACTCTGAGCGTATAGAGAATCGAAATGATATTGCATATCATAATACTCGTTGTGCCTCAGTTTCTTACGTTTTAACAAGTCGGTGGCTCCTTTGGAGCTGAACCTCTATTAGTCTTACAAGAACCTTATTAATCGTATAAGAACTGTCTTGCATGGTTGAATGAATCTTTCACTAGTCTAGTGGCTATCCCTCCACGTTCATTACACGCTTCGACGGTACTGTGCCACCACTTTCACTGATATAAAGAAAAGTTATACAATCGCTAATCTCACGATTCTTTTCCTTTTCACCGCATCATCGAGAGTAAGCCCTCCACGTTATCAGCTTACAATGTTGAATTATATCTATTATGGAACAAACTTAGGTGCCTCCTATGAGCCTGTTAGCATTGCATGTGCCTGTAACACAAGATGGATTTTTATATTGCGGATTCTTACTCATCCATAGCTAACCCTACATATGGTAGTAATTATATTTCTATAAAATGCGCGTCTAGACCTGTACATTCAGAGGTTCGTCAGCAATACAGTATGTTCTTGTATTTACATTGCATTCTCACCATATTTGTTCAACCCAAGCATCATGATTTACACCACCCCATCGGGTAGGCTTTCGTCAGCCAAACTGTTACGGTAAATTCTCACGCCTATTAGCCGAGCTTATAACACGCTTTTCCTTACTAATCAGCGTGCTACTCGACGCAGGGGAAGCCTTTCAGAGCGTTACCTCCTCATTCGACTTCTCGACATAATCCTTCAGTTTTAGGAAACCTAAAACTGCCTAACCTTTACCGAAATTGTGTGACCACATTTCATTTGAGTTAGGAACATTTCGCACCCACAATCGCGCCCGTTAGTTCAGTAAGGAATGATTCAATACTCAACTATATTTAGCCATTGACCATCAGGACCAATGGTTATGTGAGGGATTTTATTTGATTCAAATATGTTGTAAATATCAATATTCTTCTTGTTTAATATATTTAAATGTTGAGATACATCAGTCTCTGAAAACACTAAGTCCATTGTTGTAGACCGTAAGTAAAATTCGTATACATATTGTTTTTTCCTATCTTTCACATACCCTAAAAACCCTATTGTTCTTGGGAAAATGCGTGTTAGAGGGAACGGAAACTTATTAATTATAATAAAATTATTTGAAAGTTCTTTAAATAACTCTTCTTCCCATTCAGGAATAATGGCATAGATATAACATTCCTGTTTGTAAATGGAATTAATTATTTTAACAAATTCTTGCTCCTCAGTTTCTTCATCAAGCAATATTTCACTTTTCTTTGGAAGGTAATCCAACTAAACACCCCCTTGTTTTTTTTATGATTATAACATTAAATGAACTTTTTCCTTGTTCAACTAACCTGCCCCGTTAGTTTAAGTGTAATCCTTCACAATCTCGATTGCATTATAAATAAATATGTGGCCAATTGTACAATCAAGTTAGCCATCTAAATTCAAATAAAAAAATGCCACTATAAAATTTCGTGTATCATTGAAGTTACGAGACAAACAATGAGAGGAAGTTTTATAGTGGCACAACTTG